>NZ_JAPFCC010000001.1:3697500-4047500 GCF_025562715.2 Endozoicomonas gorgoniicola
TCCAGCTTTTTGCCTGATAGTCCGTTTCTCCGTAGAGCCTGAGTCGCTCAGGCTCTGGCATGTTGTTCAGTTTTGCCAGCCCGGTTTTAACGTCGAGAGCTTTCCGCGCTTCATCCAGCAACTCTTTGGCTTTAGGTCGCAAGGCCGTCTTGTGTCCTGCGCCTTTTCCCAGCACGTAGTCGGAGTGAGGGTCATCCTGAACAACCTGCATTAACTCTGGTTGGGCAAAGTGGCTATCCCCACGAACCAGTAAATGGGTTTTCGGCCATCTTGTACGGATCAGCTTAATGAGGCGCTGGAGAATAGCTGCATTCTCTCGGCCTGTGGGTGTTTTTCCAGGACGCAGGATCGAAGTGATCAGCTTGCCGCTGAGCCCCTCAAAGATCATTAAGGGCAAGTAACAGTAGTCTTGATATTTGGCGTTGAACAGGTTCATCTGCTGGCCGCCATGGGTGATAGCAGGCGTATGATCCAGGTCGATAATGATGGCTAATGGCGGGTATTCATAACTGCTGATGAAGTGATCAGCCAGTGCTTTGGTCATATTATAAATATCCCGTTTGGTCATGGACTGACCAAGCCTTGTATACGTTGGAGCGGAAGCCAGATGGTTATCATCGTCCAGTGGGTTTCTTCCATTGGCAAGCTTAAAGATTGGGTCTTTACGCAGATGGTTGCTGTCGTTTGCATCTTCATAACCACAGGCCATTTGCAAAACTCTTTGGGCAATGAGTTCTTGCAGGGTGTGGTCGATGTAGGATTGATGACGTTTATCGTCAATGCCGTCAGTCAGCCTGGATATGATACCGCTGTGAAGCATTGTTTCACGTAGCATCAGGGCGCCAAAATCAGAGGATAATTCTCCGCCATTGAAGTCTGCCCGGATAGTTTTTCCGTTGGAGGGGTGAAAACGAAGCTGTTCTTGTGTAAATTTGTTCATGGCAAGTTCCGGTTTGCTTCTTCCGAAGCATTTTTTTGGTCGACCCAATTATATCAAGTGATTGGGCGGAACTTGCCTCTTTTTATGAAATATCCGGGTTAATTTATCTAATGCACAACAAGCCTGTTCAATTTATTCAAGCTTAGCGGACTAGCCCGCCCGGCGGGCACACAACCCAGAGTAACTCTTAGCTGCCAACCTCAATTCTTCGTCCTACGATAAGGAAGGAGGCATATCCGAGCCAGAGACCGAACGCACACTGGTGCTCTTGCCCGAAGTTTAGCGTGGTCGGGAGGCTGGCGACCGCATCACTGATGACGCCTGGCGATCTCGTTCAGAAGACTGCATATGATCGACAGCCCCATACCCGGATATGCCTTCGTTCAGTAGTGTAGGAACGCAGTCATGAAACACAACCCAAATCCGGCTAAAGTTCAAAAGCGGATATCTGGCCATCTAAAAACCGTGAACCTCTATGCTGCAGGCATTGATATTGGTTCAGAGTTCCACTTTGTTGCTGTCCCTAAAGAGCTCGATGAACAGTCGGTTCGGTCTTTTGCCTGCTTTACCTCTGATCTCGAAATGATGACTCAATGGCTCGTGAAAATCGGAATTACGACCGTGGTCATGGAGTCTACCGGAATCTATTGGATTCCCGCTTTCGAAATGCTTGAAGAGCACGGCCTTGACGTCAAACTGGTGAATGCTCGTCATGTTAAAAACGTCCCTGGTCGTAAAAGTGATGTGCAGGACTGTCAGTGGTTACAACAACTGCATACTCATGGCCTGCTTGAGGGAGCTTTTCGCCCTGAAGATCAGGTGTGTGCCTTGCGTGCCTATATGCGTCAGCGTGAAACCCTGATCCGTTACCGGGCGTCGCACATACAGCACATGCAGAAAGCTTTACGGCAAATGAACCTGTTGTTGGACAATGTCGTTGCGGATATCACTGGCAAAACGGGGATGGGTATCATTCTCTCCATTCTCGCGGGAGAGCGTGACCCAGAGGTACTGGCCAAACACCGGGACTCTCATTGTAAAAAATCAGAGAAAGTCATTGCTAAGTCACTGCATGGGCATTACCGGGTGGAACACCTATTTGCCTTAAAGCAGTCTGTTGAGCTTTATGATTTTTACGAAAAGCAAATTGAAGCTTGTGACAAGGCATTGGAAGACCAGTTGAACCAGTTTGATGATAAGTCCGAGAGTATCTCTCTGCCTGCAAAACGCAAATCAGCCAGCGCCCCTGCTTTTGATGTAAGAACTCACCTTTACCGGGTGACAGGGGTAGATCTGACATCGATTGAGGGAATAGAGGAAAATACCGCCCTGAAGGTAGTTTCTGAAATTGGTACAGACATGAGTCGCTGGCCGACAGTGAAGCACTTTTGTTCCTGGCTGGGACTGAGCCCGGGAAACAAGATATCAGGAGGCAAAGTGTTGAGCAGCAAGACCAAAAGAATCCCTAACCGGGCCGCTTCTGCTCTGCGTATGGCTGCACTGACTCTGGTGAGTTCGAAAAGTGCGCTGGGAGCCTATTATCGTCGAATGAGAAGTAAGCTGGGGGCACCAAAAGCGATTACAGCGACTGCACATAAACTTGCCCGGCTGATTTACAGCATGCTGAAAAACGGCTCAGAGTACGTAGATAGAGGTCAGGATTACTACGAGGAGCAATACCGTGACCGAGTCATTAAAAACATGAGAAAGCGCGCTGAAGACATGGGTTACAAACTGGTCGAAATTGAAACAGCCTCACCATCTTGACTCTATGCAAATAACTAGTCCCGAAGGAGTTACTCAGAAGTTCCGGTTTGCTTCTTCCGAAGCATTTTTTTGGTCGACCCAATTATATCAAGTGATTGGGCGGAACTTGCCTCTTTTTATGAAATATCCGGGTTAATTTATCTAATGCACAACAAGCCTGTTCAATTTATTCAAGCTTAGCGGACTAGCCCGCCCGGCGGGCACACAACCCAGAGTAACTCTTAGCTGCCAACCTCAATTCTTCGTCCTACGATAAGGAAGGAGGCATATCCGAGCCAGAGACCGAACGCACACTGGTGCTCTTGCCCGAAGTTTAGCGTGGTCGGGAGGCTGGCGACCGCATCACTGATGACGCCTGGCGATCTCGTTCAGAAGACTGCATATGATCGACAGCCCCATACCCGGATATGCCTTCGTTCAGTAGTGTAGGAACGCAGTCATGAAACACAACCCAAATCCGGCTAAAGTTCAAAAGCGGATATCTGGCCATCTAAAAACCGTGAACCTCTATGCTGCAGGCATTGATATTGGTTCAGAGTTCCACTTTGTTGCTGTCCCTAAAGAGCTCGATGAACAGTCGGTTCGGTCTTTTGCCTGCTTTACCTCTGATCTCGAAATGATGACTCAATGGCTCGTGAAAATCGGAATTACGACCGTGGTCATGGAGTCTACCGGAATCTATTGGATTCCCGCTTTCGAAATGCTTGAAGAGCACGGCCTTGACGTCAAACTGGTGAATGCTCGTCATGTTAAAAACGTCCCTGGTCGTAAAAGTGATGTGCAGGACTGTCAGTGGTTACAACAACTGCATACTCATGGCCTGCTTGAGGGAGCTTTTCGCCCTGAAGATCAGGTGTGTGCCTTGCGTGCCTATATGCGTCAGCGTGAAACCCTGATCCGTTACCGGGCGTCGCACATACAGCACATGCAGAAAGCTTTACGGCAAATGAACCTGTTGTTGGACAATGTCGTTGCGGATATCACTGGCAAAACGGGGATGGGTATCATTCTCTCCATTCTCGCGGGAGAGCGTGACCCAGAGGTACTGGCCAAACACCGGGACTCTCATTGTAAAAAATCAGAGAAAGTCATTGCTAAGTCACTGCATGGGCATTACCGGGTGGAACACCTATTTGCCTTAAAGCAGTCTGTTGAGCTTTATGATTTTTACGAAAAGCAAATTGAAGCTTGTGACAAGGCATTGGAAGACCAGTTGAACCAGTTTGATGATAAGTCCGAGAGTATCTCTCTGCCTGCAAAACGCAAATCAGCCAGCGCCCCTGCTTTTGATGTAAGAACTCACCTTTACCGGGTGACAGGGGTAGATCTGACATCGATTGAGGGAATAGAGGAAAATACCGCCCTGAAGGTAGTTTCTGAAATTGGTACAGACATGAGTCGCTGGCCGACAGTGAAGCACTTTTGTTCCTGGCTGGGACTGAGCCCGGGAAACAAGATATCAGGAGGCAAAGTGTTGAGCAGCAAGACCAAAAGAATCCCTAACCGGGCCGCTTCTGCTCTGCGTATGGCTGCACTGACTCTGGTGAGTTCGAAAAGTGCGCTGGGAGCCTATTATCGTCGAATGAGAAGTAAGCTGGGGGCACCAAAAGCGATTACAGCGACTGCACATAAACTTGCCCGGCTGATTTACAGCATGCTGAAAAACGGCTCAGAGTACGTAGATAGAGGTCAGGATTACTACGAGGAGCAATACCGTGACCGAGTCATTAAAAACATGAGAAAGCGCGCTGAAGACATGGGTTACAAACTGGTCGAAATTGAAACAGCCTCACCATCTTGACTCTATGCAAATAACTAGTCCCGAAGGAGTTACTCAGAAGAAAGTTAATTGAGCTCCGGCATAGCCGGCGGCTTACCTGTGTTAATTATTCCGCAGTTTCGAATTCGTGGCTGCAGGAACCGATATGAGCAAAAATTAGAACTGAAATTGCCAGATTAAAACGAACGTTTGGATAGTTTATTGGCAAAAGCGGCATAATTGAATTCAAAACAAATGACTTAACGGGTTCAGACAGGTATGAGTTGTGAGCCCGACGGGGTTGGCTACGCCGACGCTAAATATTTTAACCGTCATTCACCACCCTATTCAGGAATAAATTTCTTGGTACGTTGAGCCCAAAATAAAAATGATCGTCGATTGCCTCTCCGATATTCCAACCATGTGTTTCTCCGTCCCGTTAACCGACAGCACATGAATCCCATCAAAGCACAGGAAAACCCATCTGCCCGTTGGGTTCTGGGCTGGTTTCTTCTTCATGTCCGGGAACGTTCGGCTCTGCCTTTTCAGTTCATAGCGGATTCGATGCTGAATTGCAGCATAGACCATAAGGCAGAGTGTCATCACCATTAACAGGGCCTCAATACGCTCAGGTTTTTTGAGATACAGTGAAGACACCAGAAAATCAGGGCTCTTCAGGAAGCGAAAACCTCTCTCAACCTGCTGCTGGGATTTATACGTCCTCAGTAGTTCGCCAGCGTCAAGCCGGGCTGTATCTGTATCGTTGGTTGCCAGAACAAAACAACCCAACGATGCTTCTGCATCACGACGAGTCTGTACAGCAACCGCGCAGGAGCCTGTCACATAATATTCATAGTGGTCGGGAACTGTCCCATCAGCAGGACGGCCTTTGGTTTTATAGCAGGGACTCTCGATGATCTCAGGTTCAGCCTGGCAGTATACGGACTGTTTTTGCCATAGCTTGAAAGCTTCCATGGCATCCGATTCGCAACAGAATGGCTTCTTGCCCAATTTCTCAAGTTCCTTGAATTCCTTCAGGGACTTTTTCTGCATACGCCTTGTCAGTGTCTTCTGTTCTGTTTTCTGGCTTTGATTATTTCGAAACAGTACCCAACGTTGTACGACACCTGCATAGTCAGACAGAGTTTCTACAGATTCGTAATGCTCAAACCCTTCAACCTCAACCATTGAGCGCAATGGCGCACTTTGAACCAGTTCTTTGGCTGCACCAATGTTGAGAGGAACTCTGGAGATAAACAACTGATCCTGCTGACTCAGTTCCTGAACGGTTTCAGCCACATACAATGCGGCATCACCGATGAAGTAACGGGCATTAAGTGCCGCTTTGAAGCTCTTTATATGCTCAGAAACCACTTGTTTGAAACTGGTCTTGTCCGTCACATTACCGCTGGCTGCTTTCATAAACATCGGAATGCCTGCCCGGTTTTCGGTCAGCAGGAGCAATATGGCCTGGTTCAGATCAGGACGATGATCTCGGCTGTAGCCCTTGCAAAGCCTGATGCAATTGAGGTCTTCGTCACTGACTTCCTCCTCGCTGTTATAACGGCCATCGACGTGAAATCCTGTGCCATCAAGGTTGAGTGCATCACATGGCAATTTGAGATGCGTAGCCACCTTGATAGCCAGCTCAAAATAGACTTTACTGACACCCAGTTCAAACAGTTCATCCAGTGTTCTTCCAAGAACTTTGTCGTTTATGTGCTCGGGCTCAATCCCCTCTCTGATCAGTTTATCGAGGGGTTTATTGGAGAAGAACTGAGGGAACATGTGGAGAGACTGCCCCGTAAAGCCGAGGCCATTGATAATCATCGCGACAACGGCCTCACCGTGGGAGATGTTCCATTCGTCAGATACTTTGGGCGCGCGCCTGTCGATATGGTCGGCAATGCCCAGCTCTTTGCACATTCCAGCCACTAGACCGAGATGATCCATGACCTGAGAGCGGTATTGAATAGGAGGCATAACAAGGCTTCTTGATATTTGCTTATCTGATAATAGATAGCAGGTATTAGGAAAATGTCATGCTGGGTGGTGAATGTCGGTTTTAACGAACGTTTGTTTTAAGTCCGCTTCTGAGTAACTCCTTCGGGACTAGTTATTTGCATAGAGTCAAGATGGTGAGGCTGTTTCAATTTCGACCAGTTTGTAACCCATGTCTTCAGCGCGCTTTCTCATGTTTTTAATGACTCGGTCACGGTATTGCTCCTCGTAGTAATCCTGACCTCTATCTACGTACTCTGAGCCGTTTTTCAGCATGCTGTAAATCAGCCGGGCAAGTTTATGTGCAGTCGCTGTAATCGCTTTTGGTGCCCCCAGCTTACTTCTCATTCGACGATAATAGGCTCCCAGCGCACTTTTCGAACTCACCAGAGTCAGTGCAGCCATACGCAGAGCAGAAGCGGCCCGGTTAGGGATTCTTTTGGTCTTGCTGCTCAACACTTTGCCTCCTGATATCTTGTTTCCCGGGCTCAGTCCCAGCCAGGAACAAAAGTGCTTCACTGTCGGCCAGCGACTCATGTCTGTACCAATTTCAGAAACTACCTTCAGGGCGGTATTTTCCTCTATTCCCTCAATCGATGTCAGATCTACCCCTGTCACCCGGTAAAGGTGAGTTCTTACATCAAAAGCAGGGGCGCTGGCTGATTTGCGTTTTGCAGGCAGAGAGATACTCTCGGACTTATCATCAAACTGGTTCAACTGGTCTTCCAATGCCTTGTCACAAGCTTCAATTTGCTTTTCGTAAAAATCATAAAGCTCAACAGACTGCTTTAAGGCAAATAGGTGTTCCACCCGGTAATGCCCATGCAGTGACTTAGCAATGACTTTCTCTGATTTTTTACAATGAGAGTCCCGGTGTTTGGCCAGTACCTCTGGGTCACGCTCTCCCGCGAGAATGGAGAGAATGATACCCATCCCCGTTTTGCCAGTGATATCCGCAACGACATTGTCCAACAACAGGTTCATTTGCCGTAAAGCTTTCTGCATGTGCTGTATGTGCGACGCCCGGTAACGGATCAGGGTTTCACGCTGACGCATATAGGCACGCAAGGCACACACCTGATCTTCAGGGCGAAAAGCTCCCTCAAGCAGGCCATGAGTATGCAGTTGTTGTAACCACTGACAGTCCTGCACATCACTTTTACGACCAGGGACGTTTTTAACATGACGAGCATTCACCAGTTTGACGTCAAGGCCGTGCTCTTCAAGCATTTCGAAAGCGGGAATCCAATAGATTCCGGTAGACTCCATGACCACGGTCGTAATTCCGATTTTCACGAGCCATTGAGTCATCATTTCGAGATCAGAGGTAAAGCAGGCAAAAGACCGAACCGACTGTTCATCGAGCTCTTTAGGGACAGCAACAAAGTGGAACTCTGAA
Organism: Endozoicomonas gorgoniicola; assembly: GCF_025562715.2. Classification (NCBI taxonomy): domain Bacteria; kingdom Pseudomonadati; phylum Pseudomonadota; class Gammaproteobacteria; order Oceanospirillales; family Endozoicomonadaceae; genus Endozoicomonas; species Endozoicomonas gorgoniicola. The sequence goes on from NZ_JAPFCC010000001.1 coordinate 3,705,367, forward strand.
CCAATATCAATGCCTGCAGCATAGAGGTTCACGGTTTTTAGATGGCCAGATATCCGCTTTTGAACTTTAGCCGGATTTGGGTTGTGTTTCATGACTGCGTTCCTACACTACTGAACGAAGGCATATCCGGGTATGGGGCTGTCGATCATATGCAGTCTTCTGAACGAGATCGCCAGGCGTCATCAGTGATGCGGTCGCCAGCCTCCCGACCACGCTAAACTTCGGGCAAGAGCACCAGTGTGCGTTCGGTCTCTGGCTCGGATATGCCTCCTTCCTTATCGTAGGACGAAGAATTGAGGTTGGCAGCTAAGAGTTACTCTGGGTTGTGTGCCCGCCGGGCGGGCTAGTCCGCTAAACCTGAGTTAAATTTACTCGTAACAAATTAATCCATGCAGCTGAGCCAACTTCACCTTAGGTATATAGATGATACGGGCATATAAATAACAGAAGGGATGAAACCAATTGGGTAGGTGAACAAAGCTCAAACGACTGAAGTTTTTTACTTACAATAACATTCTCTTATAAAGCAAATAAGGAATACTTATTATTTTTCTGCCGAGGCTACGCCGTAGTATTTCGCACATCAGCACTAGGAGCCTGACCGAGAATAGGATTTATCTGATATAATAGCGTTCAAAACGCAGCCCTGATGAAGCCTGATGTCGCCACCACCAAAATTCAAGGATAGCCCTGTTGAGTTCGACCAGCACCTGCTGTTTCCAACCAACATCTTTGATCTTCTTCCCAAAGATCATGACTGCTACATCTATGAGACCATCTTCCAGAACATTGATACCTCGGAAGTTGAAAAGCAGTACCATCACCTTGGACAGCATGCCTACCCACCCAAGCTGATCGTAGGTATCCTGATCTACGCCTACAGTCATGGTGTATTCAGCTCCCGTGAAATAGAAAAACGGTGTCGGCAGGACTTGGCATTCATGTACATCTCTCAGATGAATTGCCCAAACTTTCGGGTCCTGGGGGACTTCCGCAAAAACAACCTGTCGTTTTTTCATGACTGTTTCAAACAGTCCGTCAAGCTGGCGATGGAGCTGAAACTGGCATCGCTTGGGCATATCAGCCTGGATGGTTCGAAATTCAAAGCCAACAGTTCAAAGCATAAGGCCATGAGCTACGGCCGGCTTAAAGCCAAAGAGGCAGAACTCAGCGCTGAGGTTGATGAACTGATCAAAAAAGCCAGCCAGTGCGATCAGGAAGAAGACGACGCCTACAAAGAAACCAATGGCTACAGTATTCCTGAAGACCTCCAGTTTAAAGAAGAACGGCTGAAGAAAATTAAGGCTGCCAAAAAAGCACTGGAAGAGCGTGAGAAAGCCCTCAATCCGGACGAGCCAATAGACGACAAGAAACAGATTAGCTTTGCAGACCATGATGCCCGGGTGATGAGCAAGAAAGGGTACTGCGAATACAGCTACAATGCCCAAATTAATGTAGATGCGGATCACCAGATCATTGTTGGCCAACACATCAGCCAGCGCGCCAACGACGTACAGGAAGTAGAACCTGCTCTTCAGGCTTTGTCAGAATCTACCGATGGCGCAGCTGTGGATAAATGGAGTATGGACAACGGCTATTTTTCAGGGCCAAATCTGCACACCTTGGATAAACACGGAATAGACGGTTATATCGCTACTGATAAGGAAGAAAAACCGGCTGTCACGAACCTTGAAAATACTGATCGAAAATTTGTCAAAGCGGATTTTACATACAATATTGAAGCTGACGTCTTCATCTGTCCGGCTGGGGAAAAATTGGTTACCAATCCAGCCAGTAAAGCTAAGAGGAAAGGCTACCGGGCAAACAAGGAAGTATGCCGAGAGTGCGCTTACCGCTCCAGATGCAGTGGCTCCAAGAAAAGTGCAGGCAAGGTAATTCGCACAGACAAGTTTGAAACTGCACGACAAGCCATGAATAAAAAAATGGAAACAAGCGAAGCGAAAGCGGTATACGAACGTCGCAAAGTAATAGCGGAACCGCCGTTTGGTCAGATAAAAAACTCTGGATTCAGGAGTTTCAGTCTGCGCGGGAAAGAGAAAGTGGAAGCAGAGTTTTCACTGGTATGCACAGTGCATAATTTCAAAAAAATTGTGAAGAAAGCTTTAACGGGGTCACTCCGTCTTGAGGATTTAAAAAAGGTTGAAAAAGCGGCATAAAGGTAAAGAAAAGCTGTAAATTGGCAAAAATGAGCAAATCAACCTCAAAAAGTGGTTGTTTTTTGCTCATTTTGAATTTTGCGAAACCTTTAGGAGGACTGCCTAAGCTATTCTCGGTCAGGCTCCTAGGAGCCTGACCGAGAATAGACTGCCCATTTGTTATGGGTGCTATTTTTTGATGCTTCTGTAAATCATTTCAGGCCTGATTTGCTAAATTACTTAAAACAAAGATTGTCGAGGTTTTATCATGCACGCCGCTAGCTTGGCTATACCTGTTCTGATTTTATCTGGTCTGCTACTCATTGCCACAAGCTCTGCCATTTTGCTAAAGCGATTGAGATTCCCTTATACGATTGGCCTCGTTGTTATAGGTATGGTTTTGGGCATTGCCGCTCAGTATGCCGACCAGCTGGAATTGGCATTAAAGGTGGATCTTTCTCACGACCTGATAATGTATGTATTGCTACCTATCCTGATTTTTGATGCGGCTATCAACATAAAGCCACCTAGTCTGTTTCGTGAGATGGGCGTCATTCTTAATCTGGCCGTTATCGGCGTTGTCCTTTCTATGCTGGTTGTAGGTGCTCTTCTGAATTGGCTTACTCCATTAAGTCTGGCTTCGGCCATGCTGTTTGGTGCCTTGATTTCCGCAACAGACCCGGTCGCCGTCATAGCCCTTTTCAAAGAAGTGGGCGCACCAGAAAGGCTATCCATGCTAATGGACTCCGAGAGCCTCTTTAACGATGCGTCTGCCATCGTTATTTTCGGCATTGTGCTAGCAGTGGTCCAAAGTGGAAGTGGCGTAAGTGCAGGTGTTTTGCTGGAAGGTATTGGAGCATTCATAAAAGTCTTCTTTGGAGGAATTCTGGTTGGCTCAGCGATGGGAGTAGCTATGCGCTGGCTTATGAAATTAAGCAAAGGTGTACCCTTTGCACAAATAGCCTTCACTACAATTCTCGCCTATGGCAGCTTTATCATCGCAGATCATGTACTCGGAGTATCTGGAGTCATGTCGACGATTGCAGCTGGCATCATTACCCGCTCATCCTCAAGCACCGTACTGTCTGAAGAGGTGCGAGGCTTCTTAAGGCCTTACTGGGAATTATTGTCTTTTATTGTCAACAGTCTGATTTTTCTGCTGCTTGGATTAAAAGAAAATCTACTGTTCCGGAACTTTGACTACCTTCTGACTAATTACCACTTTTTCCTGGTCGCTATCTTTGCTGTTCTGGCGGGACGCCTGGCTGCTGTTTACCTGCTGCTGCCAGCTTCCAACCGGCTAGCATTCTGCCGCTCTGTTGATGGCAAAAGCATGGCTGTTATGTTCTGGGGCGGATTGCGCGGAGTTGTTCCTGTTGCTCTGATGCTTCTTATACCAGACACGCTTCCTGACAAAGAGCTGATTATTGATCTGACTCTTGTGGTGATTCTGTTTTCTCTGCTTATTCAAGGAACGACGGTAAACTGGCTAATGAAAAAACTGAACGTTTGCCAGCAATACCATATTCGCAGGGCAGCTATGAAAAAGCTGGGAGCGTGAAAGTCTCTACCTCTTAACTGAAAGAGCGCTCCCTGCGAACCAGCAGGAAGAGGATGTCAATAACAACTGCATATTCTAAAAATAAAAATTGCCAGTGGATAACGACATTATTCACTGGCAACACGTTTACTTAACTGTATCGTTTGCGTCTTCGTGCAAACCGATACCCTAGTGCAATCAATGTAATCAATGCAGGTACAGCAAGTATATTGATCAGTTTCAGCTGGGTTCCCAGTTTCTCAATATCCTTGCTGAGCTGATGTTGAACATCACGAAGCTGCTTGCGAATTTTTAGCTTCTCCTGCACAAAACGTTCAACTTCAGCCTGCTGTTCAGGACTCAGCACCAGAACATCTTCTCCATCTTTAGTAGCTTGCAACTGTCGCAGTTTGGCATCAGTTTCGGCCAATTGCTGTTTCAGTTCTTCTTCTTTCTGGTAGAAGCTTTCCTCTGCCTGACGCTCCAGCTCACTGACCTTATCAAAAGGACGGGAGAACTGACCACGGCTACGAATACTGATCAGATCGGCATTCCCCATCAGGTTATCCACCATATTGATCAGCAGGTCGCCATTATTGGCGAAAGGCTGCACAATGTCCTGACCAAAAAAGTTGTTCTTCTGAACCCAGAGCCGATCTGTTAACAGGTCAGTATCCGCCACCACAATAACATTAACGGGCTGCATGGACTCTGCAATGTGGGCTGGCAACTCTTTTACTGGTTTTGTTTCGTCCTCGTTTACCTTCGCCTCTGCTGCCAACTCTTCCTCTTCTTCCTCCTCAGCTTTTAAACCGTCTTCGCCGGTTTCTGCTTTTTCAGGCTCTGGCGGTCTTCCATCTGGAAAAGCGGTTTTGACCATTCCGGTTACTCTGACAGCCATCGGGTATTCAGTACCAGTAGCCTTAAAATCTTTGTATAAAGAGGAAGGATCAAACAGCATGGCAAACAGCGATGCATCCATCAGCATGGCATTTTTAGTGGAGTGAAGCAGTACTTCGATATCGGTAGGAGCATCCTCCAGTTGGATCACTGCGCCTGAAGTAGCCACATTGACACTGTTTAGCATGGAAGTGATGACATCATCACTGTTAAAGCTTTGCTCATTAAGCCCAAGAATGCCCAGATGCCGGACAGGTCGACCGGATGGCGAGCCCACGGAGAGTGCCAGTGTTCCATCAGCAAGCACTTTGCTCTTGTCCATCTCAATACCCCAGGCTTTGAACAGGATTGGCAAAGAGGAAGATTTATCCCCGCCCATACCCATCATCATCCCTCCCATCATGCCACCACCGGCCTGATCGGATTCTGCGTTGGGGTCAACAAAAATGAGGGCATGACCGCCACCCACGACGTATTGGTCGATGGCATAACGAGTGCGGTCTGTCAGCTCTTTGGGATGGATAACCACCAGCAGGTTGATGTCTTCAGGGATAACGTCAAAAGCGGTTCCCAGATCATCAACATCATACATCTGCCTGAGCTGGGAAATACTCATCCACGGCCCGGAAGGCTGGCGACTCATCATATCGTAACCACCGTTAACCTGGAGAGTACTCACCAGGCCGATTTTCGGTCGGGATTTCTGTACCACTGAATAAACCAGCTTGCTGATGTCGTACTCAAGAAAGCGTTCTTTATCCGGGTGCAGGAAGCCGATCACTTCACGTTTACTGTCGTCTTCATCATTAGTGATGACCAGTCCCATATAGGCTTCTTTACCGGGACCACCCAGCGGCACAGCCTGAAGGCCATATTCCGCAGCTTTGTCTTCATTTTCTGAGAAAGGCTCAGGGTCAATCACTTCGAGCCGGAGTTTGCCATTGGATGCCAGCACATACTCTTCCAGCAGTTCGGTTACCCGTCTGGCATAGTTGCGCAGGAAAGGCAGCTCCCGGGTCTGGCCTTCTGAATAGAAGAATTGAAGGGTGGCCTTGCCATCCAGTTTGTCCAGCAGGTTTTTTGTACCGTCAGAGAGGGTATATAACCGGTCTTGAGTAAGGTCGACACGTGCGCCTTTAAACAGCTGACTGACGCCAATGGTCAGCAGCAGGGTGACCAGGGCCAGCACCAGTAAGCCGGCCTTTGAAAACAGTCGTTTTGTCAGGGTCGGTGACATGGACAGCTCCTTAGTCTGCTTTTTTCATATCAATGGTAATGGCTGTTGCAATCAGCCATGCCAACATCATAACGACAAAATACAACACGTCGCGCAAATCCAGAACGCCTTTGCTGATTGCATCAAAATGTGTCAGGAAGCTCAGTGCAGCAATGCCATCCACCAGCCATTGGGGAGCCCAGCCCCTGAAAGCATCAAGGACAAGAGGAAACCCGGCCAGTACAAACAGAAAGCAGACGACAACTGTCATAATAAAAGCGATCACCTGGTTATGGGTCATCGCTGACAGACAGGAACCTATCGCCAGAAATGTACCAGCCATCAGCCAGCTACCAATGTAACCGGCCAGTATCACGCCATTATCAGGCTGCCCAAGGTAGTTCACCGTTAGCCAGATCGGAAAGGTAAGCAGCAGGGCGATGCCACTGAATACCCAGGCTGCAAGAAACTTGCCCAGCACCGCCTGTTTAAGGCTGATGGGCAAAGTCAGCAACAGCTCCAGCGTGCCGGTTTTACGTTCTTCAGCCCACAATCTCATGCTGATGGCTGGTATCAGGAACAGGTAAAGCCAGGGATGAAAGTTAAAAAATGCACTAAGGTCAGCCTGACGCATTTCATAAAAACGTCCCAGATAAAAGGTAAAGGCTCCGGTGAGCATTAGAAAGATGACAATGAACACATAAGCCAGAGGGGTCGCAAAGTAACTCCCCAACTCGCGTTTGAAGATTATGCCGGTGCCTTTCATTCCACCACCTCCGCACTGTCGCCTGTGGTTGTCAGCTCCCTGAACACATCATCCAGACGCCCACTTTCAACATAGAGTTCCTTAACCTCCCAGCCTTTGCTGGTTATCAGGTCGGTCAACGCCTTGAAGACTGAACGGTCATCCGCAGGAATCAGGGTGTAACGACCGGGCATGGAGTCGGATGTTTCTACTGCCTTAACTCCGGGAAGCCCTTGCATAGCCGGCAGAAGACTGTCATCCGTATGCAGCTCAACTGTGACAGCCCGGTGATAGCGGGAACGGGCTTCCAGCTCTGCCGGTGTCGCGTCAGCCAGAACCCGGCCATTGGCAATAATCATTGCCCGGGTACAGACGGCAGTCACTTCTTCCAGAATATGTGTAGAAATGATGACAATTTTTTCCTTCGACAGACTGCGGATTAATTCCCTTACCTGATGCTTTTGGTTTGGATCCAAACCATCCGTTGGTTCATCAAGAATCAACACCTGTGGGTCGTGGATAATCGCCTGGGCTATGCCCACCCGGCGCTTGAAGCCTTTTGACAGGTTATCCACCGGCCGATGCAGGACAGATTGCAGGGCCAGTTGCCTGACGACCTTGCTAACCCGACTTCTGAGGTCATCGCCGGAAAATCCCCGTACCTCTGCAATAAAGGCCAGATACTGGCTGACAGTCATGTCGCCATAGGCGGGTGCACCTTCTGGCAGGTAGCCAATAATGCGCTTGGCCTGCAAAGGGGCCTGCTCAATATCGTGGCCGAAAACAGACACAGTGCCTGCTGATGGTTTAATAAATCCTGTCAGCATTTTCATGGTTGTGGATTTACCGGCACCGTTAGGCCCCAGAAAGCCAAGCACTTCTCCCTGACCTACGGAAAAAGTAATGCCATCAACCGCACAAAAATCGCCAAAGGACTTTTTCAGGTTGTCGATCTTGATCATCGTCGCCCCATCCAGTCTCCAGTTGCTTTGTTAAAACTCTTTAACGCTCCTGCGAATGCAACCTGTCACCAGTATCTGCACATAAAAATACAATTGCCCAGTATCGTTGGACAATCGTATTGAGCTTCACGGAAGTGACTTTTATGATCCTGCTGTGATCCTGCATTTGTGGTTATACATTCGAAATTCAACAGGCTGCTGCTCCGGAATAAGCAATTCCCAAAATTAAGCAGCCTGTTATTATTCTTATTATTTACCGTCAAGGAATATAGAAGCTCCCTGATTAATTTCAAATATTGAGAAGTGCCAGCCTCCATCTACCTGGCCTATTTAGCAGTGACCTGGTTAGCAACGACCTGGTTAACAACTACCTGGTTAACTACTACTTGGCACTTATATCCAATGTTTTACCGGAATCGCCCAGCACTTTCAAAAACGAACGATGAAATGCCTTGATATCCTGTCGAAACGCCCGCATTTCATTGTCTGTGGCGGGCAGAGGCGGCATCAAACCATTTAAAATCACTGCGAATACCAGCGGCCTGCCATTGTCTGGAAAAACGTATCCGGCCATGCTGCGGACACCGCTCATATAGCCTGTTTTAAACCATTGTTCCTTACGCTTGCGCTGATTCAGCCACGGACTCTCCTCGCCCCACTGCTTCCAGCCCAGCATCAGAATATCCACCAGCGTCGCAGCACTGATAAAATTGTATCGGGACAGACCTGAACCATCGACAAGCCGGCTGCTCCCAAAGCCCACACCTTTATTACCCAGCAGTGTCCGTGCCGACTCAATTCCCGTCTCATAAGAACCGGCCTTACCGGATGTCTGACGCCCAACGGTTTTCAGAATGCTGTCCGAGTACAGATTATCGGAATCTTCCAGAACCGGACGTAACAGTTCTGGCAGGGGTTGAGAATGATGTTCCGCAAGGGTGTAGGGCATGTTCAGTTCAGGCCGTCCGGCAATAATCCGCCCTTTGAGAGTGATGCCGTGCTGTTCCAGCAACCCATACATGAAGCGTTCAACGGCACGCTCGACATTGCTGACCGAGAAAGCCATTCGCAAGGGTCTGGATTCAGGTGCAATACACCCCTGCAATTCATACTCATAATCTGCTGACGGGCGAACCTTCTGGGTACAGCGTTCTTCATCCGGTGATTTCTGAGTCACGACCCGATTATCCACTTCTAGATTCCATTCGGGTCTGTCGTATTCCATGATCGCCGGATCACCTTCCTTCTTACCCGGTCTTAACCAACCATAGAAACAGTTACGGTCAAGAATCATTGCCGCTGCCGGAGCCGCAAAACAGATATTCAAATCATCCCAGCTCACACCACCTGCACGATCATACCCTGAATACACTGCACCATCGAGCCAGAGGTCTCCGGCAATGGTGTCAATCTTTTTCTCTTTCAGCTGAACCACTAAATCATTCAGGTGTTCCCGTTTAAGCGATGGGTCGCCACTGAACGACAACATGACCGCACCGTTCACCACCCCTTTTCTGGTGGCTTTGTTTTCTGATATAACGTGTGTGCTATAACGGAACCCCTGTCCTAAAGCATCATAAGCCAGGGTTGCGGTGAGTAGTTTTAAGGTGCTGGCAGGAATCAGGTTAAGATGAGCCCCCTGCTCAAAAAGAACGTTGCCTTTTATCGGGTCCCTGACCTGTATTGAATAAACGCTGCCCTCGGGTAATTCGGACACCAGATTTTCAAGTCTGGTAACCACTGCATCTGCGGCCACCGTTGTATAGGCACATAATAAACCGAGAAAAGTTAAAAGCCTGATCATACGTCTCACCTGTCACCTCCAATCCCTGATACGTCTCAATCACAAAGCACTGCAAACCAAAATGACTACAGAGCTTGGGGTGCTGCATTTTCATACTAAAAAGTACAAGTGTTCCATTTGATGCACCCACAATGATTACTTTATCGGTATCTACTGCAAAAGTCGGTAGTTTTTTTCGGCGAGCCGTAACATCTATCGTTAAAAAGCATTATCCTATTCACACATGATATTGGACGAGTCGACTGGTAACTCGTGCAACGCCTGCAATGTGGACGTTTTTCCCACAAAGGTGTTCGTCATTATTTGGAATCATAGAAAGGTAAGTGGCAGGCTTTAGTGAAAAAACTCAAATTATCAACCAATCAACTTATTGCAAAACAGCCAGTCAAGGAGCTCGGCTTTAAATCAACCGACGAGTTAGAGAACTATGTTGGCATTCTGGGACAAGAGCGTGCTACCAGCGCTATCCAGTTCGGGGTTGCCATGCATCGAACCGGCTATAACATTTATGTTATGGGCGAATCAGGTACAGGACGAATGTCCTATTTGCGTAAATACCTGGAAACTGAAGCCAAGCGTCAGAGTCCACCCGACGACTGGGCTTACATTAATAATTTTGATAACACCCGCGAACCCAAAGCCCTGCAACTACCGGCAGGTCATGGCAACAAACTGCAAAAAGATTTTGACGAGTTCGTCGACAGCCTTCTGCTGACATTCCCGGCAGCCTTTGAGAACCCTACCTATCAGCAGCGGAAAAGTCTGATCGAGAGAGAGTTTAACAGACGCTACGACCAGACTATCGATGTAATTGAGCAGGAAGCTCTGAAACTTGATATTGCCCTCTACAGAGAACAGGGCTCCCTCAGTTTTACCCCGATGCAGAAAGGCAAAGCCATGGACGAAACAGAATTCGCCCAGCTGCCGGATAAAAAGCGCACCAAATTTAACAACGACATCGGTGAGCTGGAAACCATGCTCAATGAGTCATTGGTCGAGTTACCACAATGGAAGCGGGAGTCGAACGAAAAACTGCAGAAGCTGAACCAGAACACCATTGACCAGGCGCTGGAACCGCTGTTGAAACCACTGCGCAAAGAGTACAACAACCAGAAAAACGTTCTGGAATACTTTGAGGCCGTGAAACAGCATCTTCACCGTTCCATTATTGACCTGCTGGCAGACGACAGGGCAATGGAATCCAAAGAAGACTCTACCAAACGGGCGGCGCTGATCGAGCTGTATGCTCCAAACCTTGTGGTGGCACAGGAAGAAAACGGTGCAGCCCCGGTTATTTACGAATCGCACCCAAGCTATAAAAACCTGTTTGGTCGCATTGAATACGCCAGCGAAATGGGCGCTCTGGTCACCAACTACCGTCAGATTTGCCCGGGGTCACTGCATCAGGCTAATGGCGGCTACCTGTTGCTGGATGCCAACAAACTGCTGGAAGAACCTTTTGTCTGGGAAGCCCTGAAACGGGCGCTCAAAGAACAACAGCTGAAAATCGAGTCACCCTATGCCGAACTGGGAATGCTGAATACCATTACCCTGAATCCGGAAGTCATCCCCCTGAATGTTAAAATCATTCTGGTCGGCTCAAGGGACATTTATTATGTTCTGCAGCAGCTCGACCCTGATTTCCATGAAATGTTCAGGGTTCTGGTCGACTTCGACGACCGTATTGTCCGCGATCAGGACTCTGTTCAGGCGTTCTCCCAGCTGTTAAAAAACCGCGCCGACGATGAAGGTTATCCCCCCCTGACTGCTTCCGCAGTGTCTCGCATGGTTGAACAGAGTTCCCGTATGGCTGAGCATCAGCGCGAGATGTCAGCCAAAATCGGTGACCTGTTTGACCTGCTGGCAGAATCCGATTTTATTCGTCGTATGGGACGGGGTCGCAAAATCAATCACGAACACGTTGATCGTGCTATTGCTGCCAAGGCTGAACGTACCGGCAGGGTCAGCAAGCAGATTCTGGACGAAATGCTGGAAGGCAGTATTCTGATCGATTCAGAAGGGGAGAAAGTCGGAAAGATCAACGGTCTTACCGTACTCTCCATTGGCGACACCAGCTTTGGCTCGCCGGCTCGAATCACGGCTGCCGTTTACCCGGGCTCTCAGGGTGTCGTAGACATTGAACGGGAAGTTCAGTTGGGTCAGGCCATTCACTCCAAGGGGGTTATGATTATCTCTGGCTACCTGGGTAACAAGTACGCACAGAAATTCCCTCTGGCCATTTCTGCCAGTCTGGCGATGGAGCAATCTTATGGTTATATCGATGGCGACAGCGCTTCGCTGGCAGAGCTGTGCTGTCTGATTTCCGCTCTGACTGACACGCCCATTAAACAGAGCTTTGCCGTGACCGGCTCCATGAACCAGTACGGCGAGGTACAGGCTATTGGTGGCGCGAACGAGAAGATTGAAGGTTTCTTTGATCTCTGTGCTGCCCGCGGACTGACAGGTGACCAGGGGGTTATCATCCCGGCAGCCAACGTCCGTAACCTGATGCTGCATCAAAAAGTGGTCGATGCTGTGCGGGCAAAACAATTCAGTGTTTATGCCGTCAACCATGCTGAAGAAGCCCTGGAGCTACTGACCGGCTGCAAGCCAGGAAGCCTGAATAGCAAAGGTGAATACACCAAAGGGTCTTTGAATTTCAAAGTGGTAAACCGTCTGAAAGAAATTTCAGAACTTTCTAAAGAAGGTAACTGACGAATTTCTGCGGTACTTAACGACTTGTGAAAGAGACGTTAAGTACCTCTTTGCATCGATTTAGTGAGTGCAAAATTTATCACCACGGACCGGATTTAAAAAAACACTCCACTCATCCATTTATTGCCTAAGATACCTATCTAGTCATTCAGTCAGCGTCAGCTCTCAATGAATTCTGACTGCTGTAAAACCAACTTAAAAAATTGAAATGAATGGATAAGGAAACTATGAATTCAGCGTATTATAAATTACTTAGGGCATATTTATTCTTCTTACTCGCGCTACCTGTAATAACCCTCGCTCACACCTCAGAGGTGTCTCTGTGCATTTCAGATGACAGCAGTAAAGTACACCTCATTACAGATTCTTATGAAATTGCGAAGTGGCCGTCGATTTTTGATTTTCAGGGTGATTTGAAACTAGCCACCAAAATGCCTGAAAGTGAGCGTCATGAATTGCTTCTGAAACTTCCCGACACGATGCCTTCCAATATTAAAGAGTGCTGGAACATTAACGCGGCAGCCCTTACTGACCATTACCCCAGGTTTCAACATCTTATTGCCAACAACACCATTCAACACGGTAATGACTCCAGCATTCGGGTATTTACTCGCGAGCTGAAACATTATGATACCAACCCGGGCAGCCGTCTTGCTATGAGACGAGGATACATTGTGGGGTTTGTCTCACTTGCGCTGATCAATCACCTGCTTCCACAACATGCTTATATTGGCTGGCTGGCTCTGGCGGCTTGTTTTATTTTCCCGGATCATGCAGATCAAGCCTTTGATAAAATTCACAGACTTGCCACTACTCCAGCGATAGATCAGGGACAGCTTAACTGGAACTGGGGGCAAGGAAGATCCCTTAGTGGTTCTGACACGAAACCAGACATAAATTACGGTTCCTCTTCATCAACAGTCTTCCCCGGTCAGAAAGGAGCTAAAGAACAATCAAGTGTTGTCCGTAAAGGGAAGAATGTTTATGGATTTGGTCCGTTGCACTGATGGGTAAAGCCAGACAGGAAAAGACAGGAGCTTTGCCTGCGGCATAGCTCCTGTACTATAGCCCTTTAAGAGTCGTTAATTCTTCCCACGGTTATAGACAACACTGGCAAACAGTAACGTAATCGGAATCGTCATAATCAATCCAATACTCCCGGCCAGACCATGAATCATGGCAAGAGAGATGGCCGGAATATTCATAAACTGAATAACGGGCATCTGGAATCCCCAAACCATCATAATGGTGGTCAGAGAGCTTCCGACAAATGCCAGAATCAGTGTATTGGTCATTGTCCCCATAATGTCACGACCAATATTAATGGTTGCAATCAGTCGTTCACTTTCTGGCTGTTCCGGACTGACTTCCCGCAACTCATGGTAAGAAGAGACCATGGAAATAGCCACATCCATAACAGCCCCAAGGGCAGAGACCATAATGGCAACAAACAAAAGCCAGCGAACCTGAAGCTGGTTGTTACTGCCCAGATAAATCAGGTCTTCACCTTTATCCAGATACAAACCATTCAGCTGTGCCATCTCACCGAAAAACTGTGCTATAACTCCGGCAACAATCACACCGCCCAGGGTTCCCAGCATCGCCACCAGCGATTTGCGGTTATAGCCCGCCACCAACAGAAAGTTGACCACTATTTTTACAGCCATCAGGACAATGGTCAGTAATACAGGGTTCAGCCCGGCAAACAAACCGGGAATTAAAACACCGATCAACAGAGAGCCGGTAAAGTACAGGGAAACAATAGAGTTCAGTCCCTGCATTTTTCCCATAATCAGAATCAGTGCCACCATCAGGCCCAGCATCCAGTACACGGCACCTGCCCGGTCATGGTTGAACGGCCAGTAAATTTTGGCATCACCCCGCTGGCGAATCAGTAATATAAATTCATCCCCCGGCTGAAGATAGACGTTATGCAGACGACTAATGTTGTTCATCACCTCATGTTCTTCACCCGCCTGATCACCTTCAAGAATTTTCACCAGAAGTCGCTGGCGACCTATAACAATGCTGGGAACAGCGAAGTCCGCCCGAACGTCGTCCGTCAGAACTTCAACTACTTCTGCCCGAACCAGCTGCTGGGGATTGTAGGGTTTTGGACGAAAACTGTCGCTTACCAGCGGGGAGTAATAAAGAATGGCGGTTGCCACCAGAAAAACGGTGAAAGGAAAAAGAAGTCGTTTAAGCATGGAAATTACCTAAAAAAACAGGGTGCATTGAATCATGCACCCTGTTTTGTCAAAAGCTTAAATAGCTCATTCGATGTTTAGAGAGAGCAGCCTTCGTTCAGCTCTTCATCCGTAGCGCCTTCACGGAAATTCGGGTTTTCTTTCCAGCTGTTCTTGTCGTGGATGTTTACCGAAACAGCGATGGACGGATTACGCTCACCTTCTACCATCACACAGATTTCCTTGTTCTGCAGTCTTTCCCACAGCGCTTTCCCCTTGCCTTCACGCAAAGTCAGGATATCACCCTTGTTTTCATCAGCCACCACGCCCTTGTCGTCAGCTTTGCCGTACTGGGTAATAAACCAGTTCTGGTTTACAAAGTCATCACGCTTCAGACCGCCCTGCTCCTTCACCAGATCAGTCAGCATGTCTCGCACAGCGTAGGTTTTTTCGTTGGAAGAATCCCAGATTTTGTCCTCTTTGGTGATCCAGCCATTAGGCAGCATGGTCGAGCCATAACGGTAATCATTCATAGCCAGAACGTAAGTGGCATCGGCATCAAAGGGCTTACCCGCAATTTCACGAATAATGACCCGTTGTCCATCATGACCTTCCTTACGAGGTGCTTTGGACAGGTCAACTTCGTACTGAATAGTGCCATCAAACTGATCATAGTTATAAGGCCGGACGTCAGGATTGAATGAGACAGTGATATCCCCTTCTTTCCATGCATTCAGATAGCTATATGACCACTCCATATAATCTTTCAGGTTTTTACCCTGAATTTTCACAGCCACCAGCATATTGTCGTACATATACAGATTCGAGCTGTCTTTCTTGCGATAAACCTGACCATCAAGCAGATTGGACGTGTCGGCAAACAGGGCAGCAGCAGAGACATCAACCTGAGTGTACTTAATATCGGCGTTATGGCTGAATGCTTCTTCCACCTTCTGGATCTGCACCTTGTTGACCAGGTCAACCAGAGGCATGTCAGCTACCTTGCCGTGGTGAATCGTAGTATAGAGACGAGCGCCGTCTTTATCGGTCACGTAATAGTTTTCGCCCGTTGCTTCATCAGCATAGCCGGTTGAAGAGTTG
Source organism: Endozoicomonas gorgoniicola (assembly GCF_025562715.2). Lineage (NCBI taxonomy): Bacteria > Pseudomonadati > Pseudomonadota > Gammaproteobacteria > Oceanospirillales > Endozoicomonadaceae > Endozoicomonas > Endozoicomonas gorgoniicola. The sequence goes on from NZ_JAPFCC010000001.1 coordinate 3,720,692, forward strand.
GTAAAGTTACCCTCGACATTACCGATCTTCTGTCTCGCATCCTCAACGGATTTCTCGTGAACCTTGCGAGCTTGTTCCTGAACGCCTGCATCCTCATTCACTTCATTAACGCCAAGGTTTGAGAGGGTTGTATCGACAATCTTCCAACGTCCGTCGTCGTTTTTTTCCAGCTTAATCTCAGCCTTCGCCAACGCCCAGCCCCATTTACCAGGCTCAATGACTTTTACTTTGGTGTGACGGTTAGCGTCATTGTAAACACCGGATTTTGCCTTATCTTCAACTTTTGAGGGTGCGTTTTCGGCAGTAATGTCCTTCATCGGCCCTTCAACCGGACCGCCAAACTCCATCTGCTCGATAAACTGTGCATGCTCATGACCCATGAAGATCACATCAATTTTATCAGCCAGTTCAGACGCGACCTCATAAGTCCCTGTACCCGCTTCCAGTCGGCCCAGGTGCAGTGCAGCAATGACGACATCAGGCTGGTACTTCTTTTCGGCTTCATCAATGGCGTTGCGAATGGACTCCACTTCAGCCTTGAATGCCAGGTTACGGAAGTTATCCGGGTTAGACGCCTGCCAGTTTGGCACCATCGCCGGAGTTACACCGACAAACGCCACCCTGGCACCATTGACATCAAAAATCTGGAATCCGGGCAGGAAAGGGACATTTTCATTATTGGCTGAGCACGCGTCTGAGTTCTGATCCCAGACAATGTTGGAAGAAATCACAGAGCCTTTAAAACCTGACAGGTTACGGTCCAGAAAGCTTCGCTCAAAGTCAAATTCGTGATTGCCCGGCACCCACAGGTCGTATTCCATCAAATTCATGGTCTCAACCACCGGGTGGATTGGCATATCGTTGAACAGTTCAGCAGAGTTACCCTGAACCGAATCACCCAGATCGATCATGATCATATCAGGGTTGTTAGCACGCTCTTCTTTCAGCAGGGTAGCAATTTTGGATAAACCGGCACTGCTGACTTCACGATCCAGTGCATAGTCATAAGCCCGGATACGACCATGCATATCGCCCGTGGCACCAATGGTAATGGTTTGGGCGGTCAGTTTCTGATTATTACCTTTAACAATAATTTCAGGCGCATTGTAAAGGGTTTTACACTCAGCTAAAGGTGGATGATCCTGATCCTCAGCTGACTTATCAGCAGAATTACAGCCAGCCAGTGACATCATCACTGCAGCAGATAACGCGGCAATCTTAAACGGTTTCATTCAGAACAACCTTAACTTATCTTCCATAAACAGAAGTGACCAAAAACAACAATCAGGTCATCAAATTCATAAAAAGAAAGGCTAAGGTTTTTAACTCATGAAAAGTATGCAAACTAATCGACATACTTCCCGACAAAATTACGTAAAAATACCATTCCACTGTACCGACACTATAATTCATCTTCGGCAAGTGGCTACACAGTCAACAAATAACTTAAGCACAAGGGCGATATAAAGAATCCCCCCTGATACTCAGCACCTGTCATCAAAAACGAAATTCCAGCCCGGCAAGAATATGATGGGACAACGATTCTTTCATCCAGACGCCGCCATAGCCCAGACTCATATTTAACCGTTCATTAAGAAAAGTATCGAGCCCAACTGAATAGTAAGCACCGTTCTGGTCATAATAATCGTATTTTTTCTTCTTTCCCTCTACCTCCAGATCATCGGTTTTCAAATCGGAATGCTGCCAGCCCAAAGAGAGTTTAAGCTCAAACGGTTGACTGAATTGCATCCGCTCATAAGTAAGCACCGCCCCCAGTCGTGACACCCAGCCACTGCTCTTGCCTTTTTTCACCATCTGGGTAAACCAGTTGAAATCATCACGTTGCTGATTGACGTACATCAGCTGCACTTCAGGCGTGAGCGTCAGCCCCGTCGACATGTAATTTAAATCAAAGTCATAGCCGCCACGGGCATAAATATCCCATTGTTTGCTTTTATAATCCGCCTTGTAGCTGTGAGCTTTACTGTCAATCGCATTCCAGTTATACGTCACCAGCCCTTCAGCATGCAGGAAACCATGCCGCCAGGCGATGGCGGGACCAAGACGCCAGGTTCCCGATTCAACCTCACCATTAAAATCTTTCAGGTCAGCCGTGAGTTTTTGCCAGGCACCATAAACACCTATCAACCATTCGTTGCCAACCGGGCGGAGCAGCGACATTTGCACCCCATAGCCATTTGATTTAAACCCAGCCATATCTTTAACTTTCTTCTGATCCAGAAAATGACCATAGACCTGCATCAGCCCGAACCATTCTCCATAAATAAAAGCCTTTGTCCCCTCCTTGACCGCCTGTGAATAGGTGTAAAACGTATCGTGATCAGCAGCGGCGTCTTCCTGCCCAAGGTAGTCCACAGCGTTATCAGCATCAGGCTCCTGCTGCGCCAGCCAATGGGAGGAAGGGTGATCGTAAAGCCCGACGTCAGGGTTTCCGGACAGGGCTGCCCCAGGTATCCTGCCACGCAGGATGCTGCTGGTCAGACGGGTAAAGCTGTCATAAGCATGCAGTGAAGCTTCGTGCATCATCCGGTCAGCGATGGCAGGCTGCGATAAAACAGCACTGACCTTTCTGGTACTGACCAGTTGAGATGGAGGAATTTTTTCAATAGGAAGAAAACGCCCACTCGCTATATCACCATTAACATCGATAGCCTTAAAGTAATACACATCCTGCTCAGGCGCTTTCCAGACTTTTGAGGTATCGATTTTTAAATCTAAAACATCGGTGCGGGTTTCAGTGTATTTAAAGCGGGCGGTTTTATTCTGTTGATCAAAGTTGACTTCAGGTTCATCAGCAAGCAATGCCGGTTGAATAAATCCTGATAGTCCTCCAAGGACTGTTAATTTCACAGGCAAAGAAAATAACGCTCTGGATTTCACGACAACTCCCGAATACTTTTATTTGTGAACAGCATTGGTGAACAGCCATCTGCAAAGCAACTGCTACACCCCATGCAAAGGTAGTTGAAGAAAAACTAATTTGAGAAAAAGTAGCCGAAGGTTTCTCATTCCGATAGTCAGAATTTAAGAATGGTAGCAATAAGAAATGTCCGGGCTTTTGGCTTTTGGCGATCCATACAACCATCAAGTATTAACCAATAGCTAACAGCTAACAGCGACATATTCTAAGTCTTCATTATAATGGGAATGCGTTTTCGTCCCCAGTTACCGGGAGCCTGTTCAAACACACCGGCAACAGGTGTTCCGCACTGCTGGCAGGCACCCTGGTGAATATGCCAGGCTCCCAGTTCATACCAGTCGCGCTCAATCAGCAGGGTTCCGCACTGATGGCACCAGGTACTACCGCCCTCACGGTCATGGACATTACCGGTATAGACGTATTTCAACCCATAGGACAGGGCAATGTCTCTGGCTCGGGAGAGTGTGCTGCCCGGTGTGTGGGCGTGATCCATCATTTTCCAGTCAGGGTGAAAAGCTGTGAAATGAAGCGGAATACCTGTTCCCAGATTATCCACAAGCCAGGAAGACATGGCATGTAGCTCGTTATCCGAATCATTTTCCCCTGGAATCAGCAACGTTGTAATCTCAAACCAGACACTGGTCTCCTGCTTCAGATAAACCAGTGTTTCCAGAACCGGTTGCAGAGACCCGCCACAGATTTTTTTATAAAACGATTCAGTGAAAGCTTTCAGGTCAATATTCGCCGCATCAATATATCGGTAAAACTGTTCGCGGGGCTGTTCACAGATATACCCGGCACTGACCGCCACCGATTTAATGTCCAGTTCATGACCGGCCTGAGCAACGTCTATCGCATACTCCATAAAAATGACCGGATCGTTATAGGTAAATGCCATACTGCGACATCCGGACTGTAGTGCAGCCTGGGCAAGAGACTCAGGCATAGCCTGATCAGCCAGTGTATCCATCTCTCTTGATTTGCTCATATCCCAGTTCTGGCAGAACTTACAGGCAAGATTGCAGCCGGCAGTCCCAAAAGAAAGTACTGGCGTTCCAGGCAGGAAATGATTTAACGGTTTTTTTTCAATCGGGTCGATACAAAAGCCACTGGAACGGCCATAGCTGGTCAATACAATCTGATCATTATGACGGGCTCTGACAAAACAAAGCCCCTGCTGCCCTTCTCTCAATTTGCAGGCCCGGGGGCAAACATCACATTGAATACGACTATCGTCCAGTAAGTGCCACCACTGAGTTGGCCAGTACTCAGGGGGATGCCGGATAGTATTCTGACTCATAGTCCCCCTCCCTATTTATTCAACGGTGTCCAAATTATGTACATACTCCCATTGCACGCTATTGTCAAAACATCATTCTGAAAAAGCACTATACTGGCACCATTTGATCCAGCTCAACGGTTAGCCGACTTCCTGAAAAATGACTCGAGCCTTGTTTTAAAACAGGGATAATCTTTTTTCATGTACTGAAAATCAAACAGCCCATTCTGTTAAAGAAATGCAAAAACGCTGGCTATAATTATAAAGCTTACTTCTCCGGGGGATGACTCAATGACTGTTCGCGAACCTGCCGTTGCCGGAACCTTCTATCCTGATGACCCAGCCATACTTCAGAAAGTCGTTTCGAATATGCTTCATGAAGCTGAGCTGCGTGACCTTTCTCCCAAGGCATTGATTGTTCCCCATGCAGGTTATATTTATTCCGGTCCGGTGGCAGCCAGTGCATACCAGTTGCTGGAACCTTTCCGTAACAACATTCGCCGGGTGGTGCTGCTGGGGCCTTCGCATCAGGTAGCCTTTGAAGGTCTGGCACTACCCGATGCCGATCATTTCATAACACCGCTGGGAAGCATTCATCTGGACAAGCCTGCCATGACAGCACTCAGCCGGTTCAGCCAGGTGCAGACGCTTCCCCTGGCCCACTCCAGGGAACACAGCCTTGAAGTGCAACTCCCGTTCTTGCAATCCTGCCTTGAAGATTTCAGCCTGGTTCCTCTGGTGGTTGGTCAGGCTTCAGCCCTGTCGGTGGCAGAAGTCATTGATTTTCTGTGGGGTAAGGAAGACACCCTGATCGTCATCAGTTCTGATCTCAGCCATTACCATGACTACGAAGAAGCCCAGCGTCGGGATGATCTGACAGTAAAAGCCATAGAACATTTAACCACTGATCTGACAGGAGGTCAGGCTTGCGGCTGCTGCCCCATCAATGGCATGCTGAAAGCAGCCCAGAGGCGGGGGATGGAAGTACAGACTCTGGATGTTCGCAACTCCGGTGACACCGCCGGTGATAAAAAACGGGTTGTGGGTTATGGCGCCTTTGCCATTCAGTGATGGAACTTCAGGGATTCACCGCGATGGAACTGAGCTTACCTCAACAAAAAGAACTGCTCCGCATTGCCAGAAAAACCATAGCCGACAGCTGTCGACAAGGGTTGCCTCCGGGAACGTCGGAAGGAAATTTTCCTCCGACCTTTTATGAACACCGGGCAACCTTTGTAACACTGCTGAAACAGGGCGACCTGCGCGGCTGTATTGGATCATTGCAGATCAGACGCCCGCTTATAGAAGACATTATCTATAACGCCTTTGCAGCAGCATTCCGGGATACGCGGTTTCACCCGGTGTCCCAGGCAGAACTCACCGAGATAGACGTCGAAATATCAATACTTAGCCCTCTATCAGAAATGAGTGTCAGCTCTGAGGGCGACTTGCTGAAACAGCTTATTCCCGGTCAGGACGGGCTGGTGATTGAAAATGCGGACTACCTGGCCACCTTTTTGCCGCAGGTCTGGGAAGAGCTTCCTACTGCGAAACAGTTTTTACAGCACTTAAAACAGAAAGCGGGCATGCCGCTGGACTTCTGGCCCGATGATATAAAGTGTTCCCGTTATTCATGCCTTAAATTTAAAGAGCAGTAGCACCTTTGAAAACATCCAGAGCCAAAACAAAAACGCCGCTTTGCCCATTGGGAAAAGCGGCGTTTTCAGGTGGAGCTAAAGTTATACCACTTCAAACAGGAAATGGTTTTTCTTACCCAGCTTAACCAGGAAGAAACGACCAAACAGGGCGTTATCTTTCGCAAAGCATTCAGCCAGGTTCATGTTGTCAGCGGCACCACGGGCTTTACCGTTAAAGAATACCGCATTATTGCCCAGAGCATCTTTTACCTGTTTGCCTGATTTCACCATACCCACTTCAGCAAACAACTGAGTCATCGCCTGACCTTCCAGCTCGTCCAGCTGGATGGTTGCACTTGGCAGGCCATCCTGCTTCAGCTGTTCCAGATCGGTTTCAGACAGATTAGAGATATCACCAGAGAACAGGGATTCCGTTATGCGCCCTGCAGCCTGCAGACCTTCTTCGCCATGTACCAGGCGAGTCACTTCACGAGCCAGAATGCGCTGAGCTTCAGGACGCCCTGCACGCTCTTCATCAGCCTTTCTGATACCATCGATCTCTTCCTGACTCAGGAAGGTGAAGAAGCTCATAAAGCGGTATACGTCAGCGTCCGCAGTGTTCATCCAGAACTGGTAAAACGCATACTGAGACGTTTTAGAAGAATCCAGCCATACGGCTCCACCTTCCGTCTTACCAAACTTGGTACCATCAGACTTGGTAATCAGAGGTACGGTCAGACCAAATGTACGAGCCTGATTCATACGACGGGACAGGTCGATACCGCCAACGATATTACCCCACTGGTCACTGCCGCCTACCTGCAGAGTGCAGTCGTAACGCTTGTTCAGCTCGGCAAAGTCCATTCCCTGCAGCAGAGCGTAGGAAAACTCAGTAAAGGAGATACCAGCCCCTTCACGGTTCAGACGCTGCTGAACAGACTCCTTGTTAATCATGGCATTGACAGAAAAGTGTTTGCCAATATCACGCAGGAAGTCCAGCGCAGTCATCTCACCGGTCCAGTCCAGGTTATTGACGACCATTGCAGAGTTTTCACCACAATCAAAGTCAATAAACTGACTGACCTGACCTTTGATTTTGTCAACCCAGCCAGCAACAACGTCTGGCGTATTCAGCTGACGTTCGGCAGCCTTGAAACTTGGATCACCAATCAAACCTGTTGCACCGCCTACAAGGGCAATAGGCTTATGACCAGCCATCTGAAAGCGCTTCAGTACCAGCAGAGGCACCAGATGGCCCAGATGCAGACTGTCTGCCGTCGGATCAAAGCCACAATAAAGAATCCGAGGCTGTTCGCTCAGATGAGCGTCCAGTTCCTCGACGGCAGTGGTCTGCGCGATGAGCTGGCGGGCCTGCAGATCTTTCAGCAGTGGGTTTTGATTCTCAGACATTTACTGTTTCCTGCACATGCGGGTCTTGATAAAAAATTGGATCGCACAAAATACATGAAAAACCGCTCAAGAACAAAGCCGTATAGTATTTTTCCATACAAAAAGGGTTCAGAAGACAACCCGTTGGGCTTCTGAAAACAAGCACCAAGACTGAAAATGTAGCCTTCGCTGGCCTTTTTTCAAATCGCTTCTAGCTATATATCAACCCATCAGGTAGCTTTTAACGTTATAATTTACTTATATTGCAATAAAATCACTCATGTTACGGATCAAAAGTTAGAGATCAAAATGACAAAGGTTGTTTTAACAGGTGCAACCCGTCTTCGCCGTCAAAACGGTCGCCTGCCCCACTTCCCCAGACGACACCTGATGCTGGTTACAGGTGTAATGATTATTGTGTTCTTATTAATTGGTTTAGTGCCGTCTACAGACGTTGAAGCCAATAAAACCCGTATCCCAGTGAAAATTGATGGGGTTAAGCCCGGCTCTCTCAAAAACGAGTCGCTAAAAGAAGAGTCACCCGGAAAAGAGCTGCTTGAGATAACACAGCCAGCTCAGCCAATGCTTCCAGGAATACCCAAAGCTGACTCAGAGGCTATACGCCGTGCCAAACAAGACGCTGACAGAAAAGCCCGGGAACTGGCGACACTGGGCAGGTGGAAAAGTCTGGTGGTCGAAAGCGGCGATAATCTTTCCAGCCTGTTTGCCAAGCAGGGTTTAGGGGCCAGGGTCGTCTATGACATCAGCAAAACCCCTGACTATGGAAGACTACTCGCAGATATCCGCCCCGGACAAACCCTGAAATTCAGAATCAATTCAAAGAACGAGTTAACCCAGTTCCGCTATGTCCGGGATCGCCTGAATCATCTCCTGTTCCAGAAGACAGATAACGGCTATGTTGCTGAAAAAATCGTATTTAAGCCACAAGTTCGAACTGCCTATGTGGAAGGAAAAATCAACGACTCACTGTTTCTTGCCAGCCAGAAAGCAGGACTGACAGACCGGCTCACCATGGAGCTGGCAGGAATCTTTGGCTGGGACATCGACTTTGCCCTGGATATTCGTGAAGGCGACCACTTTAATGTCGTCTATGAAGAGCGCTACCTTGACGATGAAAAACTGGGCAATGGCAACATCCTTTCTGCCACCTTTGTCAATAAAGGCAAAAGCTATACAGCCATTCGTTACACCGACAGTAAAGGCAGTAGCCGTTATTACACACCAGATGGCAAAAGCATGAGAAAAGCCTTCTTGCGTACCCCTGTTGAATTCACCCGCATTAGTTCCCGGTTCAATCCAAATCGTCTGCACCCTATTTACAAAATCAAACGCCCTCACCGGGGGGTTGACTATGCTGCCCCAACCGGTACACCGATAAAAGCAGCGGGCGATGGCAGAATACAGTTTTCAGGCTGGCAGAACGGTTTCGGCAACGTAGTATTTATTAAACATCCCAATAACATTGTCACCGTTTATGCCCACCAGAGTCGGCTGAATAAACGCTTCAAAAAAGGCTCCAGAGTGAACCAGGGTGACATTATCGGTTATGTTGGCTCCACTGGCTGGGCTACAGGGCCTCATCTTCATTATGAATTCCGTGTCAATGGAGAACACAGAAACCCTGTAACCGTAAAATTACCTGACGCCAAACCCGTTCCAAAAACTGAAATGGCTCGTTTTAAACAACACAAGGCCAGTATCCTGGCGCAGCTGAAACAGCATCAGAAGGCTTATAAGGGAACAATGCTTGCCTCTCAGTAATGCTCCAGATCTCTTAACAGGCTTTCCTATTATGAAACCATTATTTATAGGTTTGATGTCCGGCACCAGCCTTGATGCTGTGGATGCGGTACTGGTGGAATTTGATGGTTTATCCTGCCGGATGCTGGCAGCACTTTCTCACCCGCTGCCAGAACGATTGAAGCAAACATTGGTTGAACTCACCCTTCCGGGTGATAACGAAATCGAAAAGCTTGCTGAAGCCGAGCCAGCGTTTGCCCGGGAGTGTGCTGAAGCCGTCCAGTCCCTTCTTGAAGCCAGCCAGCAGACGCCGAAAAATATTGCCGCCATAGGCAGTCATGGTCAAACCATCAGGCACAGGCCGGAGAAAGGTTACACACTGCAAATTGGCGACCCCAGCCTGATCGCAGAATTGACCAATACAACGGTCGTCGCAGACTTCCGTCGCCGTGATATTGCGGCAGGCGGCCAGGGCGCACCGTTGGTTCCGGCTTTTCACCAGTCAGTTTTTCGCCGGCCTGGTGAACGCAGTGTTATCGTCAATATTGGCGGCATGGCTAACCTGACCATTCTGGATGAACAGCCGGTCAGGGGGTTTGATACGGGCCCTGGAAATATCCTGATGGATCAGTGGTGTCAGCGTCATACGGGACAGCCCTTTGACTACAACGGAAAATGGGCTGATTCTGCCAGCTTTGACCAGCCACTGCTGGAGCATCTGTGCGAAGAAGCCTTTTTTCACCAGCTGCCGCCAAAAAGTACGGGGCGGGAATTGTTTAATATGGAATGGCTGGCTAGCAGACTTGAGCGGTTTACTCACCTTTCACCTGAACAGGTTCAGTCCACATTGTGCCAGCTGACAGCAAACACCATTGCCCACGACATCAGGCACTTCGCTCCTGATTCCCAGACTGTTTACCTGTGCGGCGGCGGCGCCCACAATCAGGCTCTGGGCGAACGTTTACGACAACAGTTGCCTGATCATTCCATATCAACAACAGAAGTCCTGGGCATTCACCCCGACTGGGTAGAAGCGGTTGCTTTTGCCTGGCTTGCCCGACAGACGCTTCAAGGCATACCCGGAAACCTGCCGGAAGTAACCGGTGCTGCTGGTCCGAGAATACTGGGTGCCATCTATCCGGCTTGAAACATTTTTTTAAACAAATATACAGTCTGCCCCACCGTGATGCAGCTATCTGCTGATTGTCTATCCTAAGAATTTGTGCTGGGGGTTACAGAAATGAAAAACAGCTTTATTGCTAACTCAGTGAATAGAACGGTCCAAGGTTTGCTGGGCGAACACAACACATTGGGTACATCATTCAACCTTTATAGTCAGAAACGTTTTTCTCTGGATCAGGTGCATGAAAAAATACAAACGCATGCCGCTTATCCCCGCTTGAAAAGTGCATCTATTTTTTTATACGCGGCCCGACATCACTCTATGATGAGCAATCACAATGATTATGAGGCAGGGCGCAGATTGTATGATCATTGCATGACACCTTACGCTGATAACGGAATAGCTGCCAATGCCCATGAGTGTGCGGCGCTTGTTATTTATTCAGCACTGAGTAGCACAAGTCTGGTTCAGGTTAATCGTGCAATTGTCTTAGGCTCGGGGGACAACCCTTCCAGAAAGATCCTTCATGAGTTTGCCATCATTGGTGAAGTGACAGGCAATGCAACCTGCGTAACGATGCCCATGGATAGAATAGCTGTTTTTTTAAGAAAAAAACTACTGTCCCGATCAGAAACTCCCTGGGCGGTTGATGCTGCTTTCAATGTTGTTTGTCCATTAAAGGTTTATATTAATTGTCTTGGTCAGGCTATTTCTAATGTTGCCACGGCAGAAAAAAGTGGGCAGGCTAAAGGCTACAAAAAACAGCCTCCGCTCCTGATAGGTCCGGAAGTCTCACCAACGGCTTTCTATGCCATGGTTTCTGATGGCGATTTACTGGCTGTCGAAGTGACTCAGGGGTCAGAGCGTCTTAACATTTCCGAGAATGAAGGAAATCTGAACCTCAATGATTTTTTTTAACGTTAGTTCGAACTTTGAATCAGGGTGTGATGCAACTGATGCACGAACCCTTTTACTTGTGATGGCAGCGCCGGCGTACCGGATCAGGCGGGTAACAGGCTGCAAGCAGTTCAAAAGGCTTTGAACTGCTCAGCAACAGATGCGCAACTTAAATGGAAAAAGAGGAGCCACAGCCGCAGGTGGACTTTGCGTTTGGATTTCTTACCAGAAAGCGGGAACCCTGAAGTCCGCTCTCATAATCCACTTCAGCACCTACAAGATATTGATAGCTCAGGGAGTCCACGACCATTTCAGCGCCTTTTTTACACACCAGGGTGTCGTCATCAGCCAGTTTATCGTCAAAGGTAAAACCATACTGAAAACCGGAGCATCCACCACCGGTGACATACACCCGAAGACGTTGAGATTTATTCTCTTCATCTTCCATCAGCTCATTGACCTTGCTGGCAGCATTGTCTGTGAAAATAATTGGATCCGGAACAACCGTTTCAACTACTGCGCTCATTCATCCTCCCGTGTTACCCGCAACGACGTGTAACCCGTTAATACCACTTTACAGGCATTATCCAAGTAACCCAGCGTTTCAGTCAACTATTTGATTCTGTTGTTATTCCCTGAAATACAGGTAATTACCCATGTTCAACAACCGTACCTGCGGTAGCTTTCGCAATCAATGGCTTGATATCAGCCTTGCCATTGGGGTGAGGCTCAAGGCTACCGTTGACCTGCGAACCTTTGAACATCTCAATAATATTGTAATAGACATTGCCACTATGCCACTGCCCGATAATGTCAGGTGCCTTATTTTTGCCCCACATTGGCTGCCAGCTCCTCGTGCCAGTCGAATAATTCTTCCAGGCTTCGAGCCCCGCCACTGCGAATAATGACACTGACGGTGATGCTTTCAGGCTTGAAGTCTTCGGGAAGCTCGAATTCCAGAAGGCCACGATCATCAGGGAAAGACTGAAAATATCGAAAGCCCAGTGTCGGATTATCCCCTACACCGGCCAGTTCAAGCAAAGACAAACTGGTGGGCTGCCCCCCCTGCTCACCCTTTACGCTGGCCCTCAGGGTGCCTTTTAGAAAATTGTTGCTTCGCGACACCTGAGAAACCACCATACGCATCTGATAGCGATTAGGTTTATTACCGGGTATCAGATCGAAGGCATTCAGCCGGACACCCTCGTTCAGGTCTTCAGGGGCTATGACGCTCTGGTAAAATGCCATGGTTTTTGATATCTCAGCCTTTTCCTGCTCCAGCTCACGAACCTGAACCCTGACATTCTCAGCCGCCTGCCGGTCAATCCGGCTGGAGCGTTCAAGCATTGCCACCCGGGATGCCAGTTTTTCATTCTGGTTCTCAAGGCGGGTTACATCTGTCGCCAGCTGCCTGTTTTCCTGCTTCAACCCTTCATTCTCGTCAATCACCCGACTGGCACCAAACCAATAGGCAAAAACACCAAAGCTGATAAACAGAGCCACCAGCAATAGTTGCAGCCGTCGTTCCCGGGCAGGGTCGTGGCGAACAACTCTCATGCCTCCAGCGGAATTCATAGAGTCTTGATCTTGGTCGGGGTTAAAAGCCATTGGCAGAAATCCAAATCATGCAACCAGAAATCAAAATGACTGATTTGCTGCAGTTTGCGAGGGAATACTTCCAGAAGTGGAATAGTAGTACAAAATAGCCACGGAACTATACACAAGCAAAACACCAGAAGCCAACATCGCTTCATTATTGAGCGCTCCCATTCCCTGCATGAAAAATAGACGCTATCAACTTCGCTGGCTAGCCCTGAGTCTTATCGTTACCATCTAAGTTCCGAAACCGACTTGAGGACAGGGAATGAATCTGCTCACCATTCTGATGCTGCTGTTTGCCACGCTTATGGTCATTGTCATGGTCACTGAAAAGTACGGCAGGCCCATGAACAATGAAAAACAGGCGAAGTGGTCAAAGATCATTATGATACTGGTGTTTGCACTGATTTTGGTCCGCATACTAAAAGAGCTGTTCTGAACAACCAGAAGTGACAGGATTATCTCGACAGGAAAGGCGCTGTAGATACCACTCAACTGAATATTGAACTTATCCACAGCCAATCCGCTGCACGAACGTCTACCCACCCTGTTGCGACCACAGGGGGACGGAACCCTGCCAGAATGCTGATCAGGGCATTATAGCCGGAACATCCAATCCCGTTTTTTCATCCAGTCCGAACATGATATTCATATTTTGAATCGCCTGACCTGCTGCTCCTTTCACCAGGTTGTCAATCACAGAGAGAACCACCACCGTACCCCCTCCCTGTGGACGATACACGGCTATACGGCACTGATTGCAGGCTTTTACAGAACGGGTTTCAGGCAAACTGCCAGCAGGCATTACATCCACAAACGGTTCATTTTCATAGGTCTGCTCATACAAGGTCTGCAAGTCTACCGAATGATCTTTCACCGTCGCATAAGCAGTGGCATGAATGCCACGTATCATCGGTGTCAGGTGAGGAACAAACACCAGTTCACCATCGAAGCCGGGAGACATCCTGGACAACCCCTGCCGGATCTCAGGCAGGTGTCGATGCCCTGCTACACCATAAGCCTTGAATGACTCAGACACTTCACACATCAGGCTGGCCACTTTAGCACCACGTCCCGCACCACTGACCCCGGACTTGGCATCCACAATAACAGAACCCTCAACCAGATCGTTCTGAAACAGGGGCAACAGACCCAGCTGGGTCGCCGTTGGATAGCAGCCGGGGTTAGCCACCAGCTGCGCCTGACGAATGGCATCTCTGTTCATTTCCGGCAGCCCATAAACCGCCTCATCCAACAGGTGTGGGCAGGCATGCTCAACACCGTACCACTGCTGCCAGTCAGTGGGGTTGCTCAAGCGAAAATCAGCCGCCAGATCAATGACCTTAACACCCTCATCCAGAAGGGTTGGCACCGACTGCATGGCAATACCATTAGGCGTGGCAAAAAAGACCAGGTCACACCGGGACAGTACTTCGTTGTCCGGCTCAGTAAAGGGAATATCCATCTTCCCACGTAAACCGGGGTATAACTCGCTGACCGCTTTACCACATTCTGAACGTGATGTGATTACCTGCACATCGGCTTCCGGATGAGTCGCCAGCAAACGCAGTAATTCGGCACCGGTATAGCCTGTACCACCTACGATTCCGATTTTCATTGCCGCTCTTCCTATTGTTTTCTGCGATAGAAATCACAACCTTTCAATTGTGACTTTTTATTTATTTTTCAAGAATATTTATTCACTTAGGGTTTTGCAAGTTATTCCCGTTGTTTCAATGGCTGAATAACGTCTGTCAGCCCATTGATATGTATTTCCAGTGCCAGCTGCAGCAGACGCCCCAGCTCGCCTTGAGGAAACCCTTTTTTGGCAAACCAGAGCAGATACTCTTCAGGCAGGTCGATCAACATCCGTCCACTGTACTTGCCAAAAGGCATCGTCATACGTGCCAGCTTCAATAAATCCTGTTTATCAAACATCGTCATGACCTCAAAACAAATAGGTGATCACAAAAGGTAAAACCATTGCGGTAAGGATGGCATTCAGACACATTGCCAGACTCGAATAGACGCCCATGGTCGGATTTATACCAAACGCCATGGCAGTTCCTCCGGCATGAGCATTGATACCCAGGGCAAACCCGGTCGCACGCAGATCATAGACCCCGGTTCTGCGGCAAACCCATGGACCCACCAGACCACCATAAACCCCTGAAATACAGACAACTGCCACCGCAACAGGAACAATCCCGCCCATCTTTTCAGACAACGCCAGGGCAACTGCGGTTGTGACACCTTTGGTTGAAACAGACAGTAGCACATCATTCCCGGCACCGGTTACCCAGGCAACACCAAGCCCCAGTAAAACCACCAGTACAGCACCCAGTAAGAGCGTAGAAAGAATTGGCCCGGCATGCCGGCGAACATGGTGCAGTTGCTGAGACAGAGGAATGGCCAGTGCCACAGTAAACGGCGCAAGCAGTGTTTTCAGGATTGAGCTGTGTTCAGTGTAGGTTTCAATACTCATCGAAGAAAAGCGAATGACCAGAAACACCAGCAGGCTGCCAACAATAACGGGGTGAAACCAGCCCTTGCGCCCACTGCGGATAAACAGCCGTTCTCCGATCAGATAAGCACCCAGTGTCAGCAACAAAACAGTCACAGGATTTGACATAAACGGCTCCAGGCGCACCATTAAATCACTCACGACTGCTGCTCCCTGCTCCGTGACGTCTCCCTATGACGTAACAAGTACTGCATAAAGTGTCCACTGATCACGATACCCACAGGCGTGGCAACAAAAGTCGCCAGCATCAGTGGCAACCATTGCCGTGACAACAGATCTGTCATAAAAAACACCGCAACGGCGGAAGGAATAAACAGAACCGCCATATAGTGAATACAAAACTGGCTGACCTGTTGCAGATTGTCAGACGCACCGCCTTTGATCTGTAACCAGATCAACAGCAGAATAAGCCCCGTTACCGCTCCGGGTACAGGAAGATTAAACAGGGTACTGATTGCCTCACCAATGACGGTGAACAAGAGTAAAGTCACAAAGCCTGAAAGCATGGTATTCGCCTGACCACTAAAAATTCAGAAGAGCCAAAAACTTACTTTTACCACAAACGACATTGACCGATAAGAGAGCTGTTCCTCAAAGACGATTAATTCATTAACTGCCTTCATTAACTATCCATGACCGATCAGATAGAATCTGCCTGTCGTCAAACCACCCAACAGACAGGAGCCACCTTGCCCGACCATCTACCCCCTGAGCCTGACCATTCACTGCACCAGCTGCGAATCAAACTGTCCAGTACCGATGCCCTGCCCCAGCTGACTGCTATTGGCATGCTGATCGGCTTGCTGGCAGGCGGGCTACTGATTCTGTTTCGGGAAATCGTTACCGGTTCAACCGGCTTCTGGCTGCCAAGGGGAGATGAACACTTTGAAACCCTGTCTGAACTGTCACGATTTATTATTCCTGTCATCGGTTCGCTGGCGATTCTCTGCCTGTTTGCCTGCGCACCAGTTAAACGACGTTCTGTTGGTATTTTGCATGTGGTGGAGCGCCTGCAGTTTCATAAAGGCAAAATGTCTTTCACAGGTATGATGCTGCAGTTTTTCGGAGCCATCATTGCCCTGGTCTGTGGTTTTTCAGTCGGGCGCGAAGGGCCAGCGGTTCATGTGGGTGCAGCAACAGGCAGCTTACTGGGACAAAAACTCCAACTGCCACAAAACACCCTGAGCATTCTCGCAGCCTGTGGAGCAGCAGCCGCTATTTCCGCATCGTTTAACACGCCACTGGCAGGCGTCATTTTTGCCACGGAAGTGGTGCTGCGCCAGTACACGCTCAACAGTTTCATTCCTGTTATCGCAGCTGCCGTGATGGCAGCGGTGTTATCCCAGATTATGTACGGCCCTGACCCGGCGTTCGTGGTGCCGGTCATCCCCATGGCATCGTTGCCCGAACTGGGCATTGCCGCCATTTCTGCCTGCCTGACGGGTGTTCTGGCGGCAGGGTTTATAAAACTTCAGTTATGGACGGCCAGCAAACAACAGCAACTGTTTATAAACCCACTGCTTCTGGCGGGGATAGGCATGGGCACTGTCGGTTATTTCCTGCCCGCCGTTATGGGAATTGGTTATGACACCATTGAGTTGATCCTTAATGGCGAGTTGATGAACACCTCTTTTCTGCTGACCCTGCTCGCCGCCAAACTCGTGACCACCGCGCTGGTTACCGGGCTGGGCATTCCCGGCGGCATTATAGGGCCGTCGCTGATGATGGGAGCCTTAGCCGGTGCCGCTTTTGGGCATCTGGGGGATATAGTGCTTAGCCTTCGTGATGTCAGCAGCGCCTTCCATGCACTGCTGGGCATGGTTGCCATGATGGCGGCGGTGTTGCAGGCTCCCATGGCAGCACTGGTCACCGTGCTGGAGTTAACCCGTAATCCACACATCATCATGCCCGCCATGCTTGTGATCGTGATTGCCTGCCTGGTGGCCGGACGGCTCACTGCCCGTGGTGGGTTGATTGAAATGCAGCTGAACGCTAAAGGCTACAACAACCCGCATTCACCGCTTAATCAATTACTCAGCCAGAAAGGCGTTGCCACTATTATGAGCAGGAACTTTGACCTGCTGAACGATACCGATATTGTCCCGGTACCGGTTCATGCCTCACTTCAGGATGCCCTGGAAATTATGGAAGCGCATTCGGTTGAAGTACTGGGTGTTTACACTTCCGGCAAGCACCATCAGGTGCTTTGTGGCGTGATCACCAGACAGGCTATCAATAGCTTCTTTAAATAGCTTCTACCAATAGTTCTTTTACCCCGGAGCAGATCCGGCTAATCTGTTGTGGTCAAGAGGTTGAGACAATAACGATCAGGATAATAAGTCAAACAGGGGTACGTTGCCATGCTCTGGGTAAAAGCTTTTCATTTGATCGCCATGGTTTGCTGGTTTGCAGCCCTGTTCTACCTGCCTCGGCTTTTCGTCTATCACGCCATGAGTGACGACAGCATCAGCCGTGAGCGGTTCAAAGTGATGGAGCGCAAGCTCTACAGAGGCATTGCCATGCCGTCAATGCTGGTCACCCTGATTCTGGGGTTCTGGCTGCTGAGCTATAACCCGTCCTACTACATGAGCAGTGGCTGGATGCACGCCAAACTGGCGTTGGTATTTCTTTTGATTGGCTATCACCACGTATGCGGGGCATTCCTGAAAAAATTTGCCCGGGACGAGAACACCCGGTCTCACACATTTTACCGATGGTTCAATGAAGTTCCGGTGCTGTTTCTGGTTGGTATTATTGTGCTGGCGGTGGTCAAGCCTTTCTGAAACGACGGGTTAATTCGTTAAATAACCGGTCTGTCAGCCGATGGGGACTGGCATGGATGCCAAACATTACAAAGTACTCTTCGAAGGCAAAATCTTGCCCGGCAATGACGAAGACAGCGTGAAAGAGCGCCTGAAAACATTGTTTCATGCGGATGATTCGCGCATAAGCCGTCTGTTCTCCGGCAAGTCATACGCCATACGTAAAAACATCTCGAAAAAAGAAGCCCAAAAATACGAAAAAGCCATTATGCAGGCTGGCGGACAATGCCGGATTGTTGCCATGGACAACAGCTGGGAGCTGGAGCCCATTGAAGAGGAACAGACTAAAGCCGGCACATCCGGGAAGTCTCTGTTAACTCGTATCAATAGTCGCTTTAGAAAAGGCTCATCCGAGCCTTTCCGGCTGATCGGGCGCATGGGGCGATGTCAGTTCAATAGCCTCTGCTGGCTGATTATGGTGATAGAGGCTGTGACTTTCCTGCTGCCCATGTACCTGCCGACCATTCAACAGATATCGACTGTGACGATGGGGCTTCATGCACTGGCCCTCATTGTCTCGGTTTATGCCATGACAGCCCGGCTGCACGATCTGAATCGCAGCGGCTTACAGTGGCTGTTCGTGATCATTCCTATCGTCAACCTGATGTTCATGTCCTGGCTGGCCTTCGCAAAAGGCACGAATGGGGGCAATGCTTATGGTGAGCCGCCTGCCAAACCCGGTCTCTTTGCCAAACTACTGGGACTCTATATTCCAGCAGGTATCGTGCTGGTCGCGGCTGCCGGGATCTATCTGTATCAGGATGAGTTGCTGAACCTGATCCAGCAAGTGCCTGCCAGGCTGTCCAAAGAGATACCCGGAGAGGTCGGGGGCTACCTGCCCTTCCTGTCGCTATAAGTTGCTCAGTCACACTTGAGTATCTGTCATAAACGGCTACATTTGTTTGCAGGCGTACCAAAGCCTTACGACGAAAATAGCGAACAGCCAAGAGAACTGCCAAACTAAACACGATCAATAACCGCTCTCCAATAATTCACACTGGTTAACATTTAACCACCCATATACGCATCAATACGCAGTACATTGATCCAGATCAATGGTTATAATCACGGTTTTTACGACACATGCTCCCTAGTCAGATCGCAAGCAGGTTAAGTCTGATTTTTTCATTACAGACAGTTTGCATCCGGAGTAAGTAATCGCCAGACCAGAAGTTTAAGGATCGGCGTGACGACCTGCTACAGGCATCACAAAGTTCTGAAAACGGACTGATTGTCCTTATTCAGTTAGGTATAATTTTTATGAGCAAAGATAGCATTCTCGTTATTAACTGCGGCAGTTCTTCCCTGAAGTTCTCTGTTATCAACCCGGCTACCGAAGAAGAATACATCAATGGCCTGGCTGAGCGCATGGGTAGCAGCGAAGCTGAGCTGAGCTGGAAAATCAACGGCGAGAAAGGCAACCAGTTCCTGGGTCAGGCGGCTCATGACGAAGCCATTGAAGCCCTGATGGGACTGCTGAGCAAAGAAGGCCTGATCGACAACATCGCTGCTATCGGTCACCGTGTTGTACACGGCGGCGAGAAATTCACTCAGTCTGCCCTGGTGACTGATGAAATTATCACCGCTATCGAAGAGTGCGTACCACTGGCACCTCTGCACAACCCGGCTCACCTGCGCGGCCTCAAGGCGGCACAGAAATTCTTCCCGGGTCTGCCGAACGCTGTTGTATTTGACACGGCCTTCCACCAGACCATGGCTCCGGAAAACTACCTGTACGCCATTCCATACGAGCTGTATGAGAAGCACGGTGTTCGTCGTTACGGTGCGCACGGCACCTCCTACCGCTATGTTGGACAGGCTGCTGCTAACATGCTGGGTCTGGACATCAACAACAGCAACATCATGGTGGCTCACCTGGGTAACGGTGCCTCTGCCTGTGCCATCAAGAACGGCAAGTCCATCGACACCACCATGGGCCTGACCCCCCTGGAAGGTCTGGTTATGGGTACCCGTTCCGGCGATATTGACCCTAACGTCTTCAACTTCCTGAAGAACTCCCTGGGCTACTCCCTGGAGCGCACCACCGAGATGCTGAACAAGGAATCCGGTCTGCTGGGTCTGTCCGGCGTGGACAGCGACTGCCGCAACATTGAAAATGCTGCAGCGGAAGGTAATGAACGTGCACAGCTGACTCTGGACGTATTCTGCCACGTACTGGCTGAGAAGCTGGCGGGCTTCGCAGCTGCCATGGGTAGCATTGATGCCCTGGTATTCACCGGCGGTATCGGCGAAAACTCCAGCACTATCCGTAAGAACGTGATTGAGCGTCTGGGCATCTTCGGCTTCAAGCTGGATGAACAGAAGAACGACGAAACCTTCCGTGGCAAGAGCGGCGTAATCACTAAAGAAGGTTCTACCGTTGCCATGGTTGTCACCACCAACGAAGAACTGATGATTGCTCGTGATACTCAGGCCCTGACTGCCTGATATGAGGATCGTGTAAACGCTGGTTAAGCTCCACAGCTGACTGGCGTTTGCTGTTTTTACCAACAGGAGGCGTATGCCTCCTGTTGTGTATGTCTGAAGTTATTTCCGGAATAGACGAATGCGTACATTCTTCCTTGCTCCAACCCGCTACGGTGTCGGTCTGACCTCCGTCACTCTGGGTCTGGTGCGCGCCCTGGACAAACTGGGTCTGCGCGTTAAATTCTTTAAGCCAATTGCTCAGCTGCATGTATCTGATACCGGCCCTGAACGCTCCACCAAGCTGGTGCAGCGCATCATGGATCACGAGCCACCTGCGCCGATCTCCTCCAACCGTGTTGAAGACCTGCTGGGTGACAACAAAGGTGATGAGCTGATGGAAGAAATCGTCGCACTGTTCGACGACGCTTCCAAAGGTGCTGAGGTGCTGGTCGTGGAAGGTCTGGTACCGACCCGCAGCATGCCGTACGCCAACCGTTTGAACAACGATATGGCACGCACCCTGAACGCTGACATTATTCTGGTGTCCGAGCCGGGTGAAAACACCCTGGAAGACGAAGCGGACAAACTGGAAATTGCCGCTGACAGCTTCGGCGGTATCAAGAACCCGAACATGATTGGCTACATCCTCAATAAACTGGATGAGACAACCATCAACGCCCTGAAAGGCGAAGACGGTTCTTTCAAGCCTCTGCCAGAATTCGCCCGCAAAGCCTTCCTGCCGCTGGGTTACATTCAATGGGACAGTTCCCTGTCTTCCCCACGTACCCTGGACATCAGCAACCATCTGGGTACAACCATTATCAACGAAGGTGAGATCGCGACACGCCGTGTTACCTCTTATACATTAAGTGCGCGTACACCGACCAACATGATTCACCACCTGAAGCCGGGCAATCTGGTCATTGCACCAGGCGACCGTGATGACATCATTCTGGCGACCACCATGGCAGCACTGAACGGTGTACCGCTGGCTGGCCTGCTGCTGACCAGTGACCTGCTCCCTTCCGAGCCAGTCATGGAACTGTGCCAGAAAGCCATTGCGTCTGGCCTTCCGGTTCTGCTGACCGAACACGACTCTTATAACACTGCCAGCAAGCTGGATCGCATGAACAACGAACTGCCGATAGACGACACTGATCGTGTTGAAACGGTAATGAACACCCTGGCTGAGAACCTGAACACCGAATGGTTCAAAGGCCACTGTGATGCTATTGCCGAGCGTCGTCTGTCTCCACCAGCGTTCCGTTACAACCTGGTTCAGCGCGCGATGGGTGCCAAGAAGCGTGTTGTACTGCCTGAAGGTGATGAGCCTCGCACGATCAAAGCGGCTGTGATCTGTCAGGAACGCGGTATTGCTGAATGTATCCTGCTGGGTAACCGTGAAACCATTGAACAGGTGGCTCGTGACAACGGTGTCACTCTGCCAGAAGGCCTGATCATCATGGACCCGGAACACGTTCGCGGTCGTTACGTTGAGCCAATGGTTGAGTTACGCAAACATAAGGGCCTGACAGCACCTATGGCTGAAGCCCAGCTGGAAGACACTGTGGTACTGGGTACCATGATGCTGGCTCAGGGTGAGGTGGACGGACTGGTATCCGGCGCGGTTCACACTACAGCCAACACCATCCGTCCGGCATTCCAGCTGATCAAACCAAGCCGTGAATCCGGCGGACTGGTTTCCTCCGTATTCTTTATGCTGCTGCCTGATCAGGTACTGGTATACGGCGACTGTGCGGTTAACCCGAACCCGGACGCTGAAGCATTGTCCAACATCGCTATCCAGAGTGCTGATTCCGCTCAGGCATTTGGCATTGACCCACGTATCGCCATGATCAGCTACTCAACCGGTGCTTCCGGTATCGGTGCCGATGTTGAACGTGTTCGTGAAGCCACTGAACTGGTTCGCCAGAAACGTCCTGACCTGGTTGTAGACGGCCCGATGCAGTACGACGCAGCAACGGTTGAGTCTGTAGCGCGCAGCAAAGCACCGGATTCTGACGTAGCTGGTCGTGCGACAGTGTTCATCTTCCCAGACCTGAATACCGGTAACACCACTTACAAGGCGGTTCAGCGCAGTGCCGACGTTATTTCTGTTGGTCCTATGCTGCAAGGTCTGAACAAACCTGTAAACGACCTGTCCCGTGGTGCGCTGGTAGACGATATTGTTTACACCATCGCCCTGACCGCGATTCAGGCTGAAGCGGACAAGTAATTGTCTGTTTCATGTGTTGAAAGCAGCGTTGCCTGCTTTCAACACAACGTTGTTCTTTTGCTTTCTGGTTTCTGATCCCTTTCCATTGCATGACTCATAACCTAAACAAAAGCGTCACAATTCCTTTTTAGACTGTTAAATCATGAGTATTAAGAATGATGTGTCAATGTCGATATCCGTTTATTACGTACTTAAGAAAAGCAAGAAAAAGGATAAATTCATGAAGCACCATCTCCATACACGATCCAGCATCACCTGTTCCGACTGCGGCCATACATCGGATGAAACCATGCCACTGGATGCCTGTGTTTACCTGTATGAATGCAAAAACTGCCAGAAACTGATGACTCCCGATTCCGGCGACTGTTGCATTTTCTGCTCCCACGGCACTCACCACTGCCCGACCAGCCAGAGAGAAAGCCGAGCCTATAGTGAGATGCCTTCTGCCTCTTTCATGACCACTTCTACTGTTGATGCTGCTCAAGCTAGCTGAATTTCCACCTGCATTCTAACCAAATATTGCGACTACCTATGCGCCTGTTCAAAGGCAGGCTGGCGCATACCCCCTCATTCGAAAACAAAAGCCATGAGCCTCTTGCAAAACGATCAATGCTGTTCATATCTGCTACCAGGTAAGGGTAGAATGACGACTCGAACTCAATCAGGCAGTAAAAAGGTTCTTCAGTGACTATCGAAAGAATGGAAATCAAACAGCGTATGAGCCGTATCGTTAAACATAACGGCACTATATATCTGTGTGGGCAGGTAGCAGACGATGCCAGTGCAGGCATTAAAGAACAAACACAAACCATGCTCGACAAGGTGGACACGTTGCTGGAGCAGGCTGGCAGCAATCGCAAACACATTCTGTCTGCCACCCTCTACATCAAGGATATGGCCCTGTTTGCGGAAATGAATGAAGTCTGGGATGCCTGGGTGCCAGAAGGTCATGCGCCTGCTCGTGCCTGTGTCCAGGCGAGCATGGCTCGTGAAGCGTTACTGGTTGAGATTTCAGTGATTGCTGCTGAGAAGTAACACAAAACATCCTGTCGTCATCCCTGCGAAAGAGGGAGTCCACTGCTCGTGTTGGATTCCCATCTGCGTGGGAATGGCGGCAAATGAACTTTTCTCCTGTCAGTCCTTTGTTGAAAACAACGATATGATCGGCGTGATGAAATACGCCAAAGAAAATCCCGATATCTACAGGCAACGACCGGATACTCAGCTCAAGCAAGAATGGCAGGACTTTATCCGAACCAAACCTCAAGAGGTTCAAAGATCAATATGCACTTCATGAGGAATCGCTCTTCTTTAAAGGAGTTTCACCCACTGGATAGTTCTTACAAGGTAAAGTGATCTTTGCTTCATTTATCGCTATTGCCAATTCAGAATTTTGATTACCAAGATTCAAAGTGTCTTCTTGCAAAGCTTTTTGATATAATTTTTTATTTTCTCTATTCCTTCGTGCTGCTATTTTATTTAGCTCCGCTTGACGTTTTTGTTTCTGATCAGGCGTTAATCCAGTGACACATCCTCTAGATTTTCGCCTGATTTCTTTTTCATAATTAATCAGAGGGTATCTCTTTTCTATACTAGCTATCGTCAACTGCGCTGTATCTGGACAGTAATCATTAAGTTGTTTTTTTAACTCATTATTTTTTATCTTGATTTGGTCGTAGCATTCTTTCATTTGTTTTAAACGAATTTTTTTAGACTCTCTCGACTTTCTGGCTGACTTCTTGTTGTTCTGTCTTATTTGCTCACGATAATCATACATCTCTTCTTCTGATGATTTTTTAACATTTGTACGTGTTTTCTTTGCAACGACTTCTGTATGTACAGCGACTTCTGTAGAAGGCCCTGAATAAAATTCATCCTGGGTATTGTCAGAAAAAAAACGCGTACCTTCTGACAAAACTGAAGTTTCAATGTTAAGCACATTGCTGTTATCAGACCTTTGAAGACATATTTTCTCATCTTCCTGTACTGCTTGATCCATATTCTCAGGATGTAACTGCTCATCTTTTACTGGGAAAAGTGAAGTTAAGGAATATTTTTCAATGGCTTTACTGGTCTGTAGAGGCGTTGCACCGAAATTTTCCAGTGGATTTTGAGTAGTTACCTCAGGATCTTCTATTTCATTAAAAAACAAGCTTGGTGAATATGCTTCACCCGGCTTCATGATTGACTCGATATCCAGTGGAGTGTATGGACAAGAAGGTAATGCCTCCGTATATTTTGGCTTGAATTGTTCCAAACTGGATAAACCATGCGGATCTGGTTGTTCATTATCAGGCATAAAGCCAGACCCAAGGAGTACAGAAGGTACCTTGTCAACAGTAAATCCTGAGAATGTAGCTACACTCGGAGTTGATAACTCTAATTCTTTATCACCGGAAAAATCAGGATTTGTGGTATATTCTATTGATGAGTTATTTGAAATGGGTTGACTCATAATAGTTTCTCTCTGAATCTAACTTATAACTTCTATTTAGATGTATTTTCCATTTAATTGTTCCCCGAAAAGATCATTATTTATTTTTCAGCCATAAGCGGAAACAACCGGAGTTCCACAACCTGCCTTAATATTTGAGACGTGAATCCCCAGTATAAGGCCAGATAAAACAAGGTTTACACCACTGAATCAGAGTTAAGAGAGACCATCTCCACACCTACATCCATCAACCAGCAGGCAAAGTCCGGATGGTCGCTGGGGCTCTGCCCACAGATTCCGATGTATTTCCCTTGTTTTTTACACGGCTGAGATGCCTGAAGGTCATGCGCCTGCACGCGCCTGTGTCCAGGCGAGCATGGCTCGTGAAGAGTTACTGGTTGAGATTTCAGTGATTGCTGCTGAGAAGTAACATAAAACATCCTGTCGTCATCCCTGCGAAAGAGGCTGTCGCAAAAGGCAGCGAGCGCAGGCAAGACAAGGCAAAAAATGGCGAAAAAGCGCAGTTTACACCGAGTAAATGAGCATTTTGAGCCATTTTTTAACGCGGTATTGGCAAGCGCAGCCCTTTTGCGACAGTCTCGAAAGCGGGAGTCCACTGCTCGTGCTGGATTCCCATCTGCGTGGGTGGGTATTCCGGAGCCATCCGGCCACCGATTCCGCTTACATTCGGCCACCCATTCCGTTAGTATCCGGCCACTGATTCCGTTACATCCGGCCACCCCCTTACCGACCAGTGGCGCAGTCCCATAATTCACCGCTACCCTCAAGCTTGAGACCTCCTCAAGGACGAGTGGATAGCATCATGAAGAGACTGCCCATGCGCAAAATTCGTGAAGTACTCAGGCTCAAATTCGAGCACCAACTCAGCATCCGGAAGATTGCCAGTAGCTGCAATATTTCCAGAGCAACCGTCAGTGATTACCTTAACCGGTTTGCTGCTTCCGGACTGGAATGGCCTTTGTCGTCTAATCTGGATGAGACGACACTGGATCAACAACTGTTTCCCGTTCAGCCGCCTGCCTCAAAACGGCAACTGGCCTTGCCAGACTGGAGCGAAATTCATCAGGAACTTCGCAAGTCCGGTGTCACCCTGATGGTACTCTGGCAGGAATACAAGACCAATCATCCTGACGGCTATCAGTACAGTTGGTTCAGTGACCGCTACAGAGAGTGGCGAACGCATCTTGATGTTGTTATGCGCCAAAATCATATTGCAGGCGACAAGCTGTTCATCGATTACGCTGGACAGACGGTTCCTGTCGTTAATCAGCACACAGGGGAGGTTCAGCAGGCGCAGGTGTTTATTGCGACGCTTGGTGCCTCCAGTTACACCTATGCAGAAGCCACATTATCTCAGTCCTTGCCAGACTGGATAGGCTCTCACGTGCGTACCTTTGAATACCTGGGTGGAGTACCCAATAACCTGGTGCCGGACAACCTGAAAAGTGGCGTGAAGCATCCTCATCGTTATGAGCCTGAGATCAATCCTACTTATCAAGACCTGGCCGAACATTATAATGTCGCTGTCGTACCTGCGCGGGTACGATCCCCCAAAGATAAAGGTAAGGTCGAGTCTGCTGTCCAGATAGTTGAACGGTGGATACTGGCGCGTTTACGTCACCAGACATTCTTCTCTCTGGCTTCACTCAATGAGGCTATTGCAGGGTTACTGACAGAACTGAATAACCAACCGTTCCAGAAACTGTCCGGCAGCCGTCGCTCATTGTTTGATTCTCTTGATAAGCCTGCACTGCGCCCACTGCCTGAAATGCGTTATCAATACGCAGAATGGAAAGAGGCACGAGTACATATTGACTACCACGTAGAGGTCGACAAACACTACTACTCGGTCCCTTATCAGCTGGTCAAAAAGCAATTAAGTATACGCATGACCAGTCAGACGATTGAGTGCTTCCATAAGGGGCAAAGAGTCGCCAGCCACCGGCGTTCGCAGCATAAGGGCAGGCATACTACTCAAGCCAGCCACATGCCGGAAAAGCACCGTAAATATGCCGAGTGGACACCAGAGCGAATGCAAAGCTGGGCGGCAAAAATCGGACCTGAAACCGCAGCCGTCATCCAGCGCGTCCTTGCAACACGGCGTTATCCTGAACAGAGTTACCGAAGTTGTCAGGGCATCATCCGTTTAGCCAAAGGCTACGGTAATGACCGACTTGAAAACGCCTGTCGTCGTGCACTTTATGCAGACACCTGCACTTACCGGAGCATAGAGTCAATCCTGAAGCACAATCTCGATCAGCAACCGCTTCCGGAACTGGAGACAGAGACGTTGTTGCCTGATGAGCACGAGAACCTTCGGGGTTCAGACTACTTTAACTAACGACGACAGGAGAATAAAAATGTTAATGAACCCTACGATGGAAAAGCTTCAGGCTCTGAAGCTTACCGGTATGCTCGAAGCATTGGATGAGCAGCTTAAAAGTCCGGATATAGAGCAGCTGTCCTTTGATGAGCGGCTCGGCTTAATGATTGACCGTGAAGTGACCGCAAGGGATAACCGGCGTTTAAAAACAAGGCTTAAAAAAGCACGACTACGTCATGATGCCTGCATGGAAGACATAGACTATCGTCACCCCCGTGGTCTTAAACGAGACCAGATACAGCAGTTGTTATCCAGCCACTGGATACGGGAGCATCAGAACGTGATCATTACAGGGCCGACAGGTGTGGGAAAAACCTGGCTAGCCTGTGCAATGGCACAAAAGGCCTGCCGGGATGGGTACACAGTGCAGTACCTCAGGCTGCCGAGATTACTGCAAGATCTGAACTTGGCAAGGGCTGACGGTCGCTATGTGAAACTGATGACAGCACTGGCAAAAACTGACCTTCTTCTTTTAGACGACTGGGGTCTATCAACTCTGACAGAAAGCCAACGACGTGACCTGTTAGAAATAGTAGAAGACCGGCACAATGTAAAAAGCACCCTGGTCACCAGTCAGATGCCGGTAGATCACTGGCATGAATTGATCGGCGATCCAACACTGGCAGATGCCATTCTGGACAGGCTGATTCACAACGCTCACCGGGTGCCACTGAAGGGCGACTCCCTGCGCAAGAAACAGTCAAAACTGGCAAATTCAGAACTTACGTCCTAAGCTGCTATCCGATGCGTCGCTACGCTCCGAAGAGGGGTGGCCGGATACACTGGAACAGGTGGCCGGATGTTACCGGAATTGGTGGCCGAATGCGCTGGAATACCCACGTGGGAATGGCGGCAAATGAACTTTTCTCCTGTCAGTCGCTCTAACTGTTTGAAAAGTAACCAATGTCTTCTATTATCCCTGCGAAAGAGCGCTCTACAGCAGCCTGGCAGGAAAAAATCCAACGCCACCAGGTATTTCTTTCAGACTGTCAGTCCTTTGTTGAAGACAACGATATGCACTTCATGAGGGATCGCTCTTCTTTAAAAAAGTTTCGCCCACTGGATAGTTTTTACAAGGTAAAGTGGTCTTTACTTCATTTATTACTATTTCCAATTCAGAATTTTTATTACCAAGATTCAAAGTGTCTTCTTGCAAAGCTTTTTGATATAATTTTTCATTGTCTCTTCTCCTTTGTGCAGCTATTTTATTTTGCTCCACTTTACGTTTTTGTTTCTGATCAGGCGTTAATCCAGTGAGACATTCTCTAGATATTTGCTTGATTTCTTTTTCATAATTAATCAGAGGGTATCTCTTTTCTATACTAGCTATCGTCAACTGCGCTGTATCTGGACAGTAATCATTAAGTTGTTTTTTTAACTCATTATTTTTTATCTTGATTTGGTCGTAGCATTCTTTTATTTGTTTTAAACGAATTTTTTTAGAATCTCTCGACTTTTGGGCTGACTTCCTGTTGTTCTGTTTTCTTTGCTCAAGATAATCATACATCTCTTCTTCTGATGATTTTTTAACATTTGTACGTGTTTTCTTTGCAACGACTTCTGTATGTACAGCGACTTCTGTAGAAGGCCCTGAATAAAATTCATCCTGGGTATTGTCAGAAAAAAAAACGCGTACCTTCTGACAAAACTGAAGTTTCAATGTTAAGCACATTGCTGTTATCAGACCTTTGAAGACATATTTTCTCATCTTCCTGTACTGCTTGATCCATATTCTCAGGATGTAACTGCTCATCTTTTACTGGGAAAAGTGAAGTTAAGGAATATTTTTCAATGGCTTTACTGGTCTGTAGAGGCGTTGCACCGAAATTTTCCAGTGGATTTTGAGTAGTTACCTCAGGATCTTCTATTTCATTAAAAAACAAGCTTGGTGAATATGCTTCACCCGGCTTCATGATTGACTCGATATCCAGTGGAGTGTATGGACAAGAAGGTAATGCCTCCGTATATTTTGGCTTGAATTGTTCCAAACTGGATAAACCATGCGGATCTGGTTGTTCATTATCAGGCATAAAGCCAGACCCAAGGAGTACAGAAGGTACCTTGTCAACAGTAAATCCTGAGAATGTAGCTACACCCGGAGTTGATAACTCTAATTCTTTATCACCGGAAAAATCAGGATTTGTGGTATATTCTATTGATGAGTTATTTGAAATGGGTTGGCTCATAATAGTTTCTCTCTGAATCTAACTTATAACTTCTATTTAGATGTATTTTCCATTTAATTGTTCCCCGAAAAGATCATTATTTATTTTTCAGCCATAAGCGGAAACAACCGGAGTTCCACAACCTGCCTTAATATTTGAGACGTGAATCCCCAGCATAAGGCCAGATAAAACAAGGTTTACACCACTGAATCAGAGTTAAGAGAGACCATCTCCACACCTACATCCATCAACCAGCAGGCAAAGTCCGGATGGTCGCTGGGGCTCTGCCCACTGGTTCCGATGTATTTCCCTTGTTTTTTTACACGGCTGAGATGCCTGAAGGTCATGCGCCTGCACGCGCCTGTGTCCAGGCGAGCATGACTCATGAGGCGTTACTGGTTAAGGTTTGGCACCAGATCAATCTCTACCCGCCTGTTCATTGCCCGGCCTGATGTCGTTGCATTGTCGCCTATAGGGTTGGACGCCCCCATACCGTAAATGCTCATTCGGCCAGCAGGAACTTTCTGGGCGACCAGATATCTGGCCACCGATTCCGCACGGGACTGGGACAGAGGATTGTTGATAATCGGGCCACCGGTACTGTCGGTATAGCCGCGAATCTCAATAAGGTTCTTATCGAATTCATTCATCACTTTGGCAACAGAGCCCAGAACCGGGTAAAAGCTGGACTTAATATCAGCCTGACTACTGTCGAAAGTAATGTTGGAAGGCATGATCAGTTTAAGGTAATCGCCCTGTCTGGACACCTGAACGCCGGTTCCCTGCAGTTCCTGCCTTAACTTCGTTTCCTGACGGTCGGTATAGTAGCCATAGCCGGCTCCTGCCGCACCACCAATAGCTGCTCCTTTCAAAGCACCTTGACTGCCATCAGCAATGCCACCAATGACAGCGCCTGCCAGTGCCCCCAGACCGCCATACTTTGCCGCATTCTGGGTTTTCTGCTCACCGGTATAAGGGTCTGTCGTCTGACACCCCACCATAAAGACAGCAACAAACAACAGTGGCAGTGCATTTCTGAATGATTTGATCATCGATAGTCTCCCGGGAGAAAGCTCTCTCTGAGCGTCAGCCCCTGACAATACTGTTCTCTCGAATCTCTTCACCAATGGTCGTACCGGGTCCATGCCCTGTCACTACGCAGGCTTCTTCGTCGAGAACATATAAACGTTCACGGATAGATTTTTCTATCGCTTTAAAGTCTCCGCCCCAGAGGTCGGTTCTGCCAATAGAGCGACGGAACAGTGTATCACCTGCAATCAGTAGTTTGTGTGATTCAAAGTAAAAGCTCATTGACCCTGGTGTATGACCCGGTGTGTGAAGGGCAACACCACAGCCACAGGGTAGTTCTTCATCATCTTTAAGCCAGTAATCCGGATCAGGGACGGGAGCATAAGGTACACCAAACATACGACACTGCCCTTCAAGGTTATCCCACAGGAACTTGTCTTCCTCATGTAGATAGATGGGAGCACCAGTCAGTTTTTTCAGTTCACCACTGGCCAGGAAATGATCCAGGTGAGCATGGGTATGAATCAGGGCAACCACCTTAAGTCCCAGCTCATTCAGTTTGGCGAGAATAGTGTCAGCATCGCCACCCGGGTCAACAACAATAGCTTTACCGGTAGCTTTGTCACCAATGATGGTACAGTTGCACTGCAGCGGACCCACCGGAAAGGTAGTCCTGATAAAATCGGTCTGTTTTGTCATGCTGAATTCATCCTGAAGCCGATGTAGACAGGCCTGAATTCGTATCATAAGTGCATAACCTCTGTAACCAGAGGATTGTTTCAGAACCTTTGAAGTGAATCAGAACTCAGGGGTATTCTGTAAAGCAACCAAACCATACAGAGGAAGCCAAGGATGGCCTATACACACCTGAGCTCTGAAGAGAGATATTATATCGAAACTGAACTCAAAAATGGGACTTCACAAAACAAAATTGCTAAAAAGCTTGGCCGTTCACAGCCTACCGTGTCGCGAGAAGTAAACCGCAATAAAGGGCAAAGAGGGTACAGGCACCAACAGGCTAATCGCACAGCTCGGCAGCGGCACAAAGATAAGCCAAAAGCTATTAAGCTGACAGACGACATTAAACAACGTATTTCAAACGATATCCGTTCAGATTGGAGTCCTGAACAAGTGGCTGGAAGGCTTGAAAAGGACGGTGTAATCAAGCTGCATCATGAGACGATTTATCAATTTGTAGCGGATGATAAACGGCGCGGAGGCTCGCTCTATAAGCACTTGAGGCACCAGAAAAAAACTTATCGAAAGCGATACGGTTCAGCTCATAACCGAACCGGTATACCAAATCGGGTTGGCATTGAAGAACGCCCCGAAGTGGTCAACAACAGAGAGCGAGTTGGTGACTGGGAAGCTGATACTGTAATAGGTAAAAATCATAAAGGAGCCATCGCTACATTAGATGAACGAAAAACCAAGCTTCGCCTTGCTGTCCCTCTACCAGGCAAGAAGGCAAAAGCGGTTAAACAGGGAATAATTGACGTACTCAAGCCTCTGAAAAGGTTTGTAAAGACAATAACATACGACAATGGAAAGGAGTTTGTTCAGCATGAATCAATTGCCAAAGCTTTAAAATGTGACAGCTACTTTGCTGCCCCCTACCATTCTTGGGAAAGAGGCCAGAATGAGAATGCTAATGGTTTGCTAAGGCAGTATTTCCCCAAGTCGATGGAGCTTAATGGCGTGACAGAAAAAGATGTCATCATTGCAGTGGATAAGCTGAACAACAGGCCAAGAAAGTGCCTGGGCTACAAGACTCCTTATGAGGCATTTAAAGAGTCAACTGGAATAGATGCAAGAAAAGTCATGGGTTATGCACTTATGACTTGAATTCAGGAGGTTTAATAAACCGCAGGGCTTGTAAAATAAAGGCCATTCCGGGAAGCGTCCGGAGTAAAGACTTTTCGAAAGACTTCTGAGCCTCTGCGGGCGCAAATTTGCAGGTCATTTTAGAGCAGTGTTTCAGGAATACCCAGTGTTATGTTGCTATTATCCAGTACTGTTTATATCAGACTTTTATTACGGCGCATGATGAAAAAATATTACTTATCCCTTCTACTCTTATTTTCTATTGCGGTAATGGGTAGTGAGTATATGCTTGTGAATGGTGAGTCAAGAGTTAGATTAACTCATAATCAAGTTAACGGAAGATGGACTGTTTTCTGGTATAACACTCAAGAATTATCTGATGTCTGCAATGTTGTGATATCTGAAAATACCGCGACTTTCGTGCATAATGGTGACTACCATTCATATCAAATATTAAGGTTAGGCTTCCCTGATAATTTTGTTCGCTCTCTTTCACCGTTAAGCTCGTCGCCGGAACGATAGGCTTAATCCAGCCTGCGGAGCCACCCTCTGGAATATTAAAGCATTGCCGGAGTCACTGTCAGTCGTTTGCAGCCACCAGTAGGCAGGCGTTCACCGGTGCCGGTCAGTCTTTCCAGCAGCAGATAAACAGGCGCGCCGTGGCTGAACAACAGCACATAACCACTCTGGTGACGGCATTTATGATAGATGGCTGTGACTGCATCAAACATTCTGGTTTTTATTGCTTCCCGGGTTTCACCATTAAATGATTCCGGATTCGCCGGAAACCAGAAATCCTTGTCATTGTATTGCGCAACCTGCTGGCTCTCCCTGTCCCCAACCTGCGACTCGATCAGTTTTGGCTCAATAATCAGTGTATGTTCGGGAACAGAAAGAACATCCATAACGTTTCTGGCTGACTCACAGGTTCTGGGCAGCGGTGATGCAACCACCTGGCAAATGTTATCAGCCGTCAAACCTGTGGACTTAAGGTCGCTGCCCAGTTGGCGAACCTGCCTGATCCCCCTGCTTGTCAAATGCGCCTCGATATAACTGGGGTGACGAGGATTTGAGCTATACCAGCCCCCCGTATTCTGTTCCGCTTCACCGTGTCGACAGATAATCAGTTCCAACGCATTCACCACCACTGATAGAGTAAGTATCACCATCAATAGCATGGCCAGAAATATTCTGCCAACTGCCCCCTTCGCATCGGTTATATGCATTAGCCAACAGATGTTTATATTAACGCCTGACTGGCTGGCAGTTTATCCAGATGATCAAAGCTGACAACCTCCTCTCGAGTAATCTGCAACAGGATTTTACGACCATTGTGGCGAGCGTTTCCGGGTGAAACCTGCTGTGCAGGAAGCGGTTCCAAACCTTTGAGATTGAGTTGTATAAGGCGCTTTGCGGTCACAGATACCCAAAAATTAATACCTCCCGGACGCTTTTCATAACCTGGGTAGGGAAAACAGGGCTGTTCCAGCGACTCTTCCTGATCGTCGCACTCTTCCTGTGATTCAGGCAGACCAAAACGAATTGCCATGCTTCACCTCCAGACACTGATCTACATATGAAACATTCGTACAAAAACGCCCGACAAGAGCGCAACAGGAATCAAAGACAGGCTTCTAGTGTAGACAAGCTTTTTGCCCTATAAGCAAATATCAAATTTGCATTAGAGAAATCGGAACCTGAAGCTAATCTTTCTGTCTATGAATACAGAAAGCATTTATTTGGCACAGGTTTCCAGCAGGAGAAGCAGGCGCTTCATGCACTTCTGGAATCAGGAGAAAACTCTCTTAACGAGATCTGGCTCAGAAAAACCTCACACTCGTTGTTGCTGCTCGCACACAGTCTGATCACACAGTTTTCAAAGCGTTTGAGGATGTAAGGAGATGAATCATGTGCGACCGATGCAACAGGCACTATAGAATCGGCTCAACGGCCTTGCTGCTGCTGGCTGCTGCCCTCGGGCTGGTGACTGGCTGGTTTGATGTTCCAGTCATTAATGGCATCTGTGAAGTCATTACCGATATTTTTATCCGGCTTCTGAAACTGGTAAGCCTCCCTATCATTTTCTTCTCCCTGATCGCCACGCTTTCGGGCATGAGTGGCATGGGCGATGTAAAAGCGATGGGGGGCAAAGTTCTCAAGTTTACGCTTCTGACAACCCTCGTTGCAGCGGCGATGGCTCTGCTGCTGTATACCAGCTTTGACCCGGCTCATCAGGGTAGCCTTGCTGGCACCTATACCGGCCAGGACCTGGAGGTGGTCAGCTACTGGAACTATCTGCTGAGCATCATTCCATCCAGTTTTATTGAACCGTTCTACAACGGCAATGTGATGGGTGCTTTATTTCTGGCATTGCTGATGAGCGCCGCCATCCTTTCTCTGGGGCAGGATCATAAAAACACCCTGCACAAACTCTTTGACAGCCTGTTTGCAGCTGTTATGAAAATGACCAGTTTTGTACTCAAACTGATGCCTCTGGCTGTCTGGGCGTTTGTTGCTCTGTTTGTCCGGGACTTTCAGAATCAGGACATGCTTCAGGGACTGGCGGTTTACCTGATCTGTGTACTGCTGGCCAACATTATTCAGGCAGGCGTTGTTCTGCCGCTGTTTCTTAAAAGCAAAGGCATCCCGCCGGTAAAAACACTCAAAGCCATGTGGCCAGCACTGACCATTGCCTTTTTCTCTAAATCATCCAGCGCGGCCCTGCCCTCTGCTGTCGAATGCGCAGAACAGAGGCTCGGAGTCAATGGCAAAGTGGCACGGTTCAGTATGCCGCTGTGTATCAGTGTTAACATGAACGCTTGTGCAGCCTTTATTCTTATCACCGTACTGTTCGTATCCCAAAGCAACGGGGTTCAGTTTTCTACTCTGGAACTTTTGTCCTGGGTGTTGGTTGCATCGATTGCGGCGATTGGCAATGCAGGCGTGCCTATGGGGTGCTATATGCTGTCCAGTGCGTTTCTGGCAGCCATGAATGTTGATTTGCAGCTGATGCTTTTGATTCTGCCGTTTTACAGCTTCATTGATATGCTCGAAAGCGCCATAAACGTCTGGTCCGACTCCTGCGTAACCGCTATGGTCAACCAGGAACTGGAACAGGCTGGTGAACTGGCTTCGGAACAGGCAGAAAGCTGAAGGAAAAAGGCTGTGGGCATGTCAACCATGCCTCTTCTTGTTTACTGGCCTGTTTATTCAGGCAAACGATACGCTTTTAATCATTTCACTCAGAGCTTTCAGCACATCTTTACGACTGATGACACCCAGTAGTTCATACTCCTGAATCACTGGGTACACCTTGGGTTTGTTGCCCTGCATTCTCTGTGCAATATCAATGACAGATTCCTCAGGAGTCACAAATAAAGGTTCCCTGTGCATCAGGTCAGCAACGACTTTGCGGCTGTCTGAATGATAAGTACCAGAAAGCATCTGTGCGATACAATCCTGCTCTGATAAAAAGCCAACCAGCCTTCTTTCACTATTGACCACGGGTAATCCGATCAGACCTGATGCAATAATCCGCTCTACGGCTTCTGCCAGCATCAGGTCTACAGAGAGAGGTGTAATATTCCTGCGAACAATATCTTTAACCACTATCATATCTGGCTCCCACATAAGTCGTGACCCGTATCACAGTATGAACCGATTGAGGGTCACAGACCAAGCAAAAAGAGCCTATCGCATCTATTGATGCATTCTATTAGTAATCGTTTAGATGCGGCTGATAACCCGGCAGAATCGCTGACACAGAAAGTCCAGGTCTTCATCACTGATAATGTAAGGTGGCATGATGTAAACCAGCTTGCCAAACGGGCGCACCCAGATGCCTTCCTCAACGAACATGGGCTGCAATTCCTCCATAACAACCGGCTCTTTCAGTTCAACCACACCGATCGCCCCAAGAATTCTCACTTCCGCCACTGTGTCAAACGCTGCACAGGGCGACAAACCATCCCGCAGTTTTTGTTCAATATTGGCCACCTGGGACTTCCATTCACCAGTGGCAAAAATATCCAGACTGGCGTTAGCTGCGGCGCAGGCCAGGGGATTTGCCATAAAGGTTGGTCCGTGCATGATCGGCCCATGGGCAGAAATGGTGTCGCTGACTTTTTCAGTACACAGCGTGGCTGCCATGGTCATGTAACCACCGGTCAGCGCTTTGCCCACCGTCATGATGTCCGGCACAGTATTGGCGTGTTCACAGGCAAACAGCTTGCCGGTTCTGCCAAAACCGGTAGCAATCTCATCGTGAATCAGCAGGACATTGTACTCATCACATAACTCCCGAACCCGCCTGAGGAAATCAGGCGAGTAGAAATACATGCCTCCAGCCCCCTGAACAATCGGTTCAATAATGACCGCAGCCACCTGTTCGTGTATGGTTTCCAGGCTGTTTTTGAATTCACTGATATGTGATTCATCAAACGGCTCATCAAACTTGCAGGAAGGGCGCGACACAAAATGATGCTCGGGAAGAACCCCCGTAAACATGGAATGCATACCCCCGACCGGGTCACATACTGACATGGCTCCAGCGGTGTCACCGTAATAACCGCCCCGGAATGTCAGAATCTTTGTTTTACGGGTATAGCCCTGAACAACCCAATACTGCACCGCCATTTTAATCGCCACTTCCACAGACACTGAACCTGAGTCCGCAAAGAATACGGTCTGGATGGGTTCAGGTGTCATATCCACCAGCTTACGGGCAAGGTCAATAGCAGGCTTATGGGTCAGGCCACCAAACATGACATGAGAGAAAGTATCAATCTGTGCTTTCATAGCCTGATTCATGTGTGGGTGGTTGTAACCGTGTGCCATACACCACCAGGACGACATTCCATCAATGACTTCCCTGCCATCATTTAATTTCAGCTTGACGCCATCCGCCCCGGTCACAGGGAAAACAGGAACGGAGCCGTTGGTCGAACTATAAGGGTGCCAGATATGTCTGGATTCAAACTCAAGGTCCTCAGAACTAAGAAGGTGGTGCAAAATTAACTCCTGAATTGGCTGGCTTTGAAAGCGCCAGAAAACACTTATAACCAGAAAGCACTTATAACCAGAAAGCACTTATAAATAGTTTGGCGAGGCCATAATAATGAGAAATAGTCCGAAATGTGAAATTTCTCCCCCCTCGCTGAAAGAATCAGTAAGATGGGTTAAACTTTAGTCTCACTATCTGACATCTGATCAACAAAGAAATCCCTTATGGCCGCCCTGTTTGTAAACCAGTTCACCACTCTTGATTTCAGTTTTCTCTCCCCTGAGCGCGGTGTCGTCGGAGAAACCTGGCTCGCTGATGTGGTTTTATACGGAGACCTTGATGAGCAGGGAATGGTGTTTGATTTCGGGCATGTAAAGAAACAGGTAAAAGCCTCCCTGGACTTTCTGGCGGACCACCGCCTGCTGGTACCTGTTGCCCATTCGTCCATTAAGGTCGATTCATCCGGTGACCGCCTGGATGTCACCATGGACTCACCGGTTGTCGGTACAATTAACTGCAAGGCGCCTGCACAGGCCATGCTGCTGGTTGACGCCGAACAAATAACCACTGATGTATTAACACCTATTCTGGAGAAAGCGCTCTTGCCAGAACTGCCTGATAACGTCAAAAACGTTAAACTCAGGCTCTATAGTGAATCCATTGAAGGCGCTTATTACCATTACAGTCACGGTCTGAAAAAACATCTGGGTGATTGCCAGCGAATTGCTCATGGTCACCGGTCCGCCATTCAGGTTCATGTAAATGGAGAGCGAGATCAGCTCCTTGAAAAGGGCTGGGCAGAAAAGTGGCAAGACATTTATATTGCAACAACCGAAGACCTTCTTGAATGTTTTGAACAGAATGGACGTCGTTACAATCGCTTCGGCTACACCTCTGATCAGGGGTATTTCGAGCTGACTATTGCTGAATACCTCTGCTACCTGATCGATACAGACACCACCGTAGAACTGTTGGCACAGCATATTGCTGCGGAAATGAGTAAAGCGCTACCTGATAATTCTGACCTTCAGGTAACGGCCTATGAAGGGCTTAATAAGGGTTCCATTGCCAGAATGGTAGTGCATGCCAGAAGTTAGTGCATGCCAGAAGTTAGTGCAAAGCCGCTCCCCGGAGCTTGCTCCGGGGAATATGCCCGTAGAGATTTTAATAAGGGATATAAAATTACATTGTTGTTTAATATTCGCTGATTGCTGGTAAATAGATCGCTTCAGGAGCTCTGCTTATGAACGAGTTTCAACGAAAAATCAGTTCTTCACATTTAGAAGTGGGGGATGTGTTATTTAAACTGTTAAATAATACATCAGGGATCATAGCCAAAGGTATAAGTCTTTTCTCTCCGGTTCCGTTATGGCTTAATTTTTCAGGATATAGAAGAAAAACATCTAATCTTTACTCACAAGATCCCTGTAAAGTAACCCACGCAGCTTTTTCTATGGGGCAAGATGGACTTTTTGAATATGATGAGACACGCGGAATATTTGAAATCATGCGATTTAGAGGAGCTGGCGTAACTTATACACCAGATCCTGACTTTAAAACTCATGGTGGAAAAGAATATTTAGTTGTCAGGTGTATTAATAAGAAATTATCCGAAAAGGCTTACCGAAAAGCCTTAACGGTTCATTCCTGCTGGGCTACATCAAGAAGCACATCTTACGGTATCAGAAGAGCTATAAATTCATTTTTTTTCCAAATAAGAGGCCCATCTATAACAGATGAAAGGCTTAGGATATTACAAAAAAGACTTATGAATGAAACTGAAAGCTTAATCAAAACAAACAGGGTTAATTTCTTTTGCTCTGAATTTATTGCATTTATTTATATATGGGCAGCAATAGAGCTAACTTATCACCGTCATTTTGATGATCCATTAAAAATATTTGGAACAGATCATGTAAGGCTTATTCCATCAGAATTATTTTGTAGAATGCTGCATCATGGCCAATTTATTCCTTTACTATGAAAATAGTGCTCCGAACTCGCAAAGCACTCCATCCTCACCGACAGGCAAGGTTCTTACTCGCAGCCTCTGATGAGCTTTTATTCTTTAGTTAAAGCTGGCAGATAATTATATTTCTGGAGCATCTGTAACCAGCGCGGTGCATTCCTGTGAACCGTCAGTGCTTCGTAATCAATCTCTGGATCCTTGTAGGGCGTAAGCCTGGTGAGGATGCAGTAGATCACCCGCAACATTTTATGTCCGATGGCAATGATGCTGCGCTTATATCCACGGCGAATGGTCAGGCTTTGATGTTTGCCTTTGAACTGGCTTTTGGTCTTTACAGCTGCCTGACTGATCTCACACATCAGCCGTCGTAAGGACTGGTTGCCCTTACGAGTTTTACCACTCTTACGCTTACCGGCACTTTCATTGTTGCCCGGACATAGGCCTGCCCAGGATGCCAGAGACTCCCGGCTGCCAAAGGCACTCATGTCATCACCGATCTCAGCAATCAACCCTGCTGCTGCGATCTCATCGACTCCCGGAAGGGTTTGCAATAGCTGCCAGGGTTCCCGGTACTGAGTTTGTACAATATTGCGTATTCCCGCATCCAATTCGGCAACCTCATCATCCAGATACTGAATATGTTTCCGGATGCTCTTAAGCACTGTCAGATGTGCTGAAGACAGCGAGCCTTCCATGCTGTCGAATAACTCTTTGGTTTTGCTCTTCAGCTTGCCACGGGCAAACTTCACCAGCTCTTGCGGAGGCAGGCCGTCAATCAGTCCCTGAATCATTTCCTGTGCGGACTTGCCATGTATGTCACTCACTACACCACCGAGACGGATGCCGGCATCGTCCAGAACTTTATGCAGACGGGTCTTTTCACCGGCAAGCTGCCCCACCAGTTTCTGACGACGGCGAAACAGCAACCTCAGCTGCTCGATATCAGGGGGCGGTACAAAGCTGGGGCGAAGCAAACCACACCGACCCAGTGTTGCCAGCCACTGACTGTCCTGGACATCAGTCTTGCGACCGGGCACATTCTTGACGTGACGGGCATTGACAACCCAGACCTTGAGGCCTGCTTTAATCAGAGTTTCGTGAACGCATTTCCAGTAAACGCCAGTACTTTCCATGACTACGAGCTCAACCTGATGTTTCACCAGGAAGTCGCGAAGCTTCCTGCGTTCACGTCGATACGTCTTGAACGACTGAGTGATCTCTTTGATTTCGCCGTTTTCATCTTCGGTCTGAACAGTCGCCATGACCATCATCTTGTGAACATCGAGGCCAGCACAACATTTCAAAATTGACTGCATCAGACTAATCTCCCTATGGATCATGGAAGATGGCAAGGTCTGATGGATTGATCGTGGGCCATAAGCCGAGGATCAGCAGAGGTCTTTTTACTATCCGTTCAACGTCGTAAGGCGGGAAACGATTAGGGGTACGAGCGATCCGTCCAGGTCAGTTTAGGTTCAGGGTCAAAAGCCTCTGAAAAATTTGTCGACCATGATCAGGCCTTGCCGCCCACTCCAAGTCTGGATGAAGGCTTCAATATTTTCATGCTTCGGGGTGGCCAGTTACCGGCCATGAACGTTTAGGTAGAGTTGAATTTAATGAAAATTAGCTTTTGGTGTGATGTACCCCCACCTTGTATTTATCGCCGTTCGTATGATCCTTTGTGGTGCAAATGACTAAAATATGGCTTCAGCTTTAGGGAAACAATGGGGCAAATCCTATTCATAGTGGCTATAAAGGCTTTAATAACCGGTTAATGAAATGAACAACTAAACTTAGGAAATGTTATTTAACGTCGAAAAAGGATGTCCAATGTCTATAGAAAATATCAATGATCGCCCCAAACCTGCTGATCCCAGGCAGGATACACAGGTTGCTCCCGGACTACAGGACAAGGTAGAAGAAAAACTCACGCAAACCTTCGCCTCTGCCCGTAGTCAATTTGAGGAGATGCTGCAATTCAACTTTGGTGTTATCAAAGAGCTGCTGGACACCATTGCCGCCATTCACCCTCACCGGCCGGATATGGCACTGGGCAAACAGCCAGAACTGGCAGCCATTGAAGCCGACAATGAAACAAAGCAGGTTGCCGTTGCACCCGTGGGCGATTCCAGCTCGGAAAACGTTGTAAAAGGTTTAAAGCAGGTTGAAGGGATGATGGCTTCCCAGGACATCAAATTGCAGGAACTTTACGACCAGTTAACTCTGTCCCGTTCAGGTCGAAAACCTGACCTGAGCAATCAGGGTCGTGAGTTTGAACGACTGAAGTCGATTATAATTCAGGCAGAAGGCAGAATGAATCAGGCATTGAGCAGCATGCCGGAAACCCTGCCAGATATTCCCGGTGAAACCGTCACCAGTATGATGCCTGAGTTTATTGACGCATTAAACGGATTTGACGACAGTTTCCGGACAGCCCTGGAAGCTGTGCGTCACGAAATTGAGCTTGCCCGACAGGCAGGTGCTTTATAAGTGAATTATCCGAGGTAGCACGTGCCTTTTCACCAAATAGCCATCCCAGAAGGCTCCAGCTTTAAGCATATTCCATCGGATCGGACTTTCATATTAGAGCGATCTTCCAGTCTTAATACTCTGAAATTAACTCTTTATCATCAAGAGGCTCATGGTCTGAAAACGCATGCAGGTTTTCTGGATGCAATCTCCCAACCATCAGGTTCGTGTGG
The DNA here is from genome assembly GCF_025562715.2 of Endozoicomonas gorgoniicola. Classification (NCBI taxonomy): domain Bacteria; kingdom Pseudomonadati; phylum Pseudomonadota; class Gammaproteobacteria; order Oceanospirillales; family Endozoicomonadaceae; genus Endozoicomonas; species Endozoicomonas gorgoniicola. The sequence goes on from NZ_JAPFCC010000001.1 coordinate 3,762,856, forward strand.
TAGAAACTATTTCGAAATGTCCTATACGAAGGTGGATATCAAATACCGTAAAACTGGTCTCGCCACTGTGCTGATGTTTATCATAGCCCGTGAAGTTCAGGCTAACGGCGGAATATACCTGTACATAAATAATCCGCTTAAGAAGTATTATGGCTTTTATTGTCAGTTTGGCTTTTATCCCGCCCCGGAAAGTGTGAAAGAGCAGTATACCGAAATTCTTGAAGATATGCGGTTCATGCGAAGAGCTAAGGGCCTTAGTGTGGATGAACATATTGAGATTCCGTTTGGGGACAGAATCACTACTATGAGGGGAGATTATGTCTTGTGGCGGGGGGCTATCAACCCGGTCCTTGAGCTTCTTACAAAAAAACTGGAAGGTCTTTATACCTTTGGATAGTTTGCTTTTAAGCCCCACCCCATTTTAAAACACTGACAAAGTATTCAGGTTTTCTCAGCCGGAAACGCCGCCCGCCGGTGCCATTGCAAGATAATCAAAGCAACGACAACCAGTAGTCCAAGAAGTCCGAAGCCTGCCGGGTTAAACAGCAATAACGGCAGGCTAAGACCACAAACAATCCGTTCAACCAGCGAAAGCGCTCTTAGCAGATAACCTTCAACCACCATCGCCATAGCAACGATAACGGCCAGTGTTTGCAACACCCCGATCACAAATCCAAAGGCATTACCCTCTGTATTGATCAGGCCCGAGTACGCCATCATGATGGGAATTACAAACAGGCCTGCAGCCAGCTTGAAGGCCTCAACCGAAGCCCTGATCGGGTTAGCGTCCGCCACGCCAGCACCGGCAAATGCTGCCAGGGCAATAGGCGGAGTAACGTTTGATGTCTGGGATAACCAAAACACCAGCAGGTGTGCGGTCAGCAGCGGCAAACCAAAGTCACCCAGCAGTGGCACTGCCATCACGGCCAGAACAATATAAGCGGCTGTCACCGGCAGCCCCATTCCCAGCACCAGCGCTACCAGGCTGATTAACAACAGAGCGGTAAACAGATAGCCACCGGAAAGTGCCATCACGAACTGGGTAAACTGCAACCCTATACCAGTCTGCCCCACAACCCCGACAATAATACCCGCAGCACCACAGGCGGCTGATATTGGCAACGCCAACAAAGCGCCATTTTTCATGCCCAGAATGATTTTCTGTATTCCTATACGACTATGGTTGCGCAACCCTGCCGTCACCAGGATGGCACCACAACCGATAACCCCCACCAGCAGTGGTGAAAATGCCATTAATAGCAGCACCGTGATTAACAACAGTGGTAAAAGGAAATGAGCCCCATGCTTCATCACATCCCAGATCGCATCCGTTCTCTGTACAGAACTCAATCCCAGCTTGCATGCCATAATATGGACGTATAGCAGCGTACAGAAAAAGTACAGAAACGCCGGCGCAATAGAGGCAATCATAATGTCGCTGTAAGGCACACCGGTAAACTGCGCCATTACGAACGCCCTGGCGCCCATGATTGGCGGCATGATCTGCCCACCCGTAGAGGCAGCAGCTTCGATGCCTGCCGCCTGCTCCGGTTTATAACCCAGCTTTTTCATCATGGGGATGGTGATGGAGCCGGTTGTCACCGTATTGGCAATGGCTGAACCGGAAATAGAACCCAGTCCGGCCGAAGCAATAACTGCCGCCTTGGCAGGTCCGCCCCGATACTTCCCGGCAATGGCAAACGCCAGGTCGATAAAAAATTTGCCTGCTCCGGTCACCTCCAGAAAAGCGCCAAACAGAACAAAAATAAAGACAGTGGTTGCTGCTATGCCCAACGCCGAACCAAAGACGCCATTGCTGGAATACATCTGAAACTGTATCAGCTCCTGCAAACTATAAGCCTTGGTTGCCAGAGTTCCCGGCAAAAAACTGCCAAACGCACTGTAGGCAAGAAACAGTCCGGCAATAACCACCATCACCCAGCCAACTGTACGACGACAGGCTTCCAGCAACAGTGCAAGACAGACGACACCTGCAATAAGGTTGGGAGTACTCAGTCCATAAAGCAGATAATTGATATCGTTGTAATCAAAACTGACGATTAAATAGCCAGAGACTAAAGCGGCAACTGCCAGTACCAGGTCAAATAAACGACCCGGAACATAAAGCCGGTGTTGCTCATTGCTGACAAGAGGGAAATGCAGGAAGATCAGCACCATCACCCAACTCAGGTGGATTGGCCGGAAATAGGTGGCAGAAATGGTTGAAGTAATGCCCTGCCATATCTGAAAGCCCGACAGCAAAACCGCCAGCACCAGCACCAGATAGCCTGACTGTTTAATAATCGACTTCGTCATGACCTCCCCCTTACACGAGTCTTATGTCAAGCTGCCCACCCCTTTACGATGACGGGCTCCTGGTTACTGAGCTGTTTTCAGATACTTCAGAGCGCCGGGATGCAGTGGCACACCATTGAGACTGCCTGCGTTAGCAAGAGTTGTGACGTCAGCGGCTTTAACCACTTTGCGTACCTGATCGATATTCTCAAAAGCGGTGCGGGTCAGTTCATAAGCCATGTCTTCAGGAAGATCCGCCTTAACAACAAGCACATTCCAGACGCTCAGGGTGTTAACTGCGTCAACCTTGTTATAAACCCCTTCAGGAATGGTATAGCTGCTGTAGGCAGGGTACTTCGATTTAAAGGTCGCCTGTTCCTGCTCAGAGACATCCAGAATGCGTATGTCGTGAGTCAGTGCCAGCTGAGTCACAGCGCCAACGCCCTGCCCGCCCACAATAAATCCGGCATCAATCTGGCCATTGGCAAGAGCATTAGTGGTTTCAGAGAAATTCAGGTAAACCGCATTCACTTCCACACCCAGGGACCCCAGCAGCGCAGCAGATGTTACAGCAGTACCAGACCCCGGGGCTCCCAGTGAAACCCGCTTACCTTTCAGGTCAGACAGGGATTGAATATCCGTTTTTGCAGTCGTCAGCGCATGTACCAGATTGGGATAGAGGGCAAACAACACATTCACCGGCATTTTTTCCGGAAACTTGCCTTCACCCTTATAAGCATCCAGAACGACATTTCCCATTGCCAGACCGGCAATCATGTCGCCCCGTACCACTTTAATCGTGTTTTCAACAGAAGCCGCTGTCACTTCCGCCTTGACGTTTATACCCTCGATATTATCAGACCAGACTTTGGCCAGGGCACCTCCAAACGGATAATAAATTCCACTTTGCCCACCCGTACCAACGGAATAGTTGTTCGCACTCACCGAAAAAGACAATACCGGCAAGATCAAAGCAATCAGCGACAAAAGTCGTTTACCCATAGTTTTATCCTTCTGTTTCATTATTGTTCTATGAGATTTTTTATTTCGAAAGTCTAACTTTAGCGATGGCCTGACTCAACGACAATGGTTATCAGAGGCAAATATAATAAAAACTGAAAGCTACTATATAAAAAACTAATTTTGCTTATAGGTTATCTACTGTTAGATTGCCTCCCTCATTGTCATCACTTCCAACAAGTGGGCAAAAAATATGGAAAAAGCACAACAACATCCTTTGACAGCTAAAGTGGACTCCAGCAGGATAGCCGCTAAATTAAGCAGGGTACCGACTCCACTGGGTGGACTGGCGCTCAGTATCGCCAGTTTAGGCGGAGCCTGGGCACTGGCGAGTCCAGACTATGCTACAGAGCTAAAATTAGTGACGGCAATTATTGCAGCAGTGCTGATAATTAAAGTCATGCTCAAATTTTTATTGCATCCACACCTGATTAAAGAGGAACTGGCACATCCAGTTCTCGCGAGTATCATTCCGACCTGCGCAATGGGAACAATGGTCATTGCTCAGTCGCTACTGCCTTATGCTCCAGCCTTTGCACAGGCGCTTTGGCTGGTCGCTGTAGGCTGCCATCTATTGCTACTGGGCAGTTTTGTGTTTCATCGTTCACTTCAATTCAAAATGGAAGACATGGTACCCAGCTGGTTTGTGCCACCGGTAGGCATTATTGTTGCTGCGGTTACCAGCACGGGCATGGGGCATGAGAGCCTGGCATACGGACTCTTCATTTTTGGCCTTGGCAGTTACTTCATCAAGCTGCCGTTTATGCTGTACCGTTTAATATTTCGTGATGCCATACCAAACGTAGCCCTTCCAACGTTTGCGATCATGGCTGCACCGGCCAGCTTGTCACTGGCAGGCTATTTAACCATCACTAACGACCCTAACCCACTACTATTGCTGATTCTGGTGCCATTGGCGATTTTCATGACCCTTCTGGTTTACATGGCCTTTACTCGTCTTTTGCGCCTACCCTTTTCTCCTGGCTATGCAGCCTTTACTTTCCCGATGGTGATCGGTGCCACAGCTCTGCTGAAACTTAATATCTGGTTATCTTCCCATAACCTGTTATGGCTGGCTGAAAATATCCGATATTTAGCTCAATTTGAGATAACTATCGCAACAGCCATCGTCGTATACGTATCTATTCGTTACTTGCACCATTATTTGGCAAAGCCACTTCTTAAAAAATAAGTTGTTGTTATATATACCGAAATAGTGATTCCCATACGTTATAGAACCATTAAATAATATTTATTTTTCTTCTTAGTTTTTATCGTCATAATGCCGCACCTTTGACGTATATCACTGAGTGAACAGAACGTATGGGTAATCTTCCAGAGTGCTTTCCAAAGCTGCGCGAAAGCTCTGACTGGCTGGCGACAGGCCTTTTTTTCTTACTGAGTCTAATCTGCTTGCTGACAGGCATTTCATCAGCTGTAGCTTTGCTTTTGGGTATTATTCTGGCGGTTTCACTGGGTAATCCATGCATTAAACTGGCACAGAAAGTTATAGGCCTGCTATTAAAATTCTCAGTCGTTGGTCTCGGTTTTGGTATGAGCGTTCAGCAGGCGATTGATGCCAGCCAGAACGGCTTTTTACTAACAGTGTCGTCCATTATCTTTACATTAATTCTGGGTGCATTGACTGCTTCTAAAATGGGACTCACCCGTCATTCAGGGCAGCTGATTTCCAGTGGTACGGCAATATGTGGCGGTAGTGCGATCGCTGCGGTGGCTCCGGTCATCAAAGCTGGTCCCCGGGATATCTCCGTTGCCCTGGGTGTTGTATTTATTCTTAACTCAGTAGCTCTGTTTGTGTTCCCAACCATTGGGCACTGGCTGTCAATGACACAGGAGCAGTTTGGTCTGTGGTCAGCGATTGCTATTCATGATACCAGCTCAGTAGTGGGTGCCAGCGCCAGCTACGGCGCAGAGGCTCTGGCTATTGCCACCACGGTTAAGCTGGGGCGGGCGCTGTGGATTATTCCATTGTCTTTGCTGATGGCTGTTATTTCAGGTGGTAGCGTCCGGAAAATCACTATTCCCTGGTTTATTGGGTTGTTTATTCTCGCCATGCTGGTCAACAGCTTTGTTCCGGGGGTAGAAATGTTTAATACCGAAATTGTGGCGTGGTCAAAAAGAGGACTGGTATTAACCCTCTTTCTGATAGGTTCGACAATGACACGGGGGCTGTTAAAAAGTGTGGGCATTATGCCGATGGTCTATGGCATTTTCTTGTGGGTAGCCATTGCTTCTTCTTCACTGGCCTTCATTATGTACGGCTAGTAAGCGCTCAAGCGTTTATTAAGGGTACGGTTATTTTGCTTTGACAGTACCCTACTGCTTTAATTGCGAATCACAGCGAGTTCACAAATCTGACCAATGCGGTTCGCTGCTCTTTATTCATATCCATCACCGCCTGCTTTGCAGCCTCTCCCTCACCACCATGCCAGAGAATCGCTTCCATAATAGTGCGGGCGCGCCCGTCGTGCAGAAAAGTGGCTTTCGGGTTCACCATTTTCGTTTTGCCAATCCCCCAGAGTGGCGGCGTTCGCCACTCACGACCCGAGGCAAGAAACTCAGGACGATTATCTGCCAGCCCTTCTCCCATATCGTGAAGCAGTAAATCCGTATAAGGCCAGATATTCTGTTCAGACTGCTCCGGATAATTTTTCACCTTAAGCGTTGTAAAGTTGGGAATATGGCATCCGCTACAACGGGCTTTGCCGAACAGCGCTTTTCCCTTCAACACTTCCGAGTCTTTGGAGTCCAGTCGTATGGGAACAGCCAGGTTACGATTATAAAACACCACCTTTTCAAGTATGGAATCCGATACATCCGGATGATCTTCCGGCGTTTCGGCTTTGCAGGCAGTCTGGCTTTCCGTACAGTTATCATCTGAAAAAAGGCTGGAAGTAATGCCCATATCCCCATTAAACGCCCCGGCACTCTGCTGGATCATATTGGGCTGGCCAGCTTTCCAGCCAAAACGCCCAAGTACCGTTTTTTTGTTTTTAATATCCCAGACCCGGTTCCCCCGACCGGAAATACCATCTCCGTCACGATCATCCGGGTCTTCATTCGCCAGAATCTGCGAGTCTGATATAGCTTCCAGTAAACCCAGCCCGATCATTGGTGACGCAATACGAGGTGACATCATCAAATTGTCCGGCAGAGGCCCATAGTTTAAATCTTCCAGTAAAATGACTGGTTTGCGAATCTGAACACTCTCCCCATCAGAAAAACGGATGGTTGAATATTCATAACGAACCCGGACTTTAGCCTCGTGTTTAACCCCTTTAAGAGAAAAGTCCTGAATCTGATCACCATAAACCGGGTGTGGGATTACCCCGCTTCGGGTCAACTGCTCTTTCTCTTTCTGAGTAGTGGCTGGCACACTGATTCTGATCAGCAGCCCTGCTTCATTGAGTTCGCCATCAGCAGGGGCGTGTCCCCGACCATCAAGAATGTGACAGCCTTCACAGGATCGGGTGTTAAACAAAGGCCCCAGCCCGTCACGAAAAGAATCAGGCTGTGGAGCAGCCACCCAGTCGCTTTTAAAGAAGCTGTCACCCACACTGAAATCGAGCCTGCGGTTGGCTGCCATATTGGCAGAGGCCCGGGAGAATGAAGTTTTACCCGAAACGGTCACGGATGTTTTTCCGCCAGGCCATTTCTCACCGTCTTCATACGCTGCCGGTTCAACCTTCGAACAGCCCGGCAGGCTAAACAGCACAATAATCGTGACGGCTGTAGTCAACAAAGAAGCGGTCAGCCCTTTAACCATTGTCAGAATTCCGAGTGAAGCTATATGAGAAAAGCAATGCGTTAGCTTCAGCTATCGGCAGGACTGAACAATACCAAAGTCACGCCTCTCACACTGGCTTCAGAAGAGGCTGTTTCTGTCAAACCTGCGGCTGTGATAAGGTAGTGTGCGTCACTGGAAGGTTAAAAATAAACACAATATCGGACAGCCCCCATGCCTGCTTTGCGCCACTGCCCATGGCTTGTAGCCATGACTCTTTATTGCACTCTTTACTACATGACGCCATTGCCTGTTTTTGCCAGCCCCGAATCAGGTAAACCACCGGTCAGCGTTACGACTGAAACCGTTCAATACAAGCAATACTCGCGCCCAATAAGAACCAGCGGCATTCTTGCTTATAAATCCCAGCAAACCCTGTCATTTAAAACAGCAGGCCCCGTGGCACAACTGCTGGTTGATGAAGGCGACCGGGTACAGGCCGGGCAGTTGCTCGCCAGCCTGACCATGGAAGAGGTCAACGCACAGGTCGATGAAGCCAGGGCAAGGCTGGATCTGGCAGAACGCAATCTGGAGCGCATCAGCAAACTGCACAAGAACAATGTGGTGTCCCTGGATCAGCTCCAGTCAGCCCAAACCGAACTGACGGTTGCCCAGAGCCGGTTGCGTATCACCCGGTTTAACCAGAGGTACTCCCGCATTGAAGCGCCGTCAAAAGGTCTGGTGTTACGGCGTCATGTGGAAGAAAACGAGCTGGTGACACCCAACCAGCCGATACTGGTGGTAGCAGACACCGCCCGTGGCTGGGTGCTTGAAACCGGCCTGACCGATGAAGAAATAGTCAGGGTTAAGAAAAACGACAAGGCACTGATTCAGTTTGATGCCTGGCCCGATCAGACCTTTACTGGTCAGGTTACGCGCCTTGCGGCACTGGCCGATGAACGCACAGGCACCTTTCAGATAGAGATCACCTTTCCCGACACCTCCAGCAAGTTGCGTTCAGGCTTTGTTGGCAAAGTCACCCTTATTCCCTCCAGCCAGCATATGCTGACACTGATTCCTGTTGAGTCTGTCGTTAATGCCAGTCGCTCTTCGGCAGAGGTCTTTGTCTACAACCCCAGTGATCAATCGGTGACACTAAGGAGCATCAATCTGAACTTTATGGAGTCGGGTTTCATTGCCAGTGATTCAGGCCTGGTGGAAGGGGAAACAGTTATCAGTTCCGGTGCCGGTTTTCTTCTGGATGGCGATACGGTCACTGTTTCCGGTACTGCTGCTTCCGGCCTTCAGGAGTAACCACCATGAAACTCCCAGCCATTGCCATTCAAAACCGGCGCTTTACCCTGGTGGTCATGTTATTGCTGGTAACACTGGGTATTGTGTCATTGATGACCATGCCCCGCTCAGAAGATCCCCAGTTTAAGTTTCCGGCAACCATGGTGCGTGTTGTCTACCCCGGCACTAACCCCCTGGATATGGAGAAACTGATTGTTGACCCTATCGAGGAAGCCATCAAAGAGCTAGACGACATAAGAATTTTAAAGAGTGATATAGAAGATGGTCTGGCGGTGATTCGTGTCGAGTTCCTCTACGGCACTGACCCTCAGGAACAGTATGACGATGTGGTGGCCGAAATTGCCAAAATACGCGACCAGCTGCCTGAGAATATTCCAGTGCTGGCCATTGACCGTATCTCCCCGATTGATGTCAGCATTATCCAGATTGCCCTGATGTCTGAATCCCAAAGCTATAACTCATTGCGGCTACTGGGAGAAAAACTGGAAAAACGCATCGAACGGATTCCCGGTATCAAAAAAGCGACGACAGACGCTTACCCCGAACAGCAATTGCAGGTTCAGGCAGAACTGGCCCGGATGCAGGAGCTGGGCATTGGGGTTGAAGACCTGATTGCCGCCATACAGGCATCCGGAGTCAACCTTCCCGGCGGTCATGTTCTGGCAGGCAAACGCCGTTTTACGGTACGAACCAGTGGTGACTTCAAAGATATTGAAGCCGTTGAAAGAACGGCAGTGGTCTCGACTCCGGGAAGGGTCGTGTTCATCAAAGATATTGCAGATGTCGTCTTCTCCGATGCCCTGCCGACCTATCAGGCACGATTTCAGGAAACCCGCTCCATCTTTGTCACCGTTGTCCAGCGCAAAGGCAGCAATATCTTCACCGTCATGGATGCCATCAAACAGACGTTGAATGATTTTGAGCAGGCGTTGCCTGAAGACATTACCATCGGCATTGCCCACGATCAGAGTGAGTCAGTACACGATCGTGTCTCCCAGTTTTTTAACAGCCTGATTCAGGGTTTGATACTGGTCGGCTTACTCACCATCCTGTTTCTGGGTGCCCGGTCGGCGGTTGTCATTATTCTTGCCATTCCCCTGTCGGTGTTTATTGGTCTGGGCTGGGTAGACCTCGCTGGCTATGGTTTACAACAGATGTCAATTGCCGGGCTGGTGATCGCACTGGGGCTTCTGGTTGATAATGCCATTGTGGTGACTGAGAACGTTCACCGCTTCCTGCGCAAAGGCTATGCGCCGATGGAGGCCGCAGCACAGGGAGCCAGTCAGGTTGGCTGGGCGGTGATCAGCGGTACCCTGACCACCATTCTGGCTTTTGTGCCGATTCTGCTGTTGCAGACCGGGGCAGGCATATTCATGCGCTCCATGCCAGCCACCGTTATTCTGACCCTGCTGGCTTCCCTGATTATTGCCCTGAGCCTGTCGCCACTGCTTGCCAGCATTATGCTGAAAGGTCAGGACAGCAAACCACCATTGCTGTTAAGGGGGTTACAGACGTTTACTGACGGGCCTTATAGATCGCTGCTCAGCGGTGCCCTTCGTTATCCGGTATTGATCCTGATAGTTGCCGTCATTACCCTGGCAGGTTCTGTCATGCTGGCAGGCACACTGGGTGTCAGTATGTTTCCCAAGGCTGAAAAGCCGATGTTGCTGGTCAATGTTGAGCTGCCTGAAGGTTCCAGTTTTAAGCAGACAGACAATGCCGTACGACAGGTTGAGACTATTGTTAAAGACTACCCTCTGGTTCGTTCCGTGGTCAGCAATATTGGTAAAGATAACCCCAGAATTTACTACAACATCTTTCCTAAACGTCAGGTACCCAACTACGCCCAGGTGGTCGTTAACCTGAATACCGGCCGACTCAGCGAAGTAGAGCCTTTTGTTGAATCCCTTAGAGACGACTTTAGTCGTATTGTTGGAGCTCGTGTGGTGGTAAAGGAACTGTTACAGGGCCCCCCTTATGAAGCCCCCGTGTCCTTTCGGATTATGGGCGACGACCTGAACCAGGTTTTGGCGGTATCCAGAGATATTGAACAGATCATTGCTGCCACACCCGGAACGGTGAATGTCGATAATCCCCTGGACAACCCCAAGGTTGACCTGAATGTCACCATTAACCGCGATAAAGCCGCCATGTACGGAGTCGCCATCAGCTCTATTGATCAGGTTATTCGAGCCAGTCTTGTGGGAGTACCTGTCAGCCAGTTCCGTGACCACTCAGGAGAGAATTACCCGATTGTTGTTAAAGGTCAGTCGTCCGGCAATGAACCCCGACTGGAAGACTTTGACCGCATGATGGTGAAGTCCGCCAGCGGCCATCTGGTTCCGGTAAAACAACTGGTCAAGCTGGAAATGCAAGACGCCCTGCCTCGTTTTCAACATCATATGACAGAACGTATGGCAAGAATAACCGCTGACCTGAAAGCCGGTTATCAGGCAGAAACCGTGACCAATGCCATTCGGGCAGAACTGGATCAGTACCAGTGGCCAGACGGCGTGACCTATCAGGTAGGTGGTGAGCAGGAGCAGCGAGAGGAGTCGTTTGCCGGTATGACAAAAGTGCTGTTGATTGCCCTGCTGGGTATCTTTGCGGTGCTGGTGTTGCAGTTCAACTCGTTTAGTCAGCCACTGGTCATTTTTACAGCCATTCCTTTTGCCGTGACGGGCATGATTCTGGCACTCTGGTTTGCCGGTTTCACCTTCTCCTTCACTGCCTTTATCGGACTGACCTCACTGGTGGGTATTGTCGTCAACAATTCGATCATACTGGTGGATTACAGCAATCAGCTGCGCAGAAATGGCATGGAGATAAATGAAGCGATTATTGAAGCTGGACAGGTACGATTATTGCCGATTCTGCTGACCACCATGACCACCATCGGCGGCCTGCTGCCACTCACTCTTTCCGGTTCCGTGATGTGGGCGCCCATGGGAGCCAGTATTATTGGCGGCCTGCTGGTATCAACACTGCTGACACTCTTTGTTGTGCCTGTACTCTATTCCCTGCTGGGAAGAAGGGCGCTGGACTGATAGTTTGTCTGACAGCCTTTAAACAACCTGAACTCAAGTAGCTACTGCAGCTAAGCGCTAAAAACCATGCATGCAAAACCTTCGTCATCCCCGCGAAGGCGGGGATCCACTACGGTGGTAGATTCCCGCCTTCGCGGGAATGACGGCTGTATGGATATAAACCCTTGTCAGCACTACAAATAACAATGGGGAGCCCTGGCTCCCCATTGTTATTATCAGTCAGCTATTCAGCCTTCCAGATCAACCACTTTAAGGTAGGTCATGGTCTGGTTTAACAGACGGTATCCGATCTCTCCAAACGTAATGGGACCCGGGAAACCTGCTTGCTTGCCTTCCAGCTCCCCATAAAGGAAATTCAGGATACAGTTACAGGAGAACTGCATATCCGTGCTTTCCTGTGGCAGGCTGTTCGCAAACGCTGTGGCATAGTCAGCCAGAGGTCTGGCAAAGCGATACTGCCTTCCCGTGAACACCGGAGCATAGAAGAACACCTTACCGTCATCCGTGTTTACCTCTTTGATACAGGTATTGATAATCGCACCGGAGTAATCACTGGTTAAAGGTACTTTAGTATCAATATTGTGAGCCGTAACATAGTCGGCAAAGTTCACCTTTTCCCCGTTTACCAGACAGTCTCCTGCCTCGAAAGCATCGGTATCAAACTCAACGACCGGGCTGTTCGGATCGGGCTTGTGGATGTTAATGATCTCCAGCTGGGGCATTTTGTTGGCAGGCAGCTCAACGTGCAGTGCCACCACCTTGTCGGTCAACTCAGTACCGGTAGAACCATCGTATACCTTGGGCATATCACTGGAGTTAAGGTCAATACCGGATACCCAGCCCAGCACCGGGTTGTCGTACAGGAAATCATAACCGTCTGCATGCAGGGCAAAGTCTGAATGAACCTCCGAGAAAGCAGGTATCACCAGTATGGTATAACCATTATCGAAGCGGTCACGGGTAAAGGAGGGCAGCGTCTGTTTATCGTATGTCACGATTTTGTGCTGAGTGGCTTCATCCGAAATTTCATCGACATACACTTTTTCCTGTGAAAATTCGCCCTGGGTTTTTCCCATAAAGTAGGGCGTAGTTCCAGCGACCCAGTTACCTTCTGGCAGCTGTGACAACACCCGTTCGTCCCCGGCAAGCGATAGCACCTTACCCGCTTCAATCAGCCGGATGACCTCTTTGACACTCTGTAACTTTTTCATGACAAATCCTTTTAGGCTCTTTTACAGGTTGGCTGATCATTTTACAGCCTCCTGCCTGATTTTAAGATAGAGGTAATCAAGATCATTGTAGCCACAAGCTTTGTAGATAATCCGTTTGATGACTCCATTGAAAGCTTCAATCTTCGCGCTGGTTATACGATGATGGCAGTACGACAGCAAGCCCTCTCTTGCCCTGTCCAAGCCCTTAGCAAACCTCTTAAGTTCTGCAATTCCGGTTTCTTTTGCTAACTCTATCCATCTATCCAGAAACTTGCCGGCACACGCTTTGTACGTGTACGTCCATAGCTGTTTGAGCATGTCTTTCAGGATGTAAGCCTGATTGAGATCCTCGTTCATGCTCAAGAGCTCTTTCAGACTGCTTTCTCGCTTTGGAGTCAGGTTCTCAGGGTTCATGAACAGGTTGAACCGCTGACCCTTGATAAAGGGCTTGTTCTCTTCTTCAGCCTGACGCCACTCCCTGCGCCTTATCTGATCTATCACATCATTATAATTGGCAATAATGTGAAACTTGTCGTATACAATATCCGCATTGGGCAAGTGCTCTTTCACCGAAGCCTGATAGCTGCCACCACGGTCTATGCCAACACACTCGATGCTCGCTTTTTGCTCTTCAGTCAGGCTGCTCAAGAACTCATCCAGAGTCTCTTTTCGCTTGCCTTCACCAAGGAAGAGGGTTTCTCCTGAGTCGGCGTTAAGAACAACGGTAAGATACTGATGGCCTTTGCCAATGGATTTTTCGTCAATGAGCAGAGCGCGAATACCGTCACGCTTTGGAGCTGAAAGCATTCTCAGCAGCATCTCTTTATCCCAACGACGGGCAGTACCACCGGATATAGCAATGAATTCAGGCACCTTGTCGCAGGGCATATAGCGACATAAATGGCTGACGTGTCGTTTAAGGCGATCGGTTGCCTGAGCCTTGGGAGTTAAACCAGGAATAGTAACGGTTTCAATATTGTTGCAGTGTGAGCAGCGGCCCTGAAAAGCTGTGAAGAGAAGATTTACCTGTAGAACTCCCAGTGGTAAATCCTGGACACACCGATCTTTTGTCTTCATTTGTCCCATAGGGGTTTCACATTGACTGCATTTCTCGTGCTGAATTCGGCCATCCCTGCGGAGATAGACAAAAGCTTGTTTGACTTCCCAATCAATATCAATCTGCTCGATTACCCAGCCGGGAAATGCGAACATAGGACGTAGTGAGGGTGTTGTACACATGTCTGATCCTTCAGAAATTTTGATCTGTTCAAATCAATCTTTCCTGAAAGGCTATTTCTGTTGCAACCCCTCATTTTCCATCAGCCAACCTGTAAAAGCCCCTCCTTTTATTCTTTCGTTCTGTCTACTTTTCAGATTCGTTTTTCAATCCAATTCATTTTAGAAAAGGTGTTCACCATGTTTTGAACACAACTTTCAGGTCACTGACAAAGCCTTTGGGGTATTTGGAAAAATACTCGTAAAGGTAATCTATGGCTTCTTCCTGTGTGATATCGCCAGATTCCATACCCTTTTGAACTTTATCGACCTGCAACTGAAGAACAAATTTGTCCATTTTGTGCTGACCCTGTACCAACTCCGCCCATTCAGCCCTGCCTTTTGGTGGTATATCCTGTGTCATAAACGTGTTCCAGTGAATTAGGAGAATTGCATGGGTTCTATCGACAGTTCTCACCCTTTCCTATATAGACAAAAGTTTTAGACTGAGAAAATTGTCAGAAACCACCCGTCAGAAAGCGGAAAATCCTTCCAGTACTGCCACGGTATTATTACCCAGTACTTCCAGGGCATAGCCTCCTTCAAGAACAAACAGGGTTGGCTTTTTCAAAGCGGCCAGACAATGTCCCAGCTCCAAAAAATCCGGAGTAGTAATGTTGAAAAAAGAGATAGGGTCTCGTTCATAGGTATCAAGTCCCAGAGACACCACCAGATAGTCCGGCTCGAACTCGCCGATTCGCCCAAGAGCCACCTCCAGAGCCCTGCGGTATTCAGCCCAGCCTGTAACATGCAGCGGTAGAGGGAGGTTCAGATTGAAACCCAGCCCCGCCCCATCGCCAGTTTCATCCTCGTGACCAAGATAATGAGGATAGTCCTGCCGGGGATCAGCATGAAGAGAAGCAAAAAGCACATCATTGCGGGAATAGAAAATAGCCTGGGTGCCATGACCGTGGTGATAGTCAACATCCAGTATGGCCACCTTGTCAGCACCCTGGTCGAGAAAAGCCTGGGTAGCAATAGCGGCGTTGTTAAAAAAACAGTAACCAGCCATTAAATCCCCTGACGCGTGATGACCGGGTGGCCGGCAAAGGGCAAAGGCGACCGGCTCCCCGTCCAGTACCCTTTTCTGAGCGGTCAGAGCGCAATCTACCGATGCCCTGATGGCTGTCCAGGTCCCTTCAACAACGGGAGCCGTCAGATCCATGGAGTAATACCCCAGTGCGCCTTCAATCTGTTCCGGCACCACATGCCTGAGCCCACGGTGGGGAAAGCAATAAGGTGATGCCTGGGTGGATTCCGGATAAGTCTGGTGCCAGCGTTGCCAGGCGGTTTCCAGAAACTCGATATAATCCGGTCGATGCACTCTGGCTATAGGCCCGGTTGAAAAACTTTCCGGCCATTCGATTCGTCCCAGATTATTGTCCTGCAGGGCTTCCAGAACATAATCCAGTCGTTTTGGAGATTCCAGGTAAGGCACCAGGTCACCCCCAAGGAACTCTCTGGCCGGGTTGTGCAGCTTTTGCTGTTCACTGTAAATGGTCAGCATCGACGTTCTCCTGAACCATTGACATGTCGCTGACCTCTAAATAGTCAGCACATGGAAAAATGCATCAAGCAACGCAAATTATAAAAGGCTGGGAAGGTTTTATGTGAACAATAAATAGACTACCAACCACAATGGCTTTTTTTTTGCAAAGCTTTTCAGATGGCAGAAGTTGACCTGGATCAACTGTAAAGCTTTTTAGCGGCTAATACGTATTAATTACCATCTTACTCAGTAATTACACTATTTATCAGGATAGGAGGAGATAAAAAAATGATATTTGTAACTGATGATCATCGAACGATACACGTGCCAAAAGAAACCAGGCAGACACCGGGCGTAGTACCCGATGCCCTTGACCCGGTTCTTCTGGCAGCCATCCACCAGACCAACGCCTGCTCATCAAAAGTGAAGCCGGCCATTAAAAACTCTAAGACAAGGTAAACCGGCATCTGGCTGCTTTTTCAACAAAAGCAGCCTGCCGGTCAGGGATCAGAAAAGCAAAAAGTTATAATCAAGCCAGACGCGTAGATCCCTCTCTTCTTTTTGAATGGCCTTCCGTAACGCCCGGTCATTTTGGTAATGTCCATATTTCAGCTTGAATTTCAACCCTGCCAATACAGTCTCAGGAAACGCATAAATCAGATATATGTCATGTTCGCGTTCTGCAACTGATTTTTTTCGACCTTCGGGAATACCAACCTTCATGCCAGAGCCGTAGTGGAATGCGTAACCGACCTCCAGCCCTTTAAACACCGATTCTGAAAAACTATAGGCAACACCCGTCATCCATGCTGTTTCCCCGTCGTACAACATATCTTCCGCAAAACCGGAAGTGCCAATATCCCAGGCTCCGTGAGTATTTGCGCCAAGGTCATAATAATAAACGCCGGGCTGAGTATAACCAGAGACTGAAGACTTTACGCTGGAAGGTGCCCTGAAATGGCTGACGGCTGCACGAAAATACCATGCGCCAGCAATCAAATCCCCATGCACATTGATCACACTGGCCTTGTCATCAAATAACGGCGAACCGCCCCAGCCTTTACCCTGCCAGAGATCACCATCTTTCTGGCTTTGATAATAACTAACTCCCAGTTTGACCTTGCGATTCAGTCCCGCAGGGGTTGTGAATAAAATATCACCGTTGTGCGCCTGTAAAAAATCTTTCGCAAAAGCATTGCGGTACCTAAACCTCACCTCACGTTCATGGGCAAGCGGAAGTACATAGGTAATTTCAGCACCTATGATGTAATCAATTTTCTGTCCGGAAAAGTTGTTCAGGTCATGGAACCCAGCCTGATTCCTTAGTGATATTTGATTAACCAGGGTTCCCCCCACTTTCAGGTTTTCAATGGCACCATTGAGTTGAAAACCTGACCATGTACTGGGAACCGTTCTTGAGCTGGAGGCCGAGATTAACCCACTACGAAATTCCCGCCTCCCTACAACAAAGCTGGCTGACCGGTTTTTATACGTCGAGGGTGATTTTATTTCCAGGTATGCCTGCCCAAGCTTACTGAAACCTTTATTGTCATCATTTAACAACTGGTATGAACTGGTATTTCCTTTTGGCTGATAGAATTTGGTGACACCATAAAAGCTGGCACCCACACCTGCTATATCTGCCAGATAGCCCGAACGTAGATTAATCCAGAGACCGCCCGTCCAGGCTCCTGCTGTTGAATCTTTTTCTGTATTTTTTACATCGTAATAAACGGTTCGAAGCTTTCCGTCCAGTGTCGCATTATCGATAAAAGGCGAAGTTACAGACGGTGATTCGTCTGATAAAGCCGCAGCCGCGCAAAACCCCGAAGCAAAAACAACGAACCAGTATAAATATGATTCATTTATCATTTCATAGCCTGCCTGTCAGTTACTGAAAAATAGTCCGCAATTTTATGAATTTTTTTCTTTCGAGGGCTTTTGATTTGCAGCGGGGTGAGCATTAAATTGCAGCAACTCACTTTTAGCCTGCAAAACCGGGGAACCTATTATCACGCTATTATCTGCACTGGGTGCTGGTTTATCAGGCAGCTCTTGTTTATCAGGCAGCTCTTGCTCATCAGACGCTTCCTGTCTTTTGTGAACTTTTTCATTAAACTGGCGTCCCAGTGAGCGGACAGCACCAATCCAGATGGCAAAAAAAGCCAATACAATAATGGCTACGTAAGGCGCAATAGCGGCCAGCGAACCCAGGGAAATCATCAACACCTGCTGGATAACTGAACCTGTTGATTTACCGACTGGATTGCCAATAACATCCACCGCAGCCTTACCTTTTACTTTTTCTTCAGGGTCAAGCGGGATGTAACTCATTTCTTTTGTGGGATCAAAAAGGGAGTACTTAGTCGATTTACTCATAATGTTTTGTATAGCACCCAACACAACGGTCAACATCAGTGGAGTAATACCCAGTGCTAAAAATACTGTCTCGGGTATGAAATCCCTGAAGAGTGCAAAGCAAAAAAACAGCGAACCGGTTATTAATAAAACCACTGGAGTACATAAAGCGGCTACTGTCCAGCCAAAGCCACGGATAACATTATTGGAAACAAACAACATCATGCTAATAGTCACAACGCCCGTACAGGTAGAAAACAATCCCATAAACTGGTTGTAATCATTAGGATTCGGGTACTGCATACGCAGCTGGTTTTTCCAGGTGACTTCAACCATGTTGATACAGACGCCATAACTGATGACCAGCAGGGCAATGCAGAGCAGATATTTTGAATTAATAATATGCAAAAAACTTTCTTTGAGGGACAGTGATAATTTTTCCTTTTTGTCAGCCACTATGTCATTAGGTTTATAAAGTGTTGGATCAGTCAATACATTGCGGTTGATCCACCAGTAAGTCACCATGATCAAAATAGCACCAGCAGTAAACACTGCCGTCAGCAAATTCATCGAATAGCTCCATGGGTCAGCACCTGCCGGAAGATCTTCACGGGAATGCGAAGCATAATAAACAAATAGACCGGCAGTAGGTAATGCCAAATTTCCCATCATGCCAAAAAGAGCATAAAAACGTTTCGACTCAGATATTCGGGTAATATGATTGGCAAAGCCCCAAAACAGCAGAGACAGACAAACACTCCCCCAAAGCTCAGACATGACGTAGAAAAGAGAAAAAGTCCAGTTACGCAGGACAGCGATAAATCCCATAAATCCGGGTGGCAAAATACTCTGCAGATAATCAGCAAACTCCGTTGGGTGAAGCATCTCACGGGCCGGATAAAGAACAAGGGCAAAAAGACCAAAAAACAGTATAAAACTCGATATAACCAAATAAAATAAAGCATCCCTTTTGAATACATTACTCATTTTCGCATAGGTGATCGTAAAAATTATGGCAAAAGGTACATTAACCCATAACTTTAAAAAAGGTATTATCTCGGCCCCGGAGCCTGCACCAGTAACGACCAGCGTGTCTTTAGTGTCTCGCAATATCGTGTAATTAAAGAGTATCAGGTAAAACATCAAAATCATGGGGATAAGCTTTTTCAGCTCATGAGAATGGACAGGCCACAACCTGGCTCTCCATTTACCAAATTCGGTGTTGTCTGACATAATATTGCCTTGTGTCTTATACACTGCACTAAGAAACAAACATATGTATTAGTAGAGGAGAAAGTGCAAGACGACAACTTATTAATATAACGATTATTGATCTCCATTCATTATACGTAAGTCTGCCTGCCTGCATGCATGCATAACTAGTGCCTGTCAGAAAACCTATGAAAATTGAGTCACTGACATTCATCAAACAGTAGAACTGCTCCGCAAGCATTATCAGAGTCTCGCTTATAGGGCACTTCTTGATCAAAGTGCTTGCAAAATAGCCAAAACTGCCATTTTACGAACGTGCAGAACCCTCATGCACCCATGATCAAATTTCGGACGGCAAAAGACTGCTGTCAGTAGGGCTAAAAATCCCGTTCTTGTAAAATCCTGCCCAAGCGCTTCAGGTTGCCACCCACAACCGCAAGGGCAACATAGCGCTTGAAGGCATCAATGCCCTTGTCCGGACATTTATCGAGGCCATTGGCTTCCAGAGCATTAATGTCAGACTCTACGGCGGAATGCTTTCTTTTTGCCCGGGTAAACTCAAGGTGGTGCTCTCGTTTTTTGTCTTCTGCGGAAAGCCTGCCTTTCTTCGGCAGAATGGTTCGTTCCAGAAAGCCATCAAGTTCCTCAAGGTTGGCGGGGCTCCAGAACCCTTTGTCATAACTGACCTGGCTCAGCATGGGAAAGCGTTGTTTTGCTCCTTTTGCGATAGGCACTGCAACCTGATCGTCTGTCTGCTTTTGCATCACATGGTGATTCAGCGTGAAGCCAAACTGGTCTTGCAGTACGCATACCCGCAACCCCAACTCTACAGGAACTCCGGCTTTACCCTTGCTGATCCATTCTGTGTGGGGTTCAAAAATCGAGAACACCTTGTCGCTGTGAGGAATCTGCTGATGCTCGATCACCCGACGATAAATCAGATTAATCTGGTGACGACTGTGGGCAATGTAGTATTTGAGATTCTCCAGCGCAGACTCATCGGGGGCGCTTTTTTCTACCAGGGCAGCTGTGCTTTCTGCCTTGCGGATAATGTCGAGACTGTACTTAATGTATTCAAGGTGTGCCGTTTCAATATCGTGCTGACGTGACCGCTGTTTAAACTCGCAGGCAGCAACGGAATGTTTCAGATTCCGCACCTTGTGATAGCGCTTTCGATGCTGTTTTTTCAGGTATTCCCGCTGACGCCACGCTGGTAACTGGTACTGGCCAGCCAGGGTGGACGCAAACTCAATAGCCTTACGACAGGCATCGTTTAACAGGCTGATGTCTGTGGGAAAATGAACATCGGTCTTGACTACAAACGAATCGGCACGGCCATATAGCGGCTCATCTTTTTTTTAACCAGTTGATGGCCTGCTGCCACGACAATCTGGTTTACCTGGTCCAGTATTTCGGGCGTGAACAGGCTGATATTATCCTGCAATGTCTGGATATGATAAGAGTGCGTGCAGTAAGGACCGTGCCCAAGCATTTTCCGTAGCGTGCCGTGTTCATTGGCCAGCTCCTGAAGACGGTCATAATCACAGTTAGTGACCAGCCGCAGGGTGCCAAACACCAGTATGTTCCAGAGATCCATACCGGGACGACCATTATTACTGCTGGCAGGAATCATACTTTCAAGAACTTGAAAGACCTGCTCTCTCAGATCAGGTGTAACCCATATGTGCTGCAAGCCCCGCAAAAGCCGGGGAATATCATCTCTGGACTTGGGGTTGAATGTGATGGCGGAGATATCAACCTCGCCCAACTGCATTTGTGGATTAATGGTTTGACGCATAAACTCGAAAACAGCCTGTCTGGGAAAATCTTCGAGTATTATATTTGGCCTCAGGCTGTGTTTTTCAAGGGCTTGAGGGTTTTCGGACAGGCACTAACTAGTGTCATACATCCTGAAAAAGAGCCCTTTTTTTATCCTGTTGCCACGCACCCCAAGGAGTTGGCTTCATACCTTTGAGCCAATCACTGATAGCATTAAACCTTATCCGCTCTCTGTCTTGATCAGAAATTTTACGTCCGTCTATCTTGCTCATTACTACCTCGAATCTGAGGTGGTAACATTACCATACGGCGGAAAACGTATAATTACTGGAGATCAATACTTACAAAAAGTACTTAGCAGCCTGTTTTTTTACAGCGTTCATTGGCTTGAAGATGAGTTAGCACACGGCTTGCCGGAAAATTTTGATTAGTTTGTTATTAATTTATTATTCGGTTGAATCAAAAATGAAAAAAACAGCTTTGAATTTAATTGTCACCCTAGGGCTGCTTAGCCAGCCTGCTTTTGCAACTGCTCCAGCAGAGGATGAAAACAGTCATGACTTTTACATTTTGGATCATCTTAAGACAGGTGTCGCCTGGGGTCTGGTTCCCCTGAGTTCCGAGGTGGCCATTAATACACTTCAGTCCTATTTAGAGAATCATAAACTTTCTTTTCTGCTTAAGTTACTGGCTATTCACAAAAGCAATATAAGACGGGCGTCAAGTCAGCATCTCACCGATAATATCAGCGCCCTGCTGGAAAGTGTTAGCTATAAAGCTTTATCGGACGATCATGTCAGGCAAAAAACAGATGCTTTGCAAACGGATTTGCGTTACCGCTCGTTGTCTACATTTTCGGTGCTGAGCCTTCATGCCCAAAAGGCCAGAAAGACTTTTTACCGTCTTCTCGATATTATCGATACAGTGTCTTCTTCTGCAAGTCTGGCCATGTCCAGGGGTGATGAAAACAGAGCTGCCGCATTGATGGCACTTAACGCCCTGTCTATGACCTACCTTCACCCGGAGGCAACAGGCCGGGATGTTCTGGACAGTGTTTACGTCAGTTTCAGCAAAAACATTGACTGGGATAAGCACCCTGACTTCAGAACCCGCATAACTCAACACCTTAGCGCTATGGATCCCTTGTTGAAGCACTCAGCGATGATGAGCCTGAGATACTGCAACATGCTGAATGAATGGAAAGTCAGTAGCGCTGAATGTCTCCAGTATGAAGCGGCCACAATGGATGAGTTAAAAGGTCTTGCCTCTGCCACTAACCTTGAGGAAACAGAACTTGTTAAATCTTTGTTGAAAAACATTCCGAAAGATCAAATCAGGTCAAGCATTTTTATTTTAGGTGTTACTCTACCAGCAACTTTTCTTTATTTCCTGGGAAAACGACATTTTGCCATTAATGTGATAGCCAAACATTTTTCCAAAATAGTGGGAGCAGCAACCTCAAAGCAAAATATGGAAAGATTTGCTTCCCAATCAAGGCGTACCCTTGAAAACTGGGGGGCTATTAATACCGGATCAACGATTAACAGAAAATCAGGCGGTGTTGATTACACCAATCAGTATTTCAGCAGCCTGCAAAAAAAAGCAGGAACGATTCTGGCTGAACAACCCAACTTTGCCCGGTCTAATAGCCAGAGAACCCTGGAAACATTAGTTATTCATTTTGCAGATGCCTACAGGAACACTGATAAGAAGGCCAGCATTTTAGCCTCTGCCATGATTCAGAATCACAGAGAGATTGTTGAAATCAACACTGAAGACACTGTAGTCAAGGGCGCTTTAATGGCTTACCTGCCTATTAAAGATGAATCAGAGCTTAACGAGATATATAAACGCATCGAAACTCTTGACCCGCACGGTTTGAAAGACCCGATTTTTTATAAAGGGTATAAAAAGCTTGCTGGAAGCTGGGCAGAGGTTACTTTGAATGACACACTATCCAGCGTGTTCCACCCACAGACTGTCAATGAACAAACCGGCACCTGTCCTGCAGAAGGCTGTCCTCCCGAAAAAACAGCTGAACCCGAAAAAACAGATAAACCCGAAAACGTTTCTCCATGGTATTACCACTACCTGCCAGATAAGGAAACTGTAACCATTGGAGCGATACACGGTACTGCCCTTGGATATTCTATGGCCACCGCACTGATTGCACCTTACACCATTAATAAATTCAAACCGGAGAAGGGAAAGCCACGACGCCTGCCAAAAATAGCCAGCTATTACTTCTTATCATCATTAATTGAATTCGGCCTTCTTTCTGTGGGCGAACCTGCCATTGTTCAATTGCAGACCGCAATTAAAAACTGGATAGGCAGCAAAACCGGAATTATTGACCCTGAAGACAGGGAGATTCAGAACGAACTGACTGGCAAAATCAATGTTATAAACCAAAAGCTCAGTATTGAGGCCCAGACAAGTCGGTCATATAAAATGACCATGGAAGCCATGTTGACAAAATGCCTGTCACTGGCAGGTGCGCTTTTAATTAATGAGGAAAAAAGTTATACAGACTCAGCCAGAGTGGTTGCCTACGCAGCTTACCTCATCCGATATTATCATCCGGAATTTGAAACAGACAGTACAGTTATAACGGCTCTGGCCAATGCACGTCTGGGCAGTGGCCTTAACCTGTTACAACAAAACAATCTGATGCCACTTTTCGCAAAGCAGGTTTTGCTGCATCTGGCCGAGCTGGATTCAAACTACGCCGACAAAGCCATTAAAACAAATTATCTGAATATACTAAATAACTGGGGTATCGAGTGTAATCAGGATGATGCCCGGGATGCTCAGGATGTCCTGGATTCCTGGGCGGTTTATGGAGACTACGCGCTGGGGGCAACAGGCTTTATGGTGCAATCCGTTGTTAAGGCTTTTTTCCATAAGTGGGGAGTAGTTCCCCGGTCAATAGCAAACTTTCTGGCTAATACTTTTGAATTCGGTACCACGGATTCTCTTAGAAAAAGGATTTATGCTTATTCTCGCCAGGCCATGCTGAATGTAGCGACATCCTATAGCCCGGATGAAAAAAAGTCGGCAGACTATGCTAACAATGAATTAACAAAATCCTTTCGACGCCAAAAATTCTACTTTACCAAACCGGAGCTGGATGCTCGTACCCAGCTGGTACAAATTATAACGTCTGTTATTCATTGTTTTTCAGAAGCCTTTTTTTTAATGGTTGCCAACAATACGGACAAAGCGACTGACCACATAGCGTCAGGATTGTCACGAGTCATTTTATACGCTCCTGATTTATCCGGCGATGATGTCCACCTGAAAAAAGCCCTGCAAACCCTGACAGCCCGATATCGAGATAAACTTAATGGCTTGAACGAAGAAATCCTCAGAAAAACCAGTGAACAACTAAAAACTAAAGTTCCTGAAGATAGTGATATCTATTCCTCCGGAATGGCTAAGGCACAACTGATGCAACAAGCCTGGTCAAACGTTATGGAAGATTGACATCCTCACCCACCTGATTCCGGCGGGTGATTCCTGGTGCAGTCACCCGCCTCCTTCAGAAAAACGAAATAAAACGGTTCTTCCCTGTTTTAAGTGGGTAGTTTTCAACGATGTACGCCAGTGGGGTACAAGTCCAAGCCTCCAAGATGAAAGTAGATCGCTGTCTTATATCTTTCACGGTTTCGAAAGCCACAAGCCCGATTCTTCAAACTCTGAATCTTGCTGTTCACTCCCTCTGCTCGACCGTTATTAGCCTCAAGGACAATAGCGTTGATGATACCCCACAAGTGCTCTTTGACCGTTCTGGCAACTTCTTTTATGGGCTCAAGCCGACATCTCTGCGCCCAGCATAGCCACCTCTTCCAGGCCTTGATTGCCCAAGCTCTGGACTTGTAATTCCATAAGCTCATTGCCATTTGCCGGATGGCCCAGGCGCGAGCTGTTTTAAGTGTCGAGTTTCTCAGTGGTTCGAAGTTATCCCACTGCTCTTCAGACATGTTTTCAGGGTTAGTCAGCCAGTCGTAGCGAGTCCCCTTAAGCAGCTCTACACCTTGGTTTACAAGGGCTTTGTTCTCTTCTATCCGAACCTTGTTGACAGCTTTACCCAGAGACTGAGCAACGTGAAACTTATCAAATGCAATCTTCTGATCTGCGTCTGGAACATTCTCACTGACTGACTTGATGTAAGCCTTGGACATGTCCATCGTCACGCATTCGATCCCCTCTTTATGGTCATAGGGCAGTGTGTCAAAGTACTCGTTGAGACTGTCACTTTTACGGTCATCAGAAACGTGAATAACAACGCCTTGGTCGTGGTCAGTGACCACTGTGACGTATTCATGATGCTTTTGAAATGAGGTTTCATCAACAGCGATTCGTTTTGGTGGCTTAGCATCACGACGAGCCAGTCCTCTCTTCACTGCACGCTGCTGAATACCGTCTATGGCATTCCAACCAAGCTTCATTTGTCGTGCAACTGCCTTCGTAGTTGCCTCCTTTAGCCAGTCAATAACAAGGGCTTCAAACAGAGCTGTATATCGAGAGTCAGATTCAGCCCAGGGCACATTGATGGCTAACACCTTATGCTCAGGGCACTGGGTCCGTGGAACCCTGGCAACTAGAATAGTCTGAAACTGACAGGTATCCAGATGACGCCACTTCTGAGTGATGTGGTCGTAGCCAGAGCAGGGCTTATCGCAAACACTGCATTTGCAGGCCTTTTTACCATTGTGTTCAATGAATACCCGAACCTGTTGATCCTGTAATGACAATTCAACTTCAGAAACGAACCAAGGAGACTCAATACCCAGTATTTGAGAATAGAGTTGCTTATCACGCATCGGTGCATCCTTGCATTGAGTGCTTCAGAATATAATAAATCACCCACTCAAATTGAGGAAGAGCCAATAAAACTCACTCCCTTCCCAAATACACCCACTGATGATGTAAACTCCTTAAGCAATAATACTTAATAACCATCAAAAAAAGATAACAAGTTTCCGGGAGAGAAGCCCATGACCGAGTATTCTGTCAACAGAGCAACTTTTGACGAAGTAATGGTGCCAAATTATGCACCTCAAAAAGTTGTTCCCGTCCGTGGCAAAGGATCGCGCATCTGGGATCAGGAAGGCAGAGAGTACATTGACTTTGCCGGCGGCATTGCCGTCAATGCGCTGGGACACTGCCACCCGAAACTGGTAAAGGTTCTGAAAGATCAGGCCGACAAACTCTGGCATCTCAGTAACGTTTACACCAATGAACCTGCACTCGCTCTGGCCAGGGCGCTTACCGAAGTCTGTTTTGCAGAAAAAGTATTCTTCTGCAATTCAGGTACCGAAGCCAATGAAGCTGCTTTCAAACTGGTACGAAAGTATGCTTACGACCACACAGGACCAGAAAAACACGAAATTATTTCCTTCAACAACGCTTTTCACGGCCGCAGCCTGTTTGCGATCACCGTCGGCGGGCAACCCAAATACTGTGAAGGCTATGCCCCGGTGCCGGAAGGAGTCACCCACCTGCCATTTAACGACGTTGACGCTTTAAAAGCGGCGGTTTCAGACAAAACCTGTGCTGTTGTTATTGAGCCCATTCAGGGTGAAGGTGGTGTCAGACCTGCCACACCAGAGTTCCTGCAAGCGGCCAGAGAACTCTGCGATCAGCACAATGCCCTGCTGGTGTTTGACGAAGTGCAGACCGGCGTAGGACGCACCGGTGAGTTTTATGCTTACATGGGTACGGATGTTGTGCCCGATATTCTAACGACCGCCAAAGCGCTCGGCGGTGGCTTCCCCGTTGGTGCCATGCTGACCACCAGCAAAATCGCCAACAGCTTTGGCTTCGGCACTCACGGCAGCACCTATGGTGGTAATGCTCTGGCCTGCTCAGTGGCTCTGGCAGCGATCACGCTGATTAATGATGACCAGTTACTGGCCAACGTATCCGGCAAGCATCAGCTGTTTCGTCGAGAGCTTGAAAGCATTAATGATGAGTTTGGTATATTTACTGAAATCCGGGGCAAAGGGCTGCTCATTGGTGCGGAACTGACACCTGAGTGGCACGGTAAAAGCAAGGCGTTTCTGGCTGCTGCTGCGGAAGAAGGGTTAATGCTGCTGGTCGCAGGTCCGAATGTTCTGCGTCTGGCACCATCACTCATTATTCCTGATGATGATATACGTCAGGGGATGGATGCCCTGAGAAGAGCCGTGGCGAAAACCGTACAGGCGACATGAGTTGACACACTCCTCCCTCCACTAAATCGGCAAGCCGTTCTAGTGGGGGCATCGGTTTCCAGTGGTTTGGGTTTACTCGCCATAGTCTGTGAGGTAGCCATAAATAAAAGCGCATTTTTTTGGATTTAACAGACAATAAACTGTGGCAAAAAGCGATACTACTTTTGTACTATGTTCATTATTGGTTAAAAAAGCTGTCAAACTAAGTGAGACAACGTAAGTTGCAAAGGTTCTAGCCACGTGACGAGCAATACTGCCAGCACTATTTTTCGCCTGAGCAGGTAGTTTCGCAATCACCACTGAATCACTTTCTGATGCAGGCAAACCTTTGACAGTGTACCTGGAGAAAATCAATCTAATTCCACCATAACCGACCGTTGAAAAATTCATTTTCCTGCACTCAGATGGAAAGGGCATCTCTAGCTGTTCAAAAACCCGGGTTTCTTTTTGGTCAATACTCACTAATGGCAATGCTGAATCTAACGCAGCTTCGGTCGTTTTATGAAGGTCGTCGACAGAGCCTACTGGCTGCTTATTCAAAATATCAATATTGTTCTTTGAACTCAGGAAATATTCTGAGAAATCACTGCTTATACAATATTTGACTGACAACTGTTCTGATTCTGACAGAGCAACCTCTGAGAAAAAGAATACAAGCAACGTTAGCATAAACTGTTTTGACATTTGCATACCTTTAAGCTGTTGCAGGCCAGGGTAGAATGAGCGCCTGCCCGATAGTTATTTATACTTAGCACAGCGAGTGCCGAGTATAGTTGTTAACTTGTTCAATACAAAAAAATGCTGTCACAGATCATTCCATTGGTATTTTTTCACCTGTTATTTTCTGCATCGTCGTATACTTCATAAAGTCAATAACAACAAAAGTGGTTACCATGTCAGGCATTACTGATCCTTTCCTGCCTCTGCTTCAGCAACTGGACGATTGTCAGAACACCATGCTTCAACAGACCGTTAGCCTTGCGGAAATCAACTCCGGAAGTCTCAATGTCGAGGGGGTAAACCGGGTTTTGTCTGAACTGCAAAAAATGACCCTGCCCCTGGAAGCGCAACAGCGGGTTGTCAGCCTTAACGATTTCCAGTCTATTAACATTCACGGGGACGCCATCCGTCAGCCATTAGGTGACGCGCTTATTCTTTCAAAGCGACCAGAGGCTTCTTTGCAGATTGTTCTGGGCGGACACATGGACACGGTGTTTGCTGAAGACCACCCGTTTCAGACGGTAAAATTCATTGATGATGACCATATCAACGGCCCCGGCGTCACGGACCTGAAAGGTGGTCTGGTCGTGATGATTCATGCCCTGCAACTGTTTGAGCAATCGCCCTGGGCTGAACAGGTCGGATGGCAGATCATTCTGAATCCCGATGAAGAAATTGGCTCCCCCGGTTCTGCACCCCTGTTTGAAGAAGCCGCAAAAACAGCTCATGTGGGAATGCTTTACGAACCCAGTTTTCCCGATGGTTCACTGGCAGGCGCCCGTAAAGGTAGTGGCAACTTCACGGCGGTCTGTTATGGCAAAGCCGCCCATGCCGGGCGTGAACATCACCTTGGCCGGAATGCGGTTCGGGCGCTCTGTGATTTCGTGTCGGCAATGGATGACCTCAATGATGGTCGTGAAAACGTCACGTTCAATCCCGGTTTCGTCCATGGGGGCGGACCAACTAATATAGTGCCTGACCGCTGTATCTGCCGGTTTAATATTCGCATTGAAAAACCTGAAGATGAGCAATGGTGCCTGCATCAGCTGCAAATGCTGGTTAATCAGATCAGTGGGCGTGATGGCATTACTCTGGAACTTCACGGTGGTTTTGGCCGTAAACCCAAAGTATTGTCTGCTGCCAACCAGAAACTGTTTCAGCTGGCTAAAGAGTGCGGCTCGGCTCTGGGCATACCCATTGATGTAAAAGCTACTGGCGGTTGCTGCGATGGCAATAATCTGGCTTCCTTTGGCGTACCAAATATTGATACCTTGGGAGTACAGGGCGGTCATATTCACAGTGATAAGGAATTTATGAAGATCAGCAGTCTGGTCCCCAGGGCCAAGCTCAGTGCCGCCCTGCTGATGGCACTGGCAAAAAATGAAGCGGAAGGCAAAGGCAACGAATGGCTGCGTCAGTGACAGTTTCATAAGTCAGTGACAGTTTCATAAAAAGCAGCCCTGTAAAAAAACGACAACTGACTTGCTGCTACCCTTGCCTTTCCATGATTCTGAGTTGTCACTCATTACACCGAAGACCGGAGGCTTGTCATGGACAACACAATCCATACCCTGCTGCAGGCCATGTGGGAAGATTATCTTGAGCTGGCTCCAGATGCCCGGAGCATTCACGAACTGTTTGCAACCATTAACCGTTCAGCCAGCAACTGTTCAACCAGCAACAGTCCAACCAGCAACAACGGCAACGTTGTTAATGATCATATTGCGCTGCGAACCTATAACCTGCCCAGAGTCAACCTTGCCGTTATAGCCCGAGCTTTCACGGACAATGGTTATGTCGAGGGTGGGGAGTACGAATTTCCTGCCCGCAAACTGTTTGCCAGACACTTTCAGCACCCTGACCCTGAGCTGCCAAAAGTCTTTATCAGCGAGCTGCTGGTTGAAGAGCTGTCGGAACAGGCGCAAAAGCATATTACCTCACTGGTGGATCAGATCACGCCCGGGGCGACACAATCCCCCCTGTTCTGCTGCTCCGGACGCCCCTGGCAACTGGACACCCGGACCTACGACGAACTGCTGGCAGAAAGCGAATACGCCGCCTGGGTAGCTGCCTTTGGCTACCGTGCCAATCACTTCACGGTATCCATTAACCATCTGTCTGAGCCGGATAATATTGTTGACCTGAATAACCTGTTGCAGAAACACGGCTATATTCTTAACGACACAGGAGGGCTGGTGAAAGGCTCGCCGGATGTGTTGCTGGAACAGTCTTCTACCATGGCTAAGAAAATAACCGTTGAGTTCACGGATGGAAGGCGGGACATACCCGGTTGTTTCTATGAATTTGCCAAACGCTACCCAACCGGCGATGGCACCTTGTATCAGGGAT
Source organism: Endozoicomonas gorgoniicola (assembly GCF_025562715.2). Taxonomy (NCBI): domain Bacteria; kingdom Pseudomonadati; phylum Pseudomonadota; class Gammaproteobacteria; order Oceanospirillales; family Endozoicomonadaceae; genus Endozoicomonas; species Endozoicomonas gorgoniicola. Next base: position 3,792,888 of record NZ_JAPFCC010000001.1, read on the forward strand.
TTGTAGCGGCTTCTGCCGATAAAATATTCACCAGTACCCATACCAGAGCCGAATAATCATACCCCGGGGGTTTGCCTATGATGATCTTTCGCCCGATCGAAAGCTGCGACTACGATGCCCTGTGGCACCTTGCAAAACACACCGGAGTGGGCTTTTCTTCTTTGCAACCAAAACCTGACATGGTTCGCCGTAAAATAGACTGGGCGCTGAGATCATTTGCTGCCTCTTCGGCACTGGAAGAGTCCCTGTACCTGTTTATGCTGGAAGACCAGAAAACCGGTGAGATTGTCGGAGTGTCCGGTATTGAGTCTGCGATCGGGCTGTCAGATCCCTGGTACAACTTCAAAATCAATACCCAGGTGCATGCTTCAAGAGAGCTGAATGTTTATAACCGCCTGACCACCATGACACTCTGCAGCGACCATACCGGCTACTCTGAGCTTTGCACGTTGTTTCTGTTGCCCGACTACCGCCATTCCAACAATGGGCGACTGCTTTCCAAGGCTCGCATGATGTTTATGGCGAACCACCCCTTTCACTTTAATGAAAACGTTATTGCGGAGATGAGGGGCTGCTGTGATGACAATGGCGAGTCTCCGTTCTGGGAAGCCATAGGCAGACACTTTTTTAATGTGGATTTCGTTACCGCCGACCAGCAGGTGGCCAAGGGAAAAACCTTTATTGCCGAACTGATGCCCAGACACCCGATTTACACCAACATGCTGCCAGAAGATGCCCAGGCAGTGATTGGTGAAACCCATAGCGACACACAGCCTGCCCGAAAGCTGCTCGAAAGCGAAGGTTTCCATTACACCCACTATATTGACATTTTCGACGCCGGCCCGCTGCTGGAAGCACGAGTCAAAGATATACGCACCGTCAGGGATTCACGAGAATATAAAGTACAAGTTCACGAGTCCACCACCACCGACGAAACAGAGTGGCTGCTGGCAAACACAGACTTCAACCAGTTCCGCTGTATACTGGGGCAGGTATCTTTTGAAGGGCTGGAGTTTGTCAATATCACCCGGGATCAGGCCGACGCCCTGCAACTGGATTCAAACGACACTGTACGAGTGGTTCCCCTAACCGGCAGACGACCTTAACAGGAGACAGACAATGACTGATTATATTAATGGTCAATGGCAAAAAGGGGCCGGTTCAGAATTTCAATCCACCAACCCGTCCACCAATGAGATCGTATGGAGTGGCTGCAACAGCAGTGAACCGCAGATTGATCAGGCAGTTCATGCTGCTCGAATTGCCGGTTCTGGCTGGATGATGACACCTCTGGAGCAGCGTATTGCAATCGTTCGTGCTTTTGGTAAACGTCTGGAAGAGCATGCAGAAACCATTGCAGAAACCATCGCCCGTGAAACCGGTAAACCTCTGTGGGAAGCCCGCACTGAAGCCGCTGCCATGAAAGGCAAGATAGAAATTTCTATCAAGGCTTATAACGAACGAACCGGCATTACTGAAAACAGTCTGGCGGGAGCCAAAACATTTATCCGGCATAAACCTCATGGTGTTGTTGCTGTTTTCGGTCCCTATAACTTCCCCGGCCACCTGCCCAACGGACACATAGTACCTGCCCTGCTGGCGGGCAACACCGTTGTCTTCAAACCCAGTGAACTGACGCCCGCCATTGGAGAACTGGTCGTTAAATTATGGGAACAGGCAGGGCTGCCAAAAGGGGTGATTAACCTGATACAGGGGGAAAGGGAAACGGGTGTTTATCTTGCCAACCACCCAAATCTCGACGGGCTGTTTTTTACCGGCAGCTCCCGAACCGGCAAACTGATTCATCAGCAGTTTGGAGGCCACCCGGCAAAAATTCTGGCCCTGGAGATGGGTGGCAACAACCCGCTCATTGTCTGTGAAGTGGCTGATATGGTTGCCGCAGTACACGACACTATCCATTCTGCCTTTATCACCACCGGGCAGCGTTGTACCTGTGCAAGACGCCTGTTCGTCCCTGCCGGGGAGTGGGGAGATGAGTTTATACAAAAGCTGACCCGCACCACAGCCAGCCTTAAAGCGGGTGACTGGAACAGTGACCCACAGCCGTTTATGGGAGCCGTTATTTCCGAAGCCACGGCAGAAGCCATTGTTCAGGCTCAGCAACACCTTGAATCTCTGGGAGGAAAGGTACTGCTGGAATCCAGAAAGCTGCAACCCGGCACAGGCCTGATCAGCCCTGGCATTATCGATGTCACTACGGTTCCGGCATTACCTGATGAAGAATACTTTGGCCCGCTGTTGCAGGTTATTCGTTATCAGTACTTAAAGGATGCCATTAAAAAAGCCAATAACACCCAGTACGGTCTTTCTGCCGGCCTGTTCAGTGATCGCCGGGAAGACTATGAACTGTTTTTCAACCATATCCGGGCTGGCATTGTTAACTGGAACCGTCCGATTACCGGGGCAGCAGGTACTGCACCCTTTGGCGGTGTCGGTGATAGCGGCAACCATCGCCCCAGTGCTTACTTTGCGGCAGACTACTGCGCTTATCCGGTTGCCAGTGTTGAGGCCGACGCACTGATCATGCCTGAAAAGCTCGCCCCCGGTTTAACGCTGGAATAATTATTGAACCGCTGTTGGCTGTTCGCACAGCAGCTAACAGCCAAAAGCGGTAATTTACGAATAAAAAGCAGTGAGTAAGAATGAAAGCCATAGAAGCCAATTTTGATGGTCTGGTAGGACCTACCCATAACTACGCTGGCCTGTCTACCGGGAATATTGCCTCCACACAGAATAAGCAACAATCGTCCAATCCCAGACAGGCAGCATTACAAGGGCTTGCCAAAATGAAAGCCCTGAACGATTTAGGGTTTGTTCAGGGAGTCCTGCCACCACAGGCGCGTCCGGATATAGACACTTTGCGTCGTTTAGGTTTTTTTGGTACCGATGCCCGTGTACTGGAAGCAGCGGCCAGACAGGCACCTGAACTTCTGTCAGCCTGTTGTTCAGCTTCCAGTATGTGGACAGCCAATGCTGCAACGGTGTCAGCAAGCGTCGACACACAAGATGGCAAGGTTCACTTTACGCCTGCCAATCTGGTTAGCAAATTTCATCGTTCCATTGAACACAAAAGCACTGCCCGTATTCTTAAAGCGGTGTTTAACGACGAACAGTATTTCCAACATCACCCTGCATTGCCGGGAGCCGGCGTACTGGGTGATGAAGGGGCTGCCAACCATACCAGACTGTGCAGCGACTACCATCAACCCGCCATTTCCTTTTTTGTCTTTGGTCGCTACGGTCTGGATGAAACCCGGCCAGCTCCCGGGCGCTATCGGGCAAGACAAACCCTGGAAGCCTGCACAGCAGTGGCAAGACAGCACCGATTAAAAGAGGAAGCGGTTGTTTATGCCCAGCAAAACCCGGATGTGATTGACAAGGGCGTGTTTCATAACGATGTGATTGCAGTCGGCAACCAGCACCTGCTGCTCTGCCATGAAAAAGCATTTCTGAATCAGGCTGAAGTGTATAAAAATCTGCAAAAGGCCACTGCAGGTCAGTTGCAGATTGTAGAGGTTCCCGAAAGCCGGATTCGGGTAGAAACGGCTGTACAAACCTATCTGTTTAACAGCCAGTTACTCAGTCGTGATGATGGCAAGATGACCATGGTCGTCCCTTCTGACTGTGAAAATAACCCGACAGTTTCAAGCTACCTCAGCGAACTGGTTAATACTGATAATCCCATCGACCAGGTCAAGGTATTTGATCTCAGACAAAGCATGAACAACGGCGGCGGCCCCGCCTGCCTGAGATTAAGAGTGGTACTCAACGAACAGGAGTTGCAGGCGGTTAATCCACACTGTCTGATAACAGATTCACTGTATTCACAGCTGACCCGGTGGGTTGAAAGCCACTATCGTGATCAGTTAAAAGAAGGCGATTTAGCCGATCCAGACCTTATTACAGAATCAAGGGAAGCTCTGGATCAACTGACTCAGATACTTGGGCTGGGCTCTGTTTATTCCTTTCAGAAGCGTTGATTCCATCACCTGATGGCAATTCAAACGCAAGATAATTATTCAATAACACCCGCAGCCCCTTCGTAACGTCGGGGCTGAAGTTCGATTCATCAAGATAGCTGATCAGTTTATCCACTTCCTCAGAGCTTACGCTTTCCGGATGGTGGCTTAATATATATTCGACAATGCTTTTCTGATTGCTGTAGACGGCAGTAGCCAACAGGGCTAAGTCATTCGGTTGAAAAGTATGCTTCAATAGCTCTGGCCGCTGACTAATAACTTCCTTAAACGCCTCGACCTCTCCCATAGCACAGAGCAGACGCACGTTTTCTGCCCCTGACACATGGCTTCGCCAGTCTATAGGGGTAGTGAACACAGGCCTGCGCTCACACAGGGGTAACAGCATCCTGGCAATGGTTTCAGGAGAGACCGAATCCACCAGCGCCCATGGATTGTCCAGAGTTTTCGTGAGCCAGAACCCCTGTTGATACAACAGGGCAGGTAGCACCATAAAAAACTGTATACGACCATTACCGTCGCCATACAGATGCATTCGCTGGAGCATACAGGCAGTCTTGACCGCAGCCTCGACAATCTCCAGGTCCGATTTTTTTTCGGCCACTGTCTTGTAATACTGATCCAGTACCGCCTGAGCATCCCGCTGCTTATCATCACTGGCGTACCTTACCTGAAAAAGCATTTTGCCATCACCACTGACGCTTATGAACACCAGCTTGAAATGAGCACCATCTTCTTTCTGGCGCTTAAGGATGTACTCTACAGCAGACCTTTCGCTTTCATTAGTCGGTTCCTTATCCAATAACAATTCTAAGTACTCCCTATCAAAGTTAGAACTGTCACTAGAGACTAAAAGCCTGCATGGCATCATCCGGGCGAACAAAGCCAGACAGTCTTCAACTTTAATACTCACTCTGTACACTGTGTTTTCATTACAAAAATGACTACCGACGACAGCTGCCACACGGTTGATATCAGAGACCGAGAGCCGCTTATCAGGTGCCACTCCCAGCGCATTGAGCAGCTCAAAAAAACCTTGATAGCATCGCTCCAGGTAGCCAAGTTCATTATTCAGCCGGAAGCGCTCACTGGCACTACCGCAGCGACTCCCTTCAATCATCAGCCTGAACAATTCGGTGTCAGATTCAGATAATCCTGCTCTGGACAGCCCTTCTCGCTCCCATGCCTTAAATGCCTGCTCAAGTTTAACGCTCTGATGTACTCCTTCAACGAAGTGGGTAAATGCTTTCAGAACAAACTGTTCAGACTGTAAGAATTCTGCGCCTCTGAGTTTTGAATGGATAAGGGTAAAATATTTCATGGCTTCACTCCGAACCGCCTCCTCCTTCTGTCCAAACTTCTCACTCAATTCAGCAGACCAACGGCTAGCAATATTCTTCCCCGGTTCATCAGGCACAATGTAAAAAAATTTGCCTTGACACTCATAACTGGCTTCATGACCGCGCATCAAACTACAGCCCGCCATATAACTGCTATTCAGCGCTTCGCCCACGTCTTCCGAAATGGTTTCTTCAAAAATATCGCTCAATTCAAGTTCGGGCTCTGGCTTAAAGGGATCATGAAAAAGCGTGTCAGCACTGAAGAGGGAGGGCGTTACTTTCGAATCGCTTTGCGCCGTCATTAAAGTCTTTTGACTGGCACTCTGAAGTTCACGCTGGAGAACAGGCTGTCCAGAGTCAGCTGCGGGGCTACTGACCGGTGTTCGCTGAAGGTTCAGGTACCCCATAACGTTCCTGAGCCCTATGACCATCCGATTATAAAAACCGGATGCATAATCGGGGGGGGACTCACTGTTGACGGTACTGCTCTGGCTTGTGGGGACGGAACCTTGTCCGGAACTGCTTGAAATCATTTCCACCTAAACCTTCAATGGCTATTCAGCATGTTTTGACAGAAAATAGCGCCACAGGTTCCGTTGAAGGTAACTAATCGCCCGGTGAGTCATTCTCAGGTCGGGCTGGCTCAGATGACTGCGGGGGTTGCTCAGGAGCCGTTACTGCTGGCTTCTTTTTGGGCTTGATAACTCTTTCAATCAGAACGGTTCCTCCCGAATAATCCACCTGCATGGATTTCGGCACCGCTTTCAATGCCTGATTCAAATGCCCCTGTATTACTTCCCCTTCAGCGTACTCTTTTCCAAGCTTGCGACTTAACTGAATAAACTTTTGCTGTAGCTCCTGAAACTGTTCTGGCAGCGGTTTAGGACCAACCTCTGTTGCACACTTTGCATAACCGCGATTGACAGCTTCTTTAACTTCCCTCAACAACTGTTCCATATCCTGCCCTCGCAAGGCTTCTGTATCAGGAGGGATAATAGAGACCATACGGTTATCAATCTCAACTTTAATCGTTAACCCGTCTGGTGGAGCATTTGGGGATTCCAGAGCCCTCTGAGCTTCGCCAAGAATTTTCAGCTTTCCATTAATAACGGACAACTGATTAACGTCAGTCAACACATTCTCTCGCTCTCTCAACAACGCCTCAGGTGAATTTTTTTTAGCCTGACCTGTCGTTGGCGTTGCCTCAGGCTGCGCTCTGGCCATTCTTTGCCGCAAGGACTTTTTAGGCGCTTTGCCTGGTTCCAGTCCTTCCATTTTCGGGCGTCCATCAGGGGGCGCAGTTGAACCTGCATCGGGTTGTTCTTCTCCCGGCACAGTCTCCTCAGTCAACGCTTTACCTGAAGGTGTGGGGCCAGGCGGAATGTTACGGCTGCCTTCCATGGTTCAGGAACCTCCAAAATTTTCCTGCCAGTGTTGTGGGTTCTGGCTCGATCATTTTCAGATCTTTCATGAGTTGTTCTGTTTCTTCTTTTCCCAGCCTTTCCACTGTCAGTTCTGGTACTGCATCTTCTGAACTCCCAACGGGTGCTGGCTCTTTAACATGAAAAATTGATTGCCGGTATTGCAAATCTTCCAGCCGCTTCTGCCAGTCATTATCCGGCTTACCTTTTTCAGATATCTTACCGCCCACATCTTTGAGCATTTCCTGAATCGTCGACAATCGCTGGTTGAATTCTTCCTTTTTAAAGCCAGTAAAGACCGTGTTGTTGTATTGCTGGAGTATGTCTTTTGCCAGCTTTGTCAATGCGGCAACATCACGACCTTTAAGCGCCTTCTTATCAGGAGGAATCAGGTGTATTGGTTTGTCTTCACCCGGCAACCGAATGATCACTTTAACGCCTTTGAGGGCTTCGGACGGGTTATCCAGGGCGGCAAATGCTTTGCCAAGAACAGTATGCTCCTCAACCTTTTGATATTTCTCACCGGCTTCGTTCAGCAAGGCTTCCTGCTCGGCTTCCAGTTCTTCCAAACTGCTGCTCTCTCTGGACTGGCGGGCTTCTTCCACTTCTCTTTTCTGTTTTTCCCTGGGGTTTTCCACAGCACCACCCTCCCGGGCAGACTGTGAGGATGTTGAACCGGTTAGTTGATTGGAAGGAGGCGTACCCGGCTGGCTGGCTGAGCGTTCACGAAGTGAAGTGCCAGAAGTTTGGTTCGGCGGAATGCTGCCAAGCTGGCGTCTCGGATTGGCTACTCCCGCTACAGAAGTTCCATTCCGCTTCCCTGTCGACCCTGCTGCCCCACTTGTAGAAGTGATGGGGGGAGTGCGAACACTGGAACCCGGCGTGATACCACTGGACATAGTCATTTACCTGTCAGGTTTTCAACAGGTATTAAATCGGCGGGTTCCCAGAACCCTTCATATTAAGTACTTTTCAAAAAATACTTCCAAAAAAAAGCCGCAGCACAAAGGCTGCGGCTTATACATCTATGGATGTGGTTTGAAGCAAGGCTTCAGACAGTCAGGGGGCTGATTACATCATGCCGCCCATGCCGCCCATGCCACCCATACCGCCCATATCAGGCATAGCAGGTGCTTCTTCTTTTGGCTCGTCAGCAACCATGGCTTCGGTAGTGATCATCAGACCAGCAACGGAAGCAGCCGCCTGCAGGGCAGAACGGGTTACTTTGGCCGGATCCAGAATACCCATGTCAATCATGTCGCCGTATTCGCCGGTTGCAGCGTTGTAACCGAAGTTACCTTCGCCGGAACGCACCTTGTCAACCACAACCGAAGCTTCATCACCGGAGTTAGCAGCGATCTGACGGATTGGGCCTTCCAGAGCGCGCAGAACCAGTTCAACACCCGCTTTTTGCTCAGCGTTGATAGCGTCAACTTCGATAGCAGACAGAGCGCGGATCAGGGCTACACCACCACCAGCAACAACGCCTTCTTCAACCGCAGCGCGGGTAGCGTGCAGAGCATCTTCTACACGGGCTTTCTTCTCTTTCATTTCGACTTCGGTAGCAGCGCCTACCTTAACAACGGCAACACCGCCAGCCAGCTTGGCTACGCGCTCCTGCAGTTTTTCTTTGTCGTAGTCGGAAGAAGAGTTTTCGATCTCGGCACGGATCTGCTCAACACGGGCAACGATGTCAGCCTGGTTACCAGCACCGTCAACAACGGTGGTGTCTTCCTTAGTGATGGCGATGCGCTTGGCAGAACCCAGGTCTTCCAGGGTGGCGCCTTCCAGGGACAGACCGATTTCTTCAGAAATCACAGTCGCGCCAGTCAGGGTAGCGATATCCTGCAGCATGGCTTTACGACGGTCGCCGAAACCCGGAGCCTTAACCGCAGATACCTTAACGATACCGCGCATGTTGTTCACAACCAGAGTCGCCAGCGCTTCGCCTTCAACGTCTTCAGCAATGAGCAGCAGAGGCTTGCCTGCTTTGGCAACATTTTCCAGTACTGGCAGCAGGTCGCGAATGTTGGAGATCTTCTTGTCAACCAGCAGGATGAACGGGTTCTCCAGTTCGCAGGTCATGCTTTCCTGGTTGTTGATGAAGTAAGGAGACAGGTAGCCACGGTCGAACTGCATGCCTTCTACAACGTCCAGTTCGTTTTCCAGACCAGAACCTTCTTCAACGGTAATAACGCCTTCTTTGCCTACTTTTTCCATGGCTTCAGCGATGATCTGACCAACCAGTTCGTCGGAGTTGGCAGAGATCGTACCCACCTGAGCGATAGACTTGCTGTCTTCACAAGGCGTCGCCATACCTTTCAGCTTGGCAACCACTTCAATAACAGCCTTGTCGATGCCGCGCTTCAGATCCATTGGGTTCATGCCGGCAGCAACGTATTTCAGACCTTCGTTCAGAATGGACTGAGCCAGTACGGTTGCAGTCGTAGTACCGTCACCCGCCTGATCGTTGGCCTGGGAAGCGACTTCCTTAACCAGTTGAGCCCCCATGTTCTGGAACTTGTCAGCCAGTTCAATTTCCTTGGCTACGGAAACACCATCTTTAGTGATGGTTGGCGCACCGAAGGATTTTTCCAGCAGTACGTTACGACCCTTAGGCCCCAGAGTCGCTTTTACGGCGTCAGCCAGAACGTTAACGCCTTCCAGCATTTGCTTGCGAGCTTCGTCGCCGAACTTAACCTGTTTTGCTGCCATGATTGACATCCTTTACGAATTTTAAAAACAGTTGTAATCAACGCCCCTCAGGGAGTCGCAGACAATCAGTCTTCCAGAACAGCGTAGATTTCGCTTTCGGACAGAATGATCAGTTCTTCGCCGTCGATCTTAACGGTGTCAGAACCAGCGTATTTGCCAAAGATCACTTTGTCGCCAATCTTCACGCCCAGAGGACGAACTTCACCGTTGTCCAGAACAGTTCCGTTACCTACAGCTACCACAACACCCTGGTTTGGTTTCTCTGTAGCAGAACCTGGCAGAACGATGCCGCCAGCAGAGGTAGTTTCTTCTTCTTCACGACGAACGGCCACGCGGTCACGCAACGGACGGATTTTCATCGATGTATCTCTCCAACTGTTTATGCCGAACATTCAGCAGTCAACTTACAATTAAGGCCGGGTGGATTTCTGTTGGTACCCACCCAAACCGAACCTGTTATACGGTGTTACTCTAAGTAGGGATGCGGTTAATCTTTTTCAAGGGGGCAATACTATTTTTTTTCATCTTCCCGTTTGAAGTCCCCATCGAAGGTATTGTGCAGCCCCCGGCTGGGGTCAATATCTTCACGGTGATACTGGCCTTCGAAGGTGGTCGAAGACTGGTGTACCTGCCAGCGACCACTGGCAATCATTTTCTTCAAAAGGTACTTTCGTACTGGTGGAATCAGCAGGGCGATCCCGAAAAAGTCAGACACAAAGCCAGGAAACATCATAAACAGACCACCAATGGCAATCATAAACCCTTCTACCATTTCTGTCGCTGGCATCTCCCCATGTGCCATACGTTCACGGGCTCTCAGCATAGTACTGAATCCCTGCTGGCGTAAAACCGCCATACCAATAATCGCCCCTAAAATAATCAGTGCAACCGCATTCAGTCCCCCGATGGCGCTGCCAACTTCAATCAGCACCAGCATTTCAATAATGGGGAACAGCAAAAATAACCAGACTGGGAATCGCATGGATGACTCCGTATTTATAAGTACTTTGTATCTGGAGGCATATAGTAGAAATACAAGGGAGGATTAAAAAATCTTTGCTTTGGGCAGATCATTTATCATCAATACTTCTGGCTGGACAAGCGGTGATTATTTTCTGCCTCTCAGCATTACATCAAACTCATTGACCACCGCACACCAGTCCGAGTCCTGGTCATGGCTTTCCCTGAGAAACTGTTTTTGTGCTGGCTGCCAGAAATCGGCTTCAAAAATAGACTGTTGCTCTGTCAGTGAATGCTCAGCTATAAATTGCTCGATGTATTCTGGTGTATTGTTCAGTCCCAGCTGGCTGAACAAACTCTTCAGGTCATGCTGGAAGGTTTCCATGCTTTTCTCCGCATTCGCTCATGTTTACTTCAGTATACATCCTGAAAAGACTCAGCATTTTAAGGGTCATCAAATTAATCACTGTCCACACTCAGTGCCAAGATAAACGACAATCATTAAGTATTTAATATCCAAGCGGAGAATCTCGCGAATCAGGGACAGGCAGCAGAACCGTTTTCCACCGCACACTGAAAACCTGCCCCCGCGCTAAACTGACCTGGCTGTTATACCAATCGAAGTGATTTAGTCTTACCTGCTGAAAAAGCAGGCACACAAAAGCAAATAACGCAGATCAGTACTACCAGAAAACAAGACCCGTCAGGGCTGGTATTAATACCGCTGGAAGCATCACAGAGGCGGCGACTTGATTTGCACCTGAAGTAGTCGGGCAATGGCAGGTGCTTTCTCCTTCACTCCATTCGACATCGGCATTTTTCCAGTTTCCGCCTTTGCGATAGCAGACTTCAAGCTTGCTATTTTTATGTACATTGCCTCCCGGACATGCCAGATAATAATATCTTGCACAACCTTTCCAATTGCTATGGTTCTTTGCCTTCTCTATATGTGCATCCCAAACCGGCTTGCCTTTTTCATCCATATCGGGTGCGCAATCATCGCTCCAGGGTGAATCACCGCTATAGTCACATTGAGCTATGTTAGAGCACGGAGGTTCTACAACGCTGAGAGTATGCTCTATTGAATCAACAAACCAAATGCGTTTAGTCTGTTTGTCTATGGTCAAACCTGCAATTCGGCTTGATGGGGTATAAATGCTGCCAATCAATGTATGGTTTTGTGTTTTGAGATTCAGCCTGATAGCGTGGATATATCCGGTTGCAGCATCCGTTACAAATAGCCGGTCTTCCGAGATAGCAAGCCCACTGGGGGTTTCAAGCTTAAGGCCTTTGACTTTAAGTTCAGTAAATGTAGCACCGACCATGCTGGTATAAGTGGTGTAATATTCTCGCCACTCTCTTTTGGGTTTTACATGACCACCGCTAGATCCACTTCCGGTGTCCAGAACGTTAATAACTCCTTTTGCCGGGTTGGCGATAAACAAGAACTTGTCGTATTTGACCATATGCCCGGGGATAATTGGCCCGGCAGCCGATTTTTTAGTCATAGTGGTTCCCGCATAGCGGAACAGGGAGGCACCAGTGTGAGTATAGCCACCATAACCATGGGATTGGGTGATGTTGGTGTACACAATACTGCCGTATTTAGAGTCGACACCGGCATCCCATGTCCAGTAACCCGCGTCTTTTCCGTCCCAGACAACCCCCATTGCATAGGGTTGTTGATGAATCATCGACAGGTGGGAACCAAAAGGCTTCATCTTCAGGTTATCCGGAAAAAAGTCGTTATTTTTAATGGCAAACGTTTTAAGGTTATTTTCCCAAAGTGTTGGCCCCATAAAATCAGTACAGCGTCGTTTAGTATAATCTGGTCTCATAAAATTGATGGCTGTGTAATCATTGCAGCCTCCGGGGGTCGTTATAAACGTTCCCGATTTACTTAGATATTCAGCCATGGTTCCCGGAAAATCAGGCTTATCCCCATCGGCAGGTGCTTCACCAAAGTCTATGGCTGTCGGATGATGCATAAAATGGCAGGACGCAAGATCACTCCGTTCTTCCGGCTTATAGCCTGTCTTTGTTCTCGGGCAGTAAAAGATAGAGAGGCTGTCACCTCCACTGTTTACAGCCCAAATCTGCCCTCTTTTTTTGGGATTCTCAGCAACGTCAACCGGATTTTTCAGTCCTCCTATATCGGATGTTCCCCACTGCCGTATTGCTGGGACAAATTGACCACCGTATTTTGCCCCGAACTCGGGAATGCAGTCATTTTTTGCTTCTGACCCGCTGCAACGTGAAGCAAGGGGGCATCGACCATACCCAACAGATGAACCCCCGGTTTTAATATCAAGGGTGCAGTCTACAGCACCATATGCACTCGTCGTTGCGGGCGTTGTAGCATTGATAGCAGTCGGAACCGTTGTAGCATTGATAGGATTCGGGGCAATTGTAGCATTCGCCCCCGTTGGAGCAGCTTTGCCCGGCACTGAATTTACCAATAGTGTCATTGACAACGCTAAGGGCGATAAATGTCGTATAACTGTTGAATAGCGTATTTTGAATTCGTGGTACATAACAATCACACGCTCCTGTCAGGACGTTTGAAAAAGTGAACTCAAATTATGAAAAAGCAAAGCCAAACGAGAAATTGAAAGCGTTTTTTCAGCAGGTCATTCCGTACTGGCGACGATTGCCTTAACGGGCTGGATGAAAAATTATGCTTATAAAGAGGCGGAGAGCCTTGGTTGATATAAATCACTCTGCCGAGTGACAAATGTAGCTGAATTAAATCTGAATGATAAAAATTAATTGATACAACCCGAGCCCCGGGAACCATCACAGCCAGGGTGTGTCCAATGTGGAGTTACAAAGAATCAGGGAAGATATCATGTTTACAGGCGGAGCAGGGACGACCCCTCCAGACAGTAAGGCTTCAGCAGCACTTTCTGCAACAACATCCTCAGCAACCCAACCTGAGACGACCTTCAGGCATTCCACGGTAAAACGTGGAAATATCCGTGGTCGTCAGAAACATAACAATAGCAACAGTGAACCGGAATCCAGCCGCTCCCGCAGCAGGTCACGATCTCCGCAGAGAATCCGTAGCAGAAAGGCAGACTCTCGCCACACCTCACGCACTTCCCATTCACGCAGTGCAACCACAGGTACACAACGAAAGGGGGAATCGTCCTCAAGCAGGCGCACCATTCCTGAGAAGTTTCGTGAAGTCCATTTGGAGTGCTGTGATTATATGGCGAAAGGTCAGTTTGAAAAGGCCAGTAAGGCGATTAGAGAGCTTCAGAACAAGCACCCCTGGGTAAGCGCCCGGGAGTTTGGCAGAAGAAACTGTTTTTCACAGGAAGACATGAGAAGCCTGGTTGAACTGGATGACATGCTTTCGGTGCTGGTGATTATTGCCAAGTACTATCAGAGTACACCTGCGCCAAAAACCACAAAAAAAGATTTCAAAAAAAATGAGCTGACTATCATCACACAGAGCATGAAAGCCCCGGATAAATGGGAAAGGGATCTGCCAGAGGACTACGACAACCTCGACTGGGCAGATATTCGCAAGTCCGTTATTTTTGCCGATAACTACCTGCTTAATGACGCCCGGCATCCAGACTCTTCAGACGAAGCCTTTACGGACCGGCTCAAAGCGGCTCACAGGTATCTTATGTGGAGCCTGAACAGCCAGGTACTCAAAAGCAACGGCCAGCCCCAATGGCTGGAGTGTTACATTAAAGTGTGCCAACAACTCCCCGAAAAAGACCCCCATTTCAGGGAGTCTGCCGACGGGCAGCGCGCCAGAAGGGTGGTGGAACTGGTTGACGGAATTAAATCAGCCAAAAATATACACAAGGCATTTCGCCTTATGAAAGAACAGCACAATGCCGCCGTTCGTGAAGGTTTCAGCCAGGATGCCGCTGTGATCATGGCCTGTGGAGCCAGGGCTTTTTCAGAAGCCTGGCTCCACGGCCGGAAGCTCAATTCAGAAGAGAACCTTATTCGTAAGAACAATAATATGCTCTTTTATGGCTGGACCCTGCTCACCTTCGGTCCCAGGGGCTACCGTAACTCCGTGCACAGCGAAAAAGATGCTAAACAGGTGTCACAGCACTTTGTCAGCCTAGGACAGCTGGGTCTCTCTGCCAGTCAAAACCCTGAGATGATGAGAAAGTTTACCAAAGGACTGGTGAACGAGAAGTACTTTACGTCATCCTCTTCCGCAAAAGCGATGTCTTTGGATCTTAGTAAATATTGCGGCACGATTATAGAAAAGAACTGGCTGGCATTTCTCGAATCCATTGCAAGAGGTGATTACTGGTTCGCAAAATCCTGCCTGGGCAGATTGCCGGATTATGAAAAAGGATCTCACCAGAAAGAAGTGATCGATCTTGCTTATGCTGATTGCTATCTGCATACAGATCAAAAGGATAAGGCTCTTAAAATACTGGATGACATAAAACCAGACAAGGGAACCTATGCGCACCTTGAGAAGGCCCGGCTCTACTTTGCAGCTGGTCAATCTGCAGACGCTCTGGATTTGATAAAGGATGTCAAGGGCAGGTTAAATGACATTTTCCAGTTAGCTTACAACCGGCTGGAAGATCAGATCGGTTCACCCGACCGCAGTCGCCGGTTCAGAAGTGACAGAAGTGACAGAAGTGACAGAAGCGACAGAAGCGACAGAAGCGACAGCAGTAGCAGCAGCAGTGACAGCAGCAGTAGCAGCAGCAGTAGCAGTAGCAGCAGTGACAATGACTCATCCGATTCTGAACAGACCTCAAGACACTCCAGAAAAAGACGTGCAGCGTCGTCAGACACTGACTCTGAACATACCAAAACCAAAAAACCCAGGGCAGGTGACTCCAGCGCCCCGGTCAGCAAGACCGGTCACACCGACGATGTCCCCGTGAGTGGGCCTGAAATAGACAGCGCCAGTGTAACGGTACCACCACAGATTAATGTTAACACCGTGTCAACCCAGGTGGGCACCGGTGAACTCCTTGATCCCAAAGCCATACAGTCCGAAATGTTGCGCTCTTCTGCAGCACTTAAGGAACTGCAGGAAACTCACGACCAGCTGACTACCACTCACACGCAAGTACAGGAAGAACTGAGTCAGCTCCAGTCACAGCAAGTGCAACTAATGACCAAAATCAAAACACTCAATGCTGAACGGGAAACACTGCAACAACAACTGTCTCAGGCCAGCGCTACAAGTCAGCAGCTGGAAGCGTTACAGAAAAATTATGATGATCTTTCAACCCGGCACAAGAATCTGAAAAAGGAAATGGACAGGTATCATAAAGAATCCCATTTGGCCAGGCAAAAACTAAATGAGAAGATCGACAGACTCACCAGTGAGCAGAGTGTACATAAACCTGCCGCGCAGCCCGAGTCTGAGCCTTACACTGAAATGAAGCAACGCCTGGAAACTGAACAGAGCCATTCTGCTGCACAATTAAAACAACACCTTCAGACAGTGCAGAAGTTTAAGGAAACTGAAGCCGCACAGTTACAGAAGATCTGTACACTTAAAGAACGCATTACCGATCTGCAAACAAAGAACGCAAAGGCAACAGAGGAAAAAGACCGCCTGAAGAACCGGTATAAAGAGGATACAGGTTCGCTCCGTAAAGAAATTCGAGAGCGCCAAAAACAGTTTTCCAATCTCGAAGAGGAACATTACGAGCTTCAGAAAAAAAACGAAAGCACGATCAGCACCCTGGAAAAACAGTGTGAAGAACTCAGGGAAAATGTGAAGGTTTCTGATGAGAGCAGGCTGAAAACAGAACAGGAAAATAAAGAGCTGCTGGTTAAAAATTCAGCGTCAAACCTGAAGTTTCTGGGGTTAAAAACTCAAAATCAGCAGCTGACCACTCAACTCCAATCTACCCGGGAGCAGGCAGCCCAACAGCAGAAGCTCGCACAACAGGAACAGCAAACCCTGAAAGATCAGATCGAGCAGTTTGAGACTAAAGCAGCCGGTCAGCAACAACAGATTTCAGCGCTTGAAGTTGAAAACAATACCCTTCATGACAATGTTGCAGTACTCAGCACCAGGATCAGCAAATTTGTCGAGCAAGAGACCAGCTTACAAAAAGAAAAACAAACCCTGCTAGACAGCAAGCAGCAGCTTGAAGAGGAAACAACGAACCTTAAGAACAAAACAGCCAATCAGCAATCACAGCTTTCATCACTTGAAGATGAAAACAAAAACCTTCAGAGCAATCTAAAGGCTCTCACCGCCAGAATCAGCGAATTCACCCAGGAAAAGCAAACCCTGCTAGACAGCAAGCAGCAGCTTGAACAGGAAACAACCAGCCTTAAGCAGAAAACTGTCGATCTGCAACAACAGGTTTCAGCACTTGAAAATGAAAACAATGCTCTTCATGACAATGTTACAGTACTCAACACCAGGATCAGCGAATTTGTCGAGCAAGAGACCAGCTTACAAAAAGAAAAACAAACCCTGCTAGACAGTAAGCACCAGCTTGAAGAGGAAACAACGAACCTTAAGAACAAAACTGCCGGTCTGCAACAACAGGTTTCATCACTGGAAGCTGAAAACAGTACCCTCCAGGACAACGTAAAGGCTCTCACCAATAAAGTCAGCGAAGCGAGCCAGCTTGAACAGGCCAATATTACCTTTAAGGATAAGACAGAAGCCCTCTCGAAAGAGGTTGAACGACTGAAGCCTTTTGAGCAGGAAGCAACGAGTCTCGGGAATAAAACAAAGAGTCAGCAAGTAGAGATTTCCGGACTTGAAGCTAAAAACAGCGCCCTTCAGGAGCAGTTACAGCCATTAAAAGATGAGTTCAATACACTGCAACAACGTCATCAGAACCTTACGGATGAAATGGCCCAGAAAACCGGACAACTGGCAGTAGTAAATGAAGAGAGACAGGCATTTAAGGATAAAATTGAAGAGCTTGATACGAAAATAATGATCCTCCAAGAACAACTGGTGGATAAAGATGATCTCCTGATGCGCTCAACTCAACTGACAACTGACTTAGAGGTTGCCCGTCAGGAGCTGCAGGAATCAACCAGGCAACTGGAAGAAAAAAGCCAGAAAGCACAGGCTGCCAACCGGGCTCTACAACAGACAAAAGCGGAACTGGAATCCAGGGATCAGAAAGTACAGTCTGTCACCCAGGCACTGCAACAGACAAAAGCGGAACTGGAAGCAAAGAACCGGGAATTGGAAACAGCCACTCAGTCTCTGAATCTGTCTAAAGCGCAATTGGAAGAACAGAGTCAGAAAATGGAGACACTCCAACAGCAGGAAATGGCCAGATCCCTCTACATAGGACGGCTTGAGGGCTCCATGGCAGCATTTTATGCCTCCTTCTCCATGGCTGCCCCTTTTTCTACTGTTTTTTCTTCTACGGCACAGTCAGCCGTGCAACCACCAGTGAACCCTGCAACTGCCGGTTACTGTCCAACACTCGCTCCCTTTCCCGGCCAGTCAGGACCCACAAACACCACTGTGACCTACGCTGTCGCTCCAGTAACATCGACCTCACAGAGCGAGTCAGTCAGCGTAAGGCCAACAGGACAGGGTACCACTGGGACGTCGACTACTCCCTCCACTTCACAAGTGGAACGGAATAACTCAACATCAGAAAACCAACTCCCTGATTCCCAAGACTTTAATGACCTTCTGGAAATCATCGACAGGGAGATGGGCCCCAATAGGGAGAGAGACCCCAAAGGCTCATAACCTGGTACGCACTTCAGAGTCTTCTCGATTAAGTAAAGTTGCAGAAACACTAAGTATCTACCAAGCTTTGTGCAGCTGGTTTCCCGTTGGCGTGAACATGACTATGCGTCACGGTGAAGCCCGTGTGACAGCAGTAAACCTCGTGTCTGATACTAAATTTGGCTTTACACAAAAACAGACTGGCAGAAATACATTGAGAGCCAAATGCAAGGTTTAGGAGTACACCAGAGTATCCGGGGGAGTCTGTACGACAAAACAAATCAGCTAATGACTGAGAGTACTTCTATTCTCTGACAGGTAAGTGCGTCCGGAGAATAGGTGTTTATGATCTATCAGAGGTTTTGTAAGAAAATCATGCATTCACCAACAACCTTTTCAAAACCGAAAGGATGCTGCTTTCACCTCGGTCGCCTGGCTCCCCTGGGGATTTTTCTACTGTTTCTGGCTATGTCCTTCTGGGTCGGACGAACGATGGCTCCGATATCTCAGGTTCAGGAACAGGTGCTGCCTCAGGAAACCACCCCGGATGGTTCCAGGTTTGTTAGCTTCCAGAACCTGGACATTCCACTGTCAGAAATTACCCCCTATCATCAAAGCCCGCTGCACCCTTCGAACCTCAATCAGACAACTCTGAAGCAGAAACTTCCAGAGCCGGTCCTGGCCAGACGGATAGGTTCCGATGGCATGTCTCAGGTGTTAAAACTGAGTGTTGTTCGTCATTGGGGAGGCTGGTCACTGCTGCCAGCCCTGACCGCCATTATTCTTTGTTTCATGCTCAAAGAACCCCTGACAGCCCTGCTTGGGGGGTTGCTTGTCGGGGGCGCGCTGATCGGTCAGTACGATGTTACCCGGCTGCTGGTAAACAGCATCGGGCAGCCGGGTTCTGCAGTTCTGCTGATTTTGTACCTCTGGCTGCTGGGCGGGCTGAGTGGTATCTGGGGAAAAACCGGTGCTGCTCAGGCCTTCGCCCGTTTTCTGTCGCGACACTGCGTCAAAGGGCCTGTGTCAGCAAAGTTAGTAGCCTGGACTCTGGGTATCCTGATGTTCCAGGGAGGAACCATTTCTGCCGTACTGGTGGGTACCACTGTGACGCCCGTTGCCGATGAAGAAAAGATATCAAAAGAGGAACTGTCGTATATTGTAGACTCCACTTCCTCTCCTGTCGCAGTGATACTGGCCTTTAATGCCTGGCCGGGGTTTGTACAACCTTTACTGATTGTCAGTGGTGTTAGCTTTCTGGCTACAGAATCCGATCGTCTGACGTTCTTTTTCCAGTGCCTGCCTTTGTCGTTTTACGCTATTTTGGCGGTTCTGGGTACTTTTCTGTTATCAATCGACAAGGCTCCCTTTATTGGGCGACAAATGAAAAAGGCGATTAAACGGGCTCGATCGACAGGGCAGTTATCAGCGCCGGACAGTCGTCCCCTCGCGTCTCGTGAAATTGATAATGCCTCGGGGGACTATCAACCATGGGTGCTGGAATTTGTACTCCCGCTAGGCGTGCTGATCGGTACTGCACTGGTGACTTTCTGGTTGCGCGGTACTCCACAGATTCTCTGGGCCTTTTCTGCAGCCTTTGTACTGGCCGGAGGCATTGCCCTGATGAGGGGCATGAACCTCAATGACCTGACGGACGGTGTAGTGGACGGTCTGAAATCGGTGGTACTCGGCTCTGTCATTATTTTACTGGCTGTCACCATGGGGCATCTAAGTCAGCAGACAGGAGGAGGGGCTTTTCTCGTCAGCCTCTTGTCAGAACGTTTGCTGAATGTTTACTGGCTGCTGCCAGCCCTGTTATTTGGGTTAAGTATTGTGGTTGCCTTTTCCACAGGCACCAGCCTGGGAACCTATGCCGTTGTTTACCCACTGGCAATGCCTCTGGCCTGGAGCCTGACCCTGGGTCTTGGATTAGAAGAAAGCAGTGCCTGGCTGTTTATGGCGCTGTGTTTTGCCTGTGTGCTGAATGGTGCAGTGTTTGGTGACCAGACCTCACCCATTTCAGATACCACGGTTTTATCGGCACTGTGTACGGGGTGTGACCTGATGGATCATGTCAGAACCCAGCTACCCCAGGCCATGACTATGGCGGCTATAGCCACCGTATTGTGGACACTGGTCGCATTTTTTGGGTGTCCACTGCCTTAGACGCTCACCGATTGCTTAACGGGGGTCTGCCCTGATTTGATGAATTTCAGTTGATGAATTTCAGTTGATGGAGCAGATGATCACTCAGAACTTATACTTCATAGCAGCTGAATAACTGTTATAGGTGTAATCCAGTTTTTTGCCCAGCTCATAACCGGCAAAGAATGTTAAGCGGTCATCCCGACGGTAAACAACACCCAGTGAAGCCTGATAGCTTGTCCGGACAGGGTCAGCGCCTCTGGAAACAAAAGATTCTGCACCGCCACCAGTGAATCGAGCCGTTGTCTCTATGCGCTGCCCCTTGAGGTCATGCCACACCATGGTGCTTACGTAGGGTTCTATTTCACCTTTAGCCATTGCAAATGTTTTACTTACAGTGATGCCAGCACCCACTTCTATTCGCTGATATTTCTGATCCTCAACGGACTGAGCGAGATTAATATTACCTGGATCCTTTTCCTTATATTTGTCTGTCCGAACCATTTCGTAGTTGAAGCCGATCATTGGCTGAAGGTCTATACCCCGATATGAAAGGTCGTAACCCCCAAGCACTCTCACCCCGTAGTGCTGGCTATTAAAATCAGCAACTAAAGGCAAGCCTGAAAAGCCCTGGACATCAATATAACGGTGTCGCTTATGCGAACTCTGCCCGTAGTTGAATACCGAGTCGACAAAACGGCTCTCATGCTCCCATCGGCTGTAAGCACTGAACTGGTAATTCCTTATACGACTGGTATCGCTGACACCGTCTTTTTCAACATGAGCATTTACCAGTGTGACAGCTCCACCATAGGTATAATCTTCCTTTGAAGACTCTATACCCAGGGTGAACCCATCAAGGCTGGCATCATAGCCGAATATCTTACCACCCGTCGTGTTTTTGCGACTGCTCTGTTTTATATCTGTGCCAATAGCCTGAAGCCAGAAACCATCTGCAGATAATCCATCACCGTATGCCATACCCTTTTTAGCAGCCTCCTGACGAGGCGCTGACAGACGACGCAATACCTGCGTAATCGCAGTGTTCATTAAAGTGATATTCACTTCCTGAGTAATATCTGCGTTATTGACTCTGTTCTCGGAAGCAAATTCAGCCATATCTTCAGCAGTGCGGATGGGCAGAAGTCGGGCATAAAGATCGGAAGACCCGCCTGAAGAATCGGTTGCTAAATTGTCCAGAATACTCGTTAACGCCTCTTCACTGGATTGCCCGGTATTAAGGTCTTTAACAACCTCAGTAATACTTTTTGGAGTAATAGAAACAGTTACTAAACCATCCTGATAAAATTGATTATAAATTTTATGTAAAAATGGTGTTCCGATAAAAGCATCAATACTATCCGCAGTTGCCGTTAATTCCACGTTATCAGCCTGGAAGACTTTAACATTATCCAGCACCCGGTTATTGTCGTAATCGTCTTTAGACATCACGACATATATTTCAGCATCTTTATCAAGTGTTATATCACCTGCCACTTTCAACGCCGGATTCACTAAATCATCGACACCAACCAGTACCTCCATATAGCTATTGCCGATCAGTGAAATATTTCCGGAGACCTGCTGTTGTCCTCCGGAATCAGGTTTGAAAAAAGAAACACCGCCCCTGACATCCATCTCATTACTTCCAATGACATCATTGGTCAGTACAACAGTGGAAGCAGTATTAATCTGGATATTTTCAAAGCCTTCAACAGTACCATCAACAGTACCGCCATTTAAATTCAGCAGGTCATCAGCAGAGGAAGGGCCTTTAATATTACCTTCAATAAGGCCTGATTCGATAATAACGTTACCCGCTCCCATCCCTTCCGACAGGTCAATGGCATAAGTGCCTGTTGTTTTTAGTTCACCTCTGATGACCAGATTCGGCAAATAACCATGTTCCGTTGTTTTGATCAGGGTGTTATTACCGGTCAGGCGGCCTTTGGAGCCAACAATCACTGCTCCATCCGACAGTTTATCTTTAATGTGAACGGCAATGCCCTGATCAACACTGACCGAATCATTTAATAATATTTCACCTATTTTAATCGTGCCTGCTGTTGGTAGTGTGTCACTGATGAGCAAACCATCAATGGCTCCACTGCTGCGAATAGAAGACGAGAAAAAATAGCCAGGCTCAAGAATAATAGAGTAGGTGTCGGTACTGGATTTTAATAAAATCGCAGCGATACCCGCCGTGGAATCGTTAACAACCCGGGCGCCAGTGATAAAAAAACGCCCTTTTCCATTAACATCAATAATGTAGTTATATTGGTCTGTATCATCAGCATAAACATCGGTAGGTACTTTAGAATCGCCATCGCTGCTGATTATTGTTGTACTGCCATAGGCTGATGACGACAGGGCAGCGGCGTTTACAGATACAAAAACGGATAGCAGAAGTGGCGTTATCTTGTGCATTGTAACGATCACATTGAATAAATATTAATCGTTAAGTCGACCTGATAGTCCAAATCTTTATGACACAATAAGAAATCGCCTTCCGGAATAGAAGGCGATTTTTTCAGGATGGTTTAAAGTGAATGAGTCGCTTAGTTAATAGCCGCAAGCTGTCTGGTTAACGCGTCCATTCTTTGTTGCATCTCGTCTTGTTTTGCTTGCTTTTCAACAATCAGATCGTTTCTTTCCTGCTGTTTTTCATCAAGAAGCCGTTGCGCCTCAACAATCTCCTGGTCCTTGTCAGCAACGTCCTTAACCACTTTATGAGCTTCTACCAATGAAGCTACATCTGGGTTCGCGAGCAAAGCGTCATTCTCGTCGACACGATTTTGAAGCTGTGCTTTCTCATTACCAATCTGCTGAATAGCATTATGAAGTTGAATACGCTCCTGGTTCCGCTGTGCCGTAATATCGTCTCTGTCGGCAGTTATGGCAGCTTTCTCCTGAGTGACCTGTGTTTTCTCCGCAATCACTCTCATATTCTCTGCTGTCAACCTTACAGCTTCTTCCAGACTGTTTTTAAGATTGTCTTTATCACCCTTGGCCTGATCTGTAGCTGTTTTCATGCTTTCAAGCTCAGCGATCTGAGACCGGGTCTGGCTCGTATTCGAAACATTACGGTAAACCATATGCGCCAAACCGGTTGCAGCATAAACTCCCATCTGCGCCCCGGTAACATAAGGTGCAAGAACAAAGGAAGAACCTGCCACTAGTAATGTTTTACCGAGATTCCAAAGGCTGAAACAGCTACGGTTCAAAATTGCCTTGCGCCCATTGATGGCTTCGTTCAGATTTTGTGATCGCTGTTCCAGTGAATCGATCGCTTCTTGCGGTGTTTGCTGCGTAGCATCAGCCATTACCTTCTGCTGCAACTGTTTCTGTCTGCTCAGCTCTCTTCCACAGGAATAGCTCGTCATTTGATTTTCCAGATAAGGCACTGCAAACGGTAGTGCAGCAACCGTCATTACCGCTGCGCTCATACCCGTTCTCTGTGATGGAGCAAATGCAGACTGTAATGACTCAGGAGCGTTCTTTCTTACTTTTTCACCAAAGGCTGTTGAGATACGTTGCAGATCCGAAAATCCTTTTTCGGCTGCAGGTAAATAGTCTGTTACGGTTCTGCTGTAAAGAGTCGCAGCGGAATTTTTCAAAGTTTCGTAACAGCTTGAGCCATTGATGTACAGGTAGTTTTTTGCATCAGCATAAGAGACATTTCCCATTACACTGCTATAGGCACTAGCACCACCATCACGAACGGTTTGAGCAAGACTGGCCATCTTATTGTAAGCATCAAGGCCATAAGAGGCCGAAGTATTAAAAAGCGTATTAATTGTATCCATATTAATTTTCTTCCTTGTTTAATTAAATTCAGATACCCATTAAAAGGGACTTATGAACTAATAGATGCCTTCCAAATTAATTAGTTCATTAATTTGAAACTGAAAAAACAAGTTCCTTATTTTTTAAAACAGAATCGACCATTCAAAAAAAACAGACAAATCCCTTGATTTAAAAGCTTTTTGATCTATGAATACATAAAAAAAAGCTGTATTAAATTATTAGATACAGCTTTTTTATCTCAAATTGTTATCTAAAGACTGTCAACTTAATTAAGCAGCCCGCGCCATATCGACCAGAGCCTTTCTGACTGCCATGGGTTCTTCAACCGAGACAGGAAAAGGAATTCGAACCACCTGATCGCCAAGTAACAGGTGCACTCCTTCGCTGTCAACGCCCGCCATTCTGGGGGAAACACCTTCAGGAATAACAATACCTGCATTAACGCAGTACTTCACCATGGCATCCACATGATCTTCATTCATGTGGTTAAGCCTGCGGAGTTCGTGTGAGACTTAGGGAACATGGGTTGGCTCGTCACCGTAAAAGTTCCCACTGTGGAACTTTTATGCGATAACCAAGCTTGTTCCCTGAGCAACGAACTGTGAAACAGGAACCTGTTAGGTGACTAACAGGAATCCTCCACCGACTCAGGTGGGGTAGGATGTCAAAATCCATTCTCAACCTCGAATATTGACTGGTTACCAGTTATAACCAACACCAAACTTTACCTGCGAGTCGAGCATTTTCTCATTTTCACCAGGCTGACTGTCAAAGTCGAACTTCTGAGTCACATTGAGCGATAAATGATCGGTCACTTTGTAACGAACGCCGTGTTCGCCATCCCAGATCCATTGATTCTGGCTCTGAATCCGGTAATAAAGGCCGCTATCAACATAGTATTCCAGATCACTCATCAGGTATCGCCTGTGAAACAGCTTCCAGCCAATGGCAAGATTTTTTTTCTTACCTTCCCGTTCATAGGTTTCCCAGATCTGGGTAAGTCCCACGCTGTTTAGCAGTGCCTCAGTGGACGTTTCGCGAACTCTGTAACCAACAAAACCACCGATATAGGCACGACTGCGAAGGTTTTCACGGGAATGGTAACGTTCTTTGGATGACATATTAGCAAACCAGTGTTCAGTAAAATAACGACTGTAGTCGTACTGCAGATCCCAGACATCTTTCTTCCAGACACCCTTGTCTTTCCGCTCTATATCCACACTCCACTTCAGCCGGTTCTTGTTCCACTGATCATTCAGGTGCATCTGGCCATTCATCCGGTAGCGGGACTCAATGTCGTTGCCGCTCTTACTATTCAGATTAACATTGACATGTCCCCCGAACTCCCATTTATCCTCTAAGGTCGGTTCCGACTGAGCCATACTGGCAACGGGCCAGGCGGCTGAAAATTCTCGTTCATAACCATCTTCATCCACGATAACCAGATTATCACTGCTGCCCCGCAGCTCCCTGAGTTGTGCTTTGTTTTCACCAATCAGATTAATCCACAAGGGGTTATCCGTTTTAACTGAACGAACATGCCGCCAGTTAATGCTCAGTTCACCGGCATAGACGGTGTTCAGCTTCAATATTCCAGCATCCAGACTGATCACTTCACCAGAGATCATGTCTCCATTTTCAAGCCAGACCGTATCAGCCCGGCCAGCGCCTGTCAGGATAGGAGACAGCAGAGCACAGCCTTTAAGGAGGTTCACCAAAAACCTGAGACAAACGTTGGGATTACGGCCCCGGAACAGCTGGAGCTTCATGAATACCTTGAAAAAACCTCTGCAACGATGGGAATAACAAGCTTTTCTGGCTATCAAAAACGCGTAAGAATTCCATAAAATAGCGGTATTACTCAAGACAATTTACCAGCGGCTAACCCTTATAAAGTCTCTCTTTGCCTGCGCTACCAGTCAGGCTCTGATGCTGACAATCAGGGGGCTGACTGAGAAATGCTAATGAACTCTACAGAAGTTTTAGGTTATTCTCTGGTATTTTTAATGGAGAACGCCTTGCAAGCACCATTCAGTCATACCGATATCTGGCTCGTCCTCAGCCAGGTGCCTGAAGGCAAAGTCGTCACTTATGGTCAGCTGGCCAGAATGGCGGGAGCACCGGGTTATGCCAGAGTCGTTGGTAGTATTCTGAAACAGCTCCCCAAAGGTTCCGGACTGCCCTGGCACCGGGTGATTAACTGCAAAGGACGCATTTCTTTTCCGGAAGACAGTGTGAAATATAATGAACAAAAGGGGCTACTGGAACAGGAAGGCGTAACCTTTATCGCCGGTAAAATCAGCCTGAATAGCTATGGATGGAACGGAGAATAACTATGTACGGGAATAGCTATGAACAACCTGCCTGAAGAAATGACGCTGGCCATTGAAATCATTCGTCAGCTGGAAAATCTGGACTACCCACCCGAAACCATACTTCAGGCAATGGCCATTATCTGTCAGGATACCCTTAACAAGCTGTCAGACTCTGACAGAAAAAAATGGCAGCAGTTTTTGCTGGGCAGCCTGAATCAATAAAATAGAGCCTCTATGCCTGTTGTACCTTCAAAAACACGATTGACTTCATGGTGGGACGCCATGAAAGTCTATCGCCATCCCCGCGCTCTCACGCTTTTCTTTATGGGCTTTTCTGCGGGCCTGCCACTGATGTTGCTGTTCTCCAGCCTGTCATTCTGGTTAAGGGAAGCCGACGTGAGTCGTGCCACCATTGGCTTCTTCAGCTGGATAGGGCTGGCCTACAGTGTCAAGTGGGTCTGGTCGCCACTGGTTGACCGGATGCCTTTACCACTGCTCAGTCAATTATTAGGTCGTCGTCGTTCATGGCTGCTGTTCAGCCAGATCGCCATTGTCGCCGGGCTGCTGGGCATGGCCTTCACAGACCCAACCCGGGACCTGACCAGAATGGCACTTTTTGCCGTACTGGTGGCTTTCAGCTCGGCAACGCAGGATATCATCATTGATGCCTTCCGTATTGAAGCCGCTGAAGAACGTCTGCAGGCGGCTCTGGCGGCTACTTATATGTTTGGCTACCGTCTGGCGATGATGGTCGCAGGTGCAGGCACTCTGGCGATAGCCGCCTGGGCAGCAGGAGACAGTACCGGCTACCAGCAGTCCGCATGGATGGTTGCTTACCTGTTTATGGGGGGCTTTATGGCGGTTGGTATCATCACCACATTAGTCACCCGCGAGCCGGAGGTTAAACTCGAAACCCCAAAGCAGGAACAGAGAGTCACCCAATGGATGGCGCAAAAGGCTCACCTGCCAACACCGCTGGTCAGGCTGGCAGGCTGGTTTTATGGCGCAGTGGTTTGCCCCTTTTCAGACTTTTTCCGCCGTTATCGCTGGCACGCCCTGCTGTTACTCGCCCTGATCAGCACTTATCGAATCTCAGACATTGTTATGGGCATCATGGCAAACCCCTTCTATGTCGATCTGGGTTTTACCAAGAATGAGGTCGCCACCGTCACCAAAATCTTTGGCGTCATTATGACGCTGGTCGGTGTCACTCTTGGCGGAACGCTGACCATGCGCTTTGGCGTGATGAAAATGCTGTTTACCGGGGCGATTGCCACTGCCGTTACCAATGCCCTGTTCGCCATTATGAGTCTGGTGGGCAATAACGTTTACTGGCTTGCCCTGGTGGTTTCAGCAGACAACCTGGCTGCCGGCATTGCGACATCAGCCTTTATTGCCTGGATGTCGAGCCTGACCAATGTTCAGTATTCGGCTACCCAATACGCCCTGTTCAGCTCCATGATGTTGCTGCTGCCCAAGTTTGTCGCAGGTTTTTCCGGCGTGATGGTGGATGCAATTGGATACAACTACTTCTTTATTTTCTGTGCACTGCTGGGGGCTCCCGTACTGGTTCTGATCTGGATGGCAAACCGCTTTCTGGAGACAAACCAGACACCCTGATAACAGTGAGCCATTTTCACCGGTTTGAAAGTGGCTCTTTCGCTTTTTACCCATCAGTTCTTTTAGAAAAGCTTCTCTTTTCGATCAAAGCAGCCATGAGCGAAAACAGCCATGAGCGAAAACAGCCATGAGCAAAAATTGCATTTTCATAACAAATAATTCAACAATAAATAACCGATGCAATAATTTGAACCTCGATTAATACAGAGATGTCTATAGTTACTTTCTTTTCCAAATAAAACCTTAACAACCCCGGAAAGCTCAATGACAAACCTGAAAACGCTCTCCGCCAACTGGCGGCAGACTTTGTCGGTCTACCTTCATCGCCGGGCTATTACCCTTTTTTTCCTTGGTTTTTCAGCAGGCCTTCCTATATTGCTGGTCTTTTCGAGCCTGTCTTTCTGGATGCGGGAGGCAGATGTCAGTCGTTCAACCATCGGCTTTTTCAGCTGGGTAGGGCTGGCTTATGGCTTTAAGTGGGTCTGGTCGCCACTGGTTGACCGGCTGCCACTGCCAATATTAAGTACCCTTCTGGGTCGTCGCCGCGCATGGCTACTGCTATCCCAGATCGTTATTGCCTGTTCTCTGGTGGGAATGGCGATCACAGACCCTGCCCTTGATCTGTGGACGATGGCGCTGTTTGCCGTCATGGTCGCCTTTGGCTCTGCCACTCAGGATATTGTCATCGACGCGTATCGTATTGAGTCTGCCGACAAAGACCTTCAGGCTGCCCTGGCAGCCACTTACATGGTGGGTTACCGTCTGGCAATGATTCTTGCAACGGCTGGTGTATTAAGCATCGCTGCAACGTTTACCGTGACTGAAGGAACCTATGACCAGTACCCCTGGCGCATGGCTTACCTCATCATGGCCTGCTGTATGGGAGTGGGTATTATCACGACTCTGGTTATCAATGAACCGGCAGAGCCTCCCAGACAGGAGCTGGAACTCAGGGCTAAACAGTGGATGGCTGATAACGCTCACCTGCCCGGTTTTATTGTCCGTACCGCTGGCTGGCTCTACGGTGCCATTATCTGTCCCTTCCTGGACTTTCTGATTCGCTACCGCTGGCATGCGCTTCTGGTTCTGGGATTAATCAGCACTTACCGCATTTGCGATGTGGTGATGGGCATCATGGCAAACTCGTTTTATGTCGACCTGGGGTACACCAAACAGGAAGTCGCTGCCATTTCAAAAGTCTATGGTGTCATTATGACGCTGGTTGGTGCAGCCATTGGCGGCGGTCTGATGGTGCGCTTCGGGGTGATGAAGATTCTGTTTGCCGGTGGTTTACTGGCAGCAATAACCAACCTGCTGTTCGCCTTTCTTGCCGGTATAGGCCACGACATCACATGGCTGACCGCCGTGATCTCGCTGGATAATCTGGCGGGTGGCATAGCGACGGCTGCCTTTATTGCTTACCTGTCGAGCCTGACTAACGTCAGTTACTCTGCCACTCAGTACGCATTGTTCAGTTCCGTCATGGCGCTGTTACCAAAGTTTCTGGCTGGTTTTTCCGGCGTACTGGTGGACTCCATAGGCTATGCTTCGTTTTTCACTGCCACAGCGTTGATGGGGGTTCCATCATTGGTTCTGATAATGCTGGCGTGGAAATTAAAAGTGGCGTCAGCAGATGCAAGAAAACCATAAACATAAGGAGTCACTGTGCCCAACATTCAAGCAATAAGAGCTGTACTGTTTACGTCCCTTTTGTTCCCGGTATTCTACTCAATGGCGGAGACTACCAGCACGAAGGCTATAAAAGCAGGTGTATCCAACTGGCTGGCTTTTCTCGAAACCATTGACTTTAATGAAAATCCAATAAGCTGCCACGCTGTTATTATTCATGAAAGCTGGGCTTTGACTACAAGTGACTGTGTACCGAAAAAACAGTACCGGAAAGAAACGATTGTGGGACGGTCTTATCAGGAATCACTTGAACCTTGGGAGAAAATAGTGCTTCGCTTCTCAACTGAATCGAAGAAAAAAGGTGATCAGGTTACAGTCTCAGAGGTATGGCGTCCGAGCACATACCATACTTCTTACCCTATTCTGTTAAAACTGGAATCAACACTTAATCCTCCCTTTCCCACTTTGTCTTTTAAAAAACACTCATGGTTTGATGAACTGGGAGATCGCCTCCCTTTGTGGACGGTGTATTATTTGGAGAGGCTGAAACAAAACAATGCTGTAAGCCTTCCTGAAATAAATATGCATTTTCATTCGGTCAGAATAAAGGATCAGTCAAACTGCAACCCCTTTGTCAGAGGCTTGAACTGGAAAATATGCTCAATTCCTGAAGGTTCCGGACAGGTATTAAGCCGTGAATTTCAGAGAGGGGCAGTTTTGCTGGATAAGAACTCTATGGTAGTAGGATTAGGCTACGCACCGGACCAGTGGAATACGACAGAGACAATGAATTATTTTATTCCTCTGGGTCTAACGCCATTCAAAAATTTTATAAAAGAAACTACAGGCATAGATAATCAGCCTGATATTAAATTAATAAAAGACGTTTCTGAGCTATAGCAACACAAATTTTTCTGACAATACTCATTTCATATTGGAAGAGACTGGTTTTTGAGTAATTACGTTGCATAGTCTATGCTCTGCGAGTTTAGGGAGAAACAGCAAAGCATGAAGAGCATCAAATCAGCCACAACCTAACTTGAGAAAAGTGCTGTTTGCGGTGCTGTCATGATTAAAGGTCAATGAAATATCGCTTTAATCAACAAGAGAAGTCACCATGCAAACAAACGTCACTTGTCTTTTGCTCTTGGTTTTTTCTTTATTTTCCAGAACCCTATTAGCCGGAAATTTACAAATCCCACTCCCTCCCTCTATGGGAAATCTTCCTCCAAAAATGAATGGAGCTCATTTATCTACCTGGCAAATGCTGACGTATTCAAAACTGCTTAATGATGATATTGAGACGTTGGCCAACGAAAATCGGACAGAGAAACACGCTGATGATTTTGATGATGATCTGGGTTTCCATTTTGGAGAAAACCCTGAAGAGGAAACTGACACCCCACTTCGCCAGAATCTCCCCGAAGATGAGAGAGAATATAAGTTAGTTCAATTAGAATGGAATGGAATACTAAAAAAATACGTCGTTGTCGTAACAAACTTCCTGCCGATAACTTTGAAAACAGAGGGTAAAACCCCTGTTAATGACAGCCTTAATTTTGAAGAAGACCTTGAGTTTGCAGAGCCAGATACAAAGTCCATTTGCATTTCCCTGCCCGTAAGGTCATCCTCTGAAAATAGTTATCCCGTGAGGCGAAATGGTGAAACCGACGATGACGAAAGTTCTGATGGTTCATCCAGTTCCGAAGATTCAGAAGATTCAGACAGCAATGCCTCCTGGGACATAATTCCTTCTACGAATAGCTATGATTCGAGTAACCCGGAATATCGTTTAAAAACCGTGCCGGTAATATCGAATGGGAACACCCGCACCTTTCTACTAATAGGCCCCAGCGACTGCCTCAACTCATGCAATCTGACAGAGCAGGGAGCAAGAGAACTGCAGGCTGACAACCCTGAACTATTTGCAACAACAGAAGTGGCTATTGCAGCCTTTCAGATATTAAAACAGAATGATTTTAACGAAACCACGCATACACTGGAATATCAGGCAGTAGCAAATTTAATTTTAAAGTATCAGGATGTACAAATTACTGAGCTGATGGGGAGTTTTCCCGAACAATTTCAGACAATAGAAGATACCAGGAAAGCTATTTATGATTTCAAACGTAAAATAAATACTGAAAACCAGAACCCGTCAGAGTCCGAAGAAGCTCTGGCAGCATTTGTTTCAGATCAAAGACAGAATGCTCTTTTACAACAAATTTTTTCCGGCACGACTTCCGATAATCTGGAAGAAATTTTTACTGATCTGATGGATAGTCGATATTTTTTCCAATATGTTGCCCGCGCTCTCTTTAGTCACATAGAGCCAGAAGAAAGTGATAGTAAACTACTGATCATTTGTAACAGAGATGCTGGAGGCATGGGAACGTTAACGTTAAATGGAGCAACCGAACTACAAGAAAAATATCCTGAGCTTTTTCCGACAGCTGAGTTTGCTCTTTCGGTTTTTGATGAATTATTTGATGATGGAGAACCTTGCAAAAAGAAGGATATTGACACTCTTCAATATCAGGCCATTGCAGAACTTGCTAAAAAGCATATCAGTAGCGATGATATAGATGATTTTATCTTTGATGAAAATAAACACAGGGGAGAACTTTATATTGAGGAAATTCCATACGAAATGTTTAGTAGTCGCTGTTTAGATTTTGGTGTATATGATGGAAGTTTTTTTATATCAAAAGCAAGTAGAGAAAAATATAAGAATTACTGTCATTCAAAAAAAAACATGTTGCACTTTAAAAAATTTGTTAATAACCCTGAAACAGACTCTGACTATAAAATAGAAACAATAAAGCTCCTTTTCCCATCTGATGATAAGGAAGTTACGCAGGAAGCCGTTCTTAAAAACATAGACTTATTGATAGGGAATTCTTGTAAACGCACACAAGCTTCTTTCAATGAATATTCTAATAAGCGCGAAAATAAGGATAACCCTCGCTAATATAAGTCATCAATAATAGCACCACTGATTGTGGTCGATAGATCATTTCTTATTGAGAAAAGAGTTGAGAAAAGAGTTGAGGAAAGAGTTGAGGAAAGAGTTGAAAAACCTTTCCTCAATAATAGCTTCAGGTTTTATTGAAGCTACGAGAATTGTAAAGAAAACTGTAAATTAATCACGGAAGTTATTGTACTGCAACGGCATTTCGGTATCAGCTTCCCGCAGCATGGCAATCACCTGTTGCAGGTCATCCCGTTTTTTACCCGTTACACGAACCTGTTCACCCTGAATAGCCGGCTGAACCTTGAGTTTGGCATCCTTGATCATTTTCACAATCTTTTTAGCCTGTTCCTTATCCAGTCCCTGGCGTACAGTCACTTCCTGCTTGACCTGTTTGCCGGAACCGTAATGGTCTTTGACTTCCAGACATTTGACGTCGATGCCCCGTTTAACCATTTTAGTTTTCAGCATTTCCAGCATTTGCACCAGCTGGAAATCTGCGTCAGACGTCATTACGATCTGGGTGTCACCACTTTGTTCAAAGCTTGCATCAACACCACGAAAATCATAACGGGTGGTCAGTTCACGGTTTGACTGGTCTACAGAATTGCTGAGTTCGTGCAGATCCACTTCAGAAACAATATCAAATGAAGGCATGAAGAATTCCACATAAAAGAGATTAATACCCCATATTGTCAGGGAACGCTGTCTTCGAGGCAAGCGTCAGAGGTAAGCCCCGGAGCTGCCAGGGCTGTTTTCGACCAGAAGAGTTTATCCGAACGTTAACCTACTCTTTATCATTCAGCCTGAATCCAATTCGCACCGTCACCTGAAAATGACCAATTTCCCCATCGTTAATATGCCCCCTGTGTTCCACCACTTCGTACCAGTTGAGGTTTTTCAACGTGACGCTTGCTGTCGCTATGGCATTACGAATAGCGTCGTCACTGCTGAGGGTGGAGCTGCCGACAACTTCAAGAATTTTATAAACATGACTCATAGTCCAGATACCTCAGGTGTCAGAAACATCAAGCAAGTATAGACATGGAATCAAAATACTCTCGTTAAGAAAAAGCATTTAGAAAAATTGTTCAAAAAAATCCCTGATGCCCTGTGTTACACTGTAGCGCCTGAATCCACTGACTCATCTGACCCTGCAAATAAACGATGTCATCACACCCCTGGTATATTCTTGGAGCCGGAAGTATCGGCTGCCTCTGGGCTGCAACTCTTCATCTGGCCACTGGATGTTCTCCTGTTATGATTGTCCGTAACAGAGAACACTACATAAACAAAAAGACAGACAACACAGCAGTACTGACCCTGACCCATCTGGATAAAACAGAAACTCGTCACCCGGTCAGTGTAATGACCGCTGATGAGATAACCACACCGATACACCAGCTTATTGTCTGCACCAAGGCGGGTGACGCACTGACCGCTATGAACTCTATCAGGCCTGTGCTGGCGAAACACGGCAATGTGCTACTACTGCAAAATGGTATGGGCAGTCAGGAGGCGGTCGCAAAAGCCTTTCCCACACAAAACATCTGGATTGGCTCAACCACTGATGGAGCCTGGATCAGAGAACCGTTGCATGTCCATCACGCAGGGCAGGGACTGACAGAAATTGGTTGTTTTAACCATCAGTCGGCCACAGAATTTCTCTGCCAGTTTCAGGGTTTTCCTCTGAAGATGACCGCCAGTAAAGACATTAAGAATGTTTTATGGCAAAAGCTGGCTGTCAACTGCGCCATCAACGGCTTAACTGCCCTTTTTGACTGCCAGAATGGCGCATTGCTGGACAATGACAAAAAGTCACTGATGGATGAGCTGACTGATGAATTTGTTCATGTCAGCAATACACTGGGTCGGACAACGCCAGAGTCCCTGCACGAAAAGGTATACGAAGTTTGCCGTTTAACAGCCGCCAACCACTCTTCAACCTGCATGGATGCACGTCTGCAACGCAGAACCGAGCTGGCATTTATCAACGGCTATCTGATCAGGGTCGCTGAAAAAGAAGGCCTGACACTTCCTGCCCACCAACAGCTGATGGACAGGCTCTCACAAAAAGGCGTTCGCTGGTAAATTTGTCACGGAAGTACAAATACGATAGTTTGCTCTTTATCCCGGGCCACAAAAAATACGACAAAGCCCATGCAAACACTCTACGCCTACTTCTCAAAACTGACCGTCAGCAGCAAACTCCTGCACCTGTTGATCGGCATAGCCTTTTCCCTTGGGCTGATCGCCAGCAGTGCCTTCATGGTTTCTGCCTACTTGCTTTCCAACCATGACCTTGCCCCGACCAGTGTTATGGGGGTTGCCGGAATGGTCATCGTCGTCAGTTTCCTGCTGATCACACTGACCATCACCCATTATGTTCGTCGTTTTATTACCAAACCCATCCTGCACCTGACTCGTATAACGGGCAAGGTATCAAAACATGAAGATTACCGTATCCGCGCCAGTGTCTTTCACCATGACGAAATCGGTACTCTGTCACAGGCGTTTAACGTTATGTTGTCTCGCATCGCCACCAGAGATCAGCAGCTCAAAGAAGAAAAAGAGTATGAACGACAGCTGTTAACTGAAATGCAGCGCAATAATCAGGAGCTGGAACATGAGATAAAAGTGCGCCAGCAGGCTGAGCGCAGACTGAAACAGTTTCAGGAATACCTCAACAATATTATCAACTCCATGCCATCGGCGCTGATCACGGTGGATCACCAGCTGGTCATACAGCAGTGTAACGCCGAAGCGGCCCGTCTCGCAGAAGATAGCCATCAGCCAGTAATCGGTCAGACAATAGTTAATGCCTTACCCTTCCTTGAGCATTGCCAGCCACAGATTGAAACAACGCTGAAAGAACAAAGCACCCAGAGGCTAGAAAAGCTGCCAGTGGCTATTGCAGGCAACGACAGCTATCTGGATTTAATCATCTATCCGCTGTCGGGTGATGAACATCCGGAAGCGGTTATCCGTATAGACGACATCACTCAAAGGCTTAAGCTGGAAGAAGTGATGGTGCAGACCGAAAAGATGATGACGGTTGGCGGGCTGGCCGCAGGCATGGCACACGAAATCAATAACCCTCTGGGTGCAGTGATTCAGGGTACCCAGAATATACGTCGCAGAATCTCTGTTGACCTGCCCGCCAACCAGCACACTGCACAGCAACACCATGTAGACCTGAACGAGCTGAATGCCTACCTGGAAGACCGGGGAATCAATCGCTTTCTCGATAATATTCAGGATGCGGGTCTGAGAGCCTCGGAAATCGTCAGAAACATGCTGAAATTCAGTCGTCAGGCTGAACCGGTTCTGTCCTCTGCCAACCTGAAAGAGTTACTGGAAAAGACCGTCGATATCGCTGCTTCTGACCTGAACTGGCAATCCGAGTTTGATTTTATGCAAATTCGGGTGGACTACGACCTTGATCCGGCGTTAACAGAAATTCCCTGTATCGCCAGCGAATTGCAGCAGGTTTTGCTGAACCTGCTGAAAAATGCCGCTCATGCTATTAATCAGCGCCAGAATAAATCCGCGCCGGGAAGAATTCGTATCAAAACCCGGCACGAAAACGATCAGGCGGTCATCTCTCTCTCAGACAACGGCTGTGGTATGAGTGACCGTGTCAGAAAGCGCATCTTCGAACCGTTCTTTACCACCAAGGATGTCGGGGTTGGCACCGGGCTTGGACTGTCTGTCTCCTATTTT
The DNA here is from genome assembly GCF_025562715.2 of Endozoicomonas gorgoniicola. Lineage (NCBI taxonomy): Bacteria > Pseudomonadati > Pseudomonadota > Gammaproteobacteria > Oceanospirillales > Endozoicomonadaceae > Endozoicomonas > Endozoicomonas gorgoniicola. The sequence goes on from NZ_JAPFCC010000001.1 coordinate 3,829,204, forward strand.
ATTATTACAACCCACCACCAGGGCAGCCTGACGGTCGATTCCGTAATAAATCAGGGCAGTCAATTCACCATCAGCCTGCCACTGGAGCGGCAAAAAACACGACTGTCTGCCAGTAAAAGCCATAGCGAGGTGTCCCTTTAGTGATATTCCCTTATAATGCAGCGCACTTTTTTAAGAAGATCCAAAAGCGGTCACGATGAAGACGCCTGAACTGAAAGACACCATTAACATCAATGTCCGGCACGCCCTGAATGAAGACATTGGCACCGGCGACATTACCGCCGCACTGATTCCTGAGCAGCAGCAGGCGATTGCCCGCCTGATTTGTCGCGAACAGGCTGTGATTTGTGGTCGCCCATGGTTTGATGAAGTGTTCAGGCAGATCGATCCTGAAGTCACCATCGAATGGCATATCAAAGAAGGCGAACAGGTGGCGGCCGACCAGTTGCTGGTCACCCTTACAGGTTCTGCCCGAAGCCTGCTGACCGGTGAACGTGCTGCCATGAACTTCCTGCAGACTTTGTCCGGCACCGCCACCCGCTGCCACCACTACCTGAACCTGTTAAAAGACACACAGGTCAAACTGCTGGATACCCGCAAAACCCTTCCGGGACTGCGTCTGGCACAAAAGTATGCCGTTGCTCAGGGTGGCTGTCATAACCATCGTACCGGACTGTTTGATGCTTTCCTGATCAAAGAAAATCATATTGCCGCCTGCGGTGGTATTCATCAGGCGGTAGAAACCGCCAAAGACATGGCTCCCGGCAAGCCAGTAGAAATAGAAGTCGAAAACCTCGACGAATTCCATCAGGCCCGCGATGCCGGAGCAGACCGCATTATGCTGGATAACTTTGCTCTTGACCTGCTGCAACAAACCGTTGAGCTGAACAAAACTCTGACAGGTAATCGCCCTGAACTGGAAGCGTCAGGCAACATCACCGAAAATACCCTGCCTCACATCGCGGCTACCGGCGTAGATTACATTTCCATTGGCGCCCTCACCAAACATTGTGAGGCTGTCGATCTGTCCATGCGCCTGACCGAAATAGCAGACTAACTACATTTATAAACAGAGGTACGTCAAAACAATGGCAATGACGTCGCATTGCCATAATAATGACAACCTCCGGGAGTGACCCATTATGAGCAAAATTCTGGTAACAGGCGGAGCTGGCTATATTGGCAGCCACACCTGTGTCGAGCTTCTAAACGACAACTACGACATTGTTGTATTGGATAACCTGAGCAATAGCAGTGAAGAATCCCTGCGCCGGGTTCAGGAGATCACCGGCAAAAGCCTGACTTTTGTTAATGGTGATATTCGTGACCGCAGCCTGCTGAACCGATTGTTCAGTGAACACGATTTCGAAGCTGTAATCCACTTTGCCGGGCTGAAGGCCGTGGGCGAATCCTGCGAAATCCCTCTCGATTACTACGACAACAATGTTTATGGCACCGTGGTTCTCTGCGAAGCCATGAAAACAGCCAATGTGAAGCGTATCGTATTCAGCTCTTCCGCCACTGTTTATGGCGATCCGGCCAGCCTGCCGATTATGGAAGATTTCCCGCTGTCCGCCACCAACCCTTATGGTCGTTCCAAACTGATGGTGGAAGATATTCTGCGTGACCTGTATCTGTCGGATAACGAGTGGAGCATTGCCCTGCTGCGCTATTTCAACCCGGTTGGCGCCCATCCGTCCGGCATGATCGGTGAAGACCCTAACGATATCCCCAACAACCTGATGCCTTACGTGTCTCAGGTTGCAATTGGCAAGCTGGAAAAACTGAGGGTCTTTGGCAACGACTACCCGACTCACGACGGCACCGGCGTACGCGATTACATCCACGTAGTTGACCTGTCTGTCGGGCATGTCCGTGCCATTGAAAAACTGCGCACCACCAAAGGGGCCAATGCCTGGAACCTGGGCGTGGGTAAAGGCTACAGCGTACTGGATATGGTGGCAGCCTTTGAGAAGGCGTCTGGCAAAGCAGTGCCTTATGCCATCACAGATCGTCGTGCAGGTGATATTGCCGCCTGTTACGCCAACCCGGACAAAGCCCTGGGCGAGCTGGGCTGGAAAGCTGAAAAAGTACTGGAAGATATGGTCAGCGATGTCTGGCGCTGGCAGTCCCAAAACCCGGACGGTTACCCTTCCTGATCAATGACTCAGCGTAGGTTGGATCGAACGAAGTGACACCCAACACGGTGACTATCACTCGCCCCAACCTACAAGTTATTCCCTCCACAACCGATACATTAACATCATAAACGAAAAGTCATACGCAGATTTCTACGACTGAAGGAAAGCATTCGATGACTGACAGTGTTAATGGCGCAGGACACACCTCTGGAAACTGGTTTAAGCAGGTTTCCGCAAAATCGGCAAAAGCCCTGAAAGGCTTCCTTCATTTTGGCAGTGTCAGCAAAGCCTCCGGCAATCGTCATATCAAAAGTGCCAGCCTTGAGTACAAGAAACCTGAACCCACCCCGGTCCATTCACGAAGCATCCGCCAGGCAAACGCTTCAGAGCTGGCTTCTATACGAACGCCTGTAACACCCAAAAATAGCCCCACGGCAAAAATACCCTCTCTCCCTCTGCTGGAATCCGACTCTGTTCAGGAACAGATTTACAATGCCGAGTTTCAATTGATGGAGCTGAATCAAAACTGGTCCCTTCTTAACGATGCCGTCAGCCGGGCCACTGCGCTCAAAGAAAAAACGGGCAGGCAGTTTAATGCCATCAGTAGAAACGCAGGGCTAAACCCCAAAAGCGCACTGCGTTCTATGAAGTTTACAGCAGCAAGAAACCGTTTTATCAAAGCCGTACAGCTAGAGAGAACCACAAAAAAAGCCCTTCAAAATCTGGAAGCACAAATCGATAAACAGGACAGGGCTATACAGGGGCTTCGTGCAGCCGAAAACAGGCAGGCTGAGCGAGAGTTAAGGCAGTTACTGGCAGGCGGATAATTAAACAGCAACTTCAACGGGTGTCGTCGTAATGCAACGCTTTTCTTCGTTATTGCTCATTCCCTTAATCGCTCTCTTCATTACAACATCCTTTATGGCGCCCTCTACAGCACTCTCTATAGAACGAGCCAGCTGCCCTGAATGGCCTGAACAGGACGCTCGCCAGAAGCTTGAACAGCTCAATCAGGAAATCCAGCACCACAACCAGCTCTATTTCGTCAAACAGATGCCCGTATTATCTGACCACGAGTTTGATGCGCTGGCTAAACGCCTGCAAGTTCTGTCAAACTGTTTTCCGAACATTGAGCTGAACACCGGCACGACTGAGCGACCGGCACCTGATAACGCTTTAGATAAGAGTACGGATAAAGATATCCAGCATGTTTATTCCATGGGCAGTCTTCGCAAGGCAGAGTCTGATAATGACATCAGCGAATTTCTGCAACGGGTTTTTCGCGCCAGCGACCACTCCGGCGTGATACTGCAACCCAAAATTGATGGCATTGCCATTGAGCTGGTTTACCAGGATGGAAAACTGGTATCCGCCTCTACCCGTGGCGATGGCATGATGGGTAAAAATATTCTTGCGAAGGTAAAAGCCATCCCCGCGATTCCAGATGAAGTGCCTGCCACCTACGCCCGTATCGTCTTACATGGTGAGCTGTTTGTCCGCCTTGATCGCTGGAATGATAAGACTCATAACCGAGGGCGCTACTCCAGCGCCCGCCATTTTGTAGCGGGTATCATTCACAGCAACGCACCGGAACTCAGCTCGCTGGAAGTGCTGGATTTTTTTCCGTGGGCATTATTTCAGCCATCAGCGGCCAGCTCAGAATCTGAAACCGTTAACCAGCTCTACACCATAGGCTTTTACCTTCCCACGCAATTTACTGAGCCGGTAAAAAGCCTTGAAGAGGCCATAAAAAAACGCGACCAGCTGCAAAAGCAGGCGGATCGTTTACCCTTTCTTCTGGATGGCGTGGTGCTGAAAGCCAACAGCACAGCTCAACAGCTGGCAATGGGTTCGTCCAACTTCATACCGAACTGGGCGCTGGCATGGAAATTCCCTCCCGATGTAGCCGTCACGACTGTACGGAACATTGAATTCAAGGTGGGCAGAACCGGAACTATCACCCCGGTCGCGGTGTTTGAGCCGGTTGAGATAAGAGGACAAACCATCACCAGAGTTTCTCTGGGCAGTCTGAATAACCTGCAAGGCAAAGACGTTGCCATTGGCGACCAGATTTCCATTGCCCTGAAAGGTTCTGCCACGCCCACTTTCAATAAGGTCGTTCTGAGAGATTTACAGCGAAAGCATCCGGTTCTGCCCGACTCACAGCAATACAGCCCATTCACCTGCCTGTCTCTGGTTCCGGGCTGTAAAGAACAGTTTATTGCCCGGATTCAGTGGCTCAGTAAACGACTGGACTTGCCGGGGCTGGATGAGCCTGTTATCCATCATCTGGTTAATAGTGGACAAGTAAAAACACTGGCTGACGTATTAACACTCAGCAGGGAACAGCTACAGAAAGCGGGCAACAGCGAGGAGCAAAGTGGTTATTTTCGTTCTGCCATTGAACTCACAGGCTCCCTGCCTTTCGGGCAGCAGATTCGAGCGCTGGGCATTCCGGAAATTGGCAAAGCCCGTTCCGCAAAGCTTGGAAAAGCATTTTCTGACTGGGACCAGCTGCTTCAGGCAAAAGACGAACAGCTTCAGGTAGCCGCAGACGTTGGGGGAGCCACCATTCGGCAGCTCAGGCATTATTTACAGAGGCCGGAGAATCAGGCGCTGATCAGAATATTTAAACAGCTGCAAACCAGGCAGTAAAACTGTCAGGGTACAGACACTTGCTGAAATAAGGCTTACTGAGTCAGTAACGCAAGGCTTGCCAGGAACATAAGCGAATTATACAAAGGCGCACCGCCGCTCGTTGGTGTCGTTTGAGGCATCGTGCTTGTGTTATATGGGGACGTATAACCTTTAGACATTATCGCTGTAGAACTGGTGTTGGCGTACATGATCGCTCCAGAACTGGAATTGGTGTACATGTTCGGAGATGAGGTTGTAGCCGCCAGCATATCCTTATCAGTAAACAGGGATAAAGGGTTGTTTCTGAGCTGTTTCAAAGACGCAGTGTACTCTGCAAATGTGAGTGAAGTCCTTTGCTTGTGCCCGGTAAGAATCAGCGAGGTCCGGACTGTGTTCAGGTAGCTGTTGCCTTCCGTCACATACATCACCGAGCCCTCAACACGCACTTCGGGACGTCTTTGTGCAAGCCGGAAGACCTGAGGGCGAGCCCTCACAATATTTCCACGTTTAACGCCATTATAAAACCTGGAGTTCTTCAATGAGAGAACCGGAGCGAGGCCTTTCCATGCGATATCAACGATTGAGCTGTTTACGTCAATGTCGTATGACGGTGTCAGGATAATATCAGACCCTTCAATAGTTGCCTCGCTGTCGGACAGTAGCTGGACGATTGGTGCGTATTCAGCTCTTTCCAGTGCATTGATGAAAACACCATGAATAAATAGCTTTCCACCCTGGGAAACAAAAAAGAGTGAGAAATCATCACCCGGTTCCGCACCAGGGGCAGACAACCTGATAGTGGCTGGCTTTTTGTCATTAATTCCCATAGCTCCGCTGCTTCTGGGGCTGCATATTCCAAGTGATGAGCCGTTGATAGCGAGTTTGCTATTCATTACATAAGGGATATCGGATGCTGGGAGGATTATTAATACTCTGCTTTTTCTCTGGAGTGTGGTTGTACTAATGGTCGGAGTGACGGGGCTGGCAGGTATGGCAGTAGTGTTTGAGTTGGGTGTTGGGGTTATAGTGACATTCTTGTCTGTTGTATTTTTAACCAGTTGGCTCGGGGGGGCTGTTGTTGACACTGATGGCGATAGCAATTGATTAATTGTTTTCACACTATCAGCCAGATTATCACCGGGACTGATAGTAAACCACTTGTCGTACTCATTTGCCTGACATCTCTGACGGGTTAACTCTGAAATTGAATTCGTTTCCGTTACAGCAGCATGGGCACTGAGACAGAGGTGAGCTGCCATAAAGGCTGCTGTGATGCGAATGGTATCCATAAAAAATACACCTTTCTAAAGTAATTCAGATCGAAGTCAGCTGTCAGGAGAAGCGCTAAAGATTCTTCGATTCGGGAAAACATATTCTGATTAACTTTGCCAAACAAAAGCTGTTTGATGACTGAACAGAAAAGACCTAACAATACTAGAACAATTACAGCAGACGTCTAATTTAAGACCAGCACAATATCGAATTAGCATCTGATATTTATTATCAGAACCACCTGCAAAGCAGGTGGTATGATGAAAGCACCCAGAGGGGGCTATGGTGCAGAAGTAAAACTGAGCCTGTAATTAATTTTGTGTAGATGAAAAAATCTTACGCTGCTTAATGCCTTTCCAAAGGACAGTTTTGCCAGCTCTGCACTTCCTCAATAACGGCATCTGTGACTTTGGAAATCAGGCTGTGAGATACATCGAGAGCTTCAGGAGCTGGCGACTAAGCTCAGCCAGATCATCTTGGGTCTTGATCTGGCTGGCAAGTTTTTCGACGAGTTCCGGATTGATGTCAACGCTCATAGTTATTCTCCTCTTTGGAGTTTTAACGACGAGCGTTTACACAATTTGGATTACAGTTTCGGAGAATCAGGCGCTGATTAAAATACTCAAAAAGCTACAAATCAGGCAGAGTTCATCATAGCACTCTATCCAAGTCAGGATGATTTGCTATTTCATCATTAGTACACAAATCAGCTGTATCAGCACCATCCGTCGTGCAAGTCAAACTCCAGACTGTGCCGTCATTGCTTGGTGTAAGTGTCAAGGAAGACGCACCGTATGAACCACCAGGAACCACTGTAATCACACCGTTTGCGCCAACGCCAGTAACTCTGTTATTCGCAGCAGGTGTAGGAACAGGGCCAAAACCAGCAACACAGGCAGCAATCGCGTTAGTTTGCGCACAAATACCAACGGCGGTTTTATACTGGTTTGCTTCCGTCAAAGCAGCATTCACCGTCGCGTTACGTGTGTAGTTCTGATATTGCGGAATCGCCACCGCAGCCAGAATACCGATGATCGCCACAACGATCATCAATTCGATAAGGGTAAAACCCTTGTTACCAGACATCCTTGTCTTCATTTTCTCATCCTCGATCATTGAGTGTCATCAGCCAACCACTGAAAGCAGTGCCTGCTGAATGTTTCGGCTCGATTAATTCGACCTTTAATTAAGGGTAGTCACCCTGTTGCCCTTTTGGAATTATTCCAGTGGATCAGAGAAAAAAACTTCCCCAGTCGGCATACCAGCATATTGCCTGCTTCGTGGAAACCTCTTCTGACAGCAGACCAGCCAGCGCTTACTGAGTCAATTTTTCAGCTAACTGTTTCGCCGTTTTGCCCGATATGTCTGATTAATGACAGGAGCATACTATGGGCATCAAAAAGCGGGTTCTGATCAGCAACCGAAAACTCTCACTACTCTCACGCTGCATCACCGTAATACTGATTTTTACCACAGGGCTGATTACCGCAGCAGTCAGTTTGCAGTATTTCTACCAGCAGGAAGTCAACAACTACTTTGCTGACGGCATCGCCAGGGAAGATAACCTGATGATCCAGATGAACCGTCATGTGTTAACCGCCACCGGTAATAAGAAAGACCACTTTCTTCCGCTGCTGGACAATGAGCTGGGGGCTTATCAGTCTCATCGGTTTATTGGGTGGAATACGAATGACAGAGGGCGGCACAGTAACGAAAATATGCCTTTTGTTCTTTTATATACAGTCAGTTATGAGAAGAAGACAACAAAGGAGTTTTTCTATTACAAAGGCTTTTTAAATCCTGACCTTACTGCAAGAAAAGTCAGGATTTTCGAATAAATCACTGTAGCCGGGCAATTCAGCCCGTACAAATAATATAATCGTGCCATTGTGTTACCGGTACATCGTCTTCTGATACAAAGCCTTTGTTCCGAACTGAAAATCCAGCGTCGTGTACTGAGTCAGGGTTTCCGGTTACCAGCGGATGCCAGTCCGGCAGGCTATAACCATCATACAGCAAACGATAGGCACAGCTGTCAGGCAGCCACTTCAGATGTTCGTGCAGGGTTTTAGGGGTGAATTTAATACAGTCCGGTACATGCTTGCGACGGTGTTTGTAGTTTTTACACAGGCCGCTGTCCAGATCGAGCAGTTTGCACGCTACGGCAACGGTCAGAATATTATCGTCTTCATCCACCAGCTTGTTCAGACAACAACGCCCACAGCCGTCGCACAGGGATTCCCATTCCTGAGAGGTCATTTCATCAAGGTTTTTTTGCAGCCAGAAAGGCTGTTTTGAGTCACAGGCTGATTTCATCACACCGTCCCCGAAGGGAATAAAAGGTGCGCCACTTTACCTCGATCTGCCGGGAAAAAGAACCCGTATCACACGCTACTGGAAACGCTTTTTGCCGAAACCAGTTGCGAGTTTCTCAGCAGGCATTTACCACCAATATAGACCTGTTCGATACCGTCCGGCTGAGCGTTATAACCGGCAAAGTCAGTCAGGTCCATCAGGCTCATCCAGTTAAACACAGTGATATCAGCCCGTTTACCTTCCAGCAGATAACCCCTGTCCCGCACACCGGCACGATCAGCCACCCCGCCCGTCATTTTGCGCACACAATGCTCCATTGACAGTGCGCCGGTATTGCGGGCAATTTGAAGGAACCTGGGAAACGCCGCCGCAGCCGATGGATTATGCACACCGGAAAGCGGTTCAGGTACAGCTCCGGAACCCAGCAGTGAACAGGTATGCTCCATCAACTGCTGTACCATGCCGGCGCCATAGCGTTTGTAAACCATAACCCGGGCCTGACCATGACTTTTACTTAAAATATCCAGCAGCGTATTAAAGTGATTCTGTCTGGTTGCATTGGCAATCGTATCCAGACGCTCACCTTCGTACTGTTCATACTGGTCAGAAACAGCCGACACCAGCCTTATATCATTGAAACTGAATCCTGACATGGAAAAGTTCATGGCCAATGCCAGTTTTAACCGATATCGCTGCACACTGGATTCCATCATCTGCTGCCAGTTCCCCACAAACCATTGAGGCAACAGATTAATCAGTGACGTGGTTGCAACACTGTGGGGTGAAATATCAAACTGGATATCCACTCCGAGTTCGCAGGCCTGATGAATACTGTCGAGGGCTGTATCAAAGGTGTACCACGACCGCCCCCCCAGAAAAGCAAGGTGTGAACACTGGAGTTTTACCCCGGTCTGGCGAGCCAGCATCACCATTTCATCAATCGCCTTCAGGTTGTGCCGCCTCAGGGAAACGGGCGGGTAATAACCCGACAACGCCATCTGTGTCCGGCCAGTCACCCGTAGCAGCCTGTCGTATCGCTGGGCGAGCTGAGCCACAGCCAGCAACTCTTCCTTTGTGGCAAACATTCCGGGACGCTCACCTAATCCAATAGACAGACCTGCTGCACCATCCTGAAGGGATTCTTCCAGCAGACCCAGCAACTGTTGGCGCTCTTTCCCGTTCAGGGGACGATTGTCATAACCGGCAATAGATAAACGACAGCTACCATGTCCCGCCAGAGGAATCAGCTGGTGATGAATGTCCGGACTGAGATAATGTTGAAACTGCCGCAGGCCACCTGCTGGTTGTTCAATCTGTCCTATATCAAAGGGTGGTTGATTCAGTAATGGCTGGTGTGAGCTGTTAGCTGCAATCGGAAACGGGCTGTATCCTCCCTGCCCGGTGACAAAGCTGGTGACTCCCTGCCGGGTAAAGCCTTCAAAATAAACCGCACCGCCGAAACCGGCATAAAAATCCATGTTTGAGTTGATATCAATAAAGCCCGGAGCCACAACAAGACCATGGCAGTCTATCCTGGGAGTACTATCTTTCGGAGCGGTGATGCCCCGTTGTACCTGTTGAATCACTCCGTTTTCAACCAGCAGCTCACCCTGAAAGGCGTCCTGACCGGTGCCGTCGCAAATCATTCCACCGGTTAGAATAAAACGATCCGACATAACGCTCTCCATGCGGTTTTATTATTGTTACGGAGGTAATCACCTACCTATACCCTACCCTATGCCCACCATCTGACCAACTGCTTTGTCCGTTTTTCACGGTTTTGCTCGCAGGCTCAGCCCAGAACCAACCACGAGAGGACAATGCAGCTAACTACGCCTCCCTACCTATAAAAATAGTTATAATGTAACTATTTTTTATGACAAAATAGCCACCCTGATTGAAAGAGCGTCATCAACTGTTTGTCAGTGGAACACCCCATGAACTTCTCAATAGCCAACATTCTGAGACGGGTGCAGCGTCATACCGCTGTTGTCTGGCTATTGATGTGTATTTACATCACGGGTGCCAGCTACGCCAACATTCATATTCATAAAGCACCGGCTGACACAGCCGGGAGTTTTAATGAGGCACTGCATCAGTTTTATCAGGCACTGGAGCATGATGACCATCACCATCATCACTTGGACAATGATGCTCACGACTGTTCCGCCTGTAAATTTCAGTTCAGCCATCCCATACCGGAATCAACCCGAACGGCAACGATTCAGAAAGCTGAAATCTCTTTAACAACCCGAACTGTTCGCTGTTTTTACCGCAAAACCCCCACCAAACGACTGACCCGCGCACCACCTGTTGTCTGATACAGACAAACCTTTTTTAAACTTTTTATACGACAGTATTTTTATAACAGGATTTGGTTATGCGTTTTCCAATTCGTATGGTAGCTGTAGCTGCATGCACTCTGGGTGTTTCCGGTGCCGTTATGGCACATAGTCATCATCAAGATAGTCATCATCAAGATAGTCATCACCAAGACAGCCATCATCAAAATAGTCATCACCACGATAACCATCACCATGGCGACCACCACGACCATGGTAATGTGCGCCACGCCGGCGCCCATGTTCACGGCCAGGGTGAACTGAACTTTGCGACAGAGGGTTCAGAACTCCACATGGAGCTGATGGTACCTGCCCATGACATTCTGGGGTTTGAAACCATCACGACCCATGCGCAAAAAAAGCAACTGAATGACGCTCTGGCAATACTGAAATCTGAAGCCATCTGGTCATTGTCTGATGCTGCACAATGCCAGCTGATCAGCGCCCATGCCAGCCCAACCAAAGAGGTTCATGTTAAGGAAGAACATGATCATGGGGATGACCACAAAGATCATAAACACCACAGTGATCATAAAAATGGACACGACCATGACCATGACCATGACCATGACTGTGACCACGATCATGATCATGACGGACATATGGACATTTCTGCTTCTTATGTTTTCCAGTGCAAACAGGTAAACCAGCTGAACCAGCTCTCGACCACATTGTTTGAAGCGTTCCCTCGCAGCGAGCGGATTCGTGTGCAGGGCTTTACCCAGAGTGGCCAGCTGTCCGAAACCATGACGCCAGCACAGCCACAGGTACGTTTCTGATATGACTGATTCCCGTTCACCGGTTATTGAACTGGATCAGGTTCAGTTCAGTTGGAAGCAGGGCTCGACGGTTCTGGATATCAGCAAACTGACGGTTTGCCAGGGCGAGAAGGTTTTTATCCGGGGGCCTTCAGGTTCTGGAAAAACCACGTTACTGGGCCTTTTGGGTGGCGTACTCGTGCCTGAGCGGGGATCAGTCAATGTGCTGGGAACAAACCTCTGTGGTTTGTCCCCGGCGCAGCGGGATCATTTCCGCGCCAACCATATTGGTTTTATTTTCCAGATGTTCAACCTGATTCCTTACCTGTCTCTGATCGAAAACGTCACTCTGCCGCTGGGTTTTTCCAGGCAGCGTCAACAACAGGTTGAACAGTCAGGTACTGATGCCCGTCAGGAGGCTTTACGTCTGCTGTCGCATCTTGGACTGAACGACCACGAACAACTACGAAACAGCGTCACAGAACTGAGTATCGGCCAGCAGCAGCGTGTTGCTGCCGCCCGGGCCATGATCGGCAGACCCGGTATAGTGATTGCCGATGAGCCAACCTCGGCTCTCGATACCGATACCCGCGAAGCATTTATTCAGCTGTTGTTTGAAGAGTGTCAGGCAGCGGATAACACACTGGTGTTTGTCAGCCACGACCCGACTCTGGAAAAACTGTTTGACCGCACCATTTCCCTGCATGAAATCAACAAAGCCAGCACAGACTTCAGATCGGGAGACACGTTATGAACAGTGCCAGTCTGGCCCTGAAGAGTCTGGGCAATCGTAAAACCACTGCGATACTGACCATTTTTTCCATCGCCGTCAGTGTTGCCCTGTTACTGGGTGTTGAGCGGGTAAGGGTTGAGGCAAAAAACAGCTTCACCAGCACCATCTCCGGCACCGACCTGATTGTCGGCGCTCGCAGCAGCTCTATCAACCTGTTGTTGTATTCGGTGTTTCACATTGGTAACGCCACCAACAACATCACCTGGCAGACCTATGAAGAGTTATCTGCCAACCCTGCTGTCTCATGGACGGTTCCTATTGCGCTGGGCGACTCCCATCAGGGCTATCGGGTCGTCGGCACTACTCAGGGGATGTTTGACCACTACCGTTACGCCAATGATCAACCGCTGTCGTTCAAAGCCGGGAAGAGCTTTGACGACCTGTACGACGCAGTCATCGGTGCAGAAATTGCGCTGGCACTGGGTTATTCGGTAGGACAGCCCATTACCCTCAGCCACGGCGTGGAAGCAGCTTCTTTACAGGAACACGACGACAAGCCGTTTATCATCACCGGCATTCTGGAACCGACCGGAACACCCATGGACCGGGTGATTATGATTTCGCTGGAAGGTATCGAAGCCCTGCATATTGACTGGGCGAATGGTGCTCCGCCGATACCCGGTTTCAATGTATCCGCAGACAGCGCCCGACAAATGAACCTGCAGCCTTCCAGCATTACGGCCTATTTTGTCGGTCTGAAATCCAGAGTCGCAGCCTTCCGCTACCAGCGCATGATCAATGACTATCGTCAGGAAGCGTTATCCGCCATATTGCCCGGCGTAGCCCTGCAGGAGTTGTGGCGTCTGATCGGGTCAGCAGAAAAAGCCCTGCTTGTGGTTTCCATTATGGTGGTACTGGCGGGACTGATTGGCATGTTGACCACCATTCTGACTTCCCTCAACGAAAGACGACGGGAAATGGCTATCCTGCGATCTGTTGGTGCCCGTCCCGGGCATATCTTTGCATTGATGGTCAGTGAGTCGCTGATTTATGCCATTGCCGGAACAGCACTTGGCTTTGCCTTGCAATATGGTCTGCTGTTTGCGCTACAACCCTCATTGCAACAGTACTTTGGCTTTTATCTGGCGATCACAGCACCGGGCACAGTAGAGTGGTTAATTGCGGGCCTGGTTGTGTGCAGTGCGACGGTTCTGGGCGTGATCCCCGCCTGGCGCGCTTACAGAAACTCGCTGGCGGATGGTCTGACCGTCCGGCTTTGATACAGGAATAAAGGAACAATGAAAAAAGGGTTACTCCTTCTGGTTCTGGTTTTGTCAGCCACTTTGTCGGTGGGCGAGTCTCTGGCAAACCCGGTGGACACCAGCAAAACGCAGGCTGCAGACAAGTCGCCAAAAGCTGAATCAAAAGCAGAAGTACACGAGTTTGACTGGGGCGACCTGATGCCGGAGCCGGATCCGAAGGTGGTGGAAGACTTCCAGAAGGGCAAGATGGATCGTGATGCCGTTATCGCCTATCTGGACACGCTGGGCAACAAATCTGTTGCCAGCATGGATAAAGCCTATGGCAAAATGCCTGGCTTTCTGGTGCCTCTGAATATGGACAGAAACCAGAAAGCAACTGAGCTGTTGCTGGTTCCGTCTATGGGTGCCTGTATTCATGTGCCACCACCGCCGCCTAATCAGACCATTTACATTAAATTAGACGAGGGCATCAAAGTAACCGATGCAGGTTATACCCCTTACTGGGTGACGGGTACGATCATTGTTGAAAAAAACACCTCGGAGTACACCGACACCCTGTATTCCATTAAAGTAGAATCGATTAAAGAGTACTTCTAAAGAGTGCTTCTGACGCGACAGGGGGCTGAGATCAGTCCCCTGCAAAAAATGCCTGCATAATATCCATCGCCTCTTTGGAGCGCAGCTGCTTGGCGAATATCATGCCTTCTTCACCAATTCTGTGTTCCACGGGATCGTATTCACGTTTTTTCAGCAGCCTGCGGGTTAGTCGTAATGCCTCCCTTGGTTGCTGTGCCAGCTTGTTAACCTGCTCCACTGCTCTTTGCGTAACAGCATCACCATCGGGCAGGGCTTGATTGGCAATGCCGTAGCTCGCTGCTTTTCGGCCATCGAAAAAATCGCCCAGCATGAGCAGTTCGGCAGCTCTCTGATGTCCCATGATATTAGGCAGAAGTACGCTGGATGCCGCTTCCGGCACAAGTCCAAGGTTCACAAAAGGCAGACGACAGCGGGTGTTTTCACCGATATAGACCAGATCACAGTGCAGCAGCATGGTAATACCAATGCCCACGGCCACACCGTTCACCGCAGCCACCAGTGGTTTTTCAAAATCAATCAGCTGCCGGAGAAACAACATGACCGGCGCATTATTGCCCAGCTCAGACTGCATAAAATCAGCCAGATCATTGCCTGCCGTAAAGCAGTCGTTACTGCCAGTCACCAGCACAGCGTACACCGACTCCTCAGCGGCCGCGTAAGCCAGCGCAGAGGTTATGGCTTTGTACATGTCGCCACTCAGGGCGTTCTTTTTCTCAGCCCGGTTAAGCGTGATGGTTAAAACACGCTCTTGCTGCTTCAGCAGAACATGGTCAGATTGGAATACGCCTTCCACTTTATCCACCTTATTATATTGTTAGTGTCGTATGCCCGAGGTCTGAAAATCATACTAGAGCCGGGGCTAATAGTCAGCCATACAAAACCTTCTAAAATTGGCGTCAAAGAATATCGAAGCGAATGATCAGTCAAATAAGAACGACTGCTGTATGTAATCGTGGGAATTATGCTGTAACATTGAGCGCCATAAATTTAGTGAAATACCTTATTTTCGCCTTTGTTCTCACCTATAAGGTAGAGGCAAAAGCAACTCTATAAACGACGCCAATAAGCGTTTATAGTCGTACAGAATGATTCTCGTTGCACGAGAATAGCTAAGTGCTGCCTGTGCGATTTCTGAAATTAAGGAGTCAACCATGGATAAGATTATCATTGCTCCCGGAAAATACATCCAGGGTGCCGGTGTTCTTGCCAGGATTTCTGATTACGTAAAAAACTTTGGTAGCAAGCCAGTGGCTATTGCTGATGCGCTTGTCACTGAGGTGGTTGGAGGCCGTGTCAGTAGCAGCTTTTCAGCTAACAACAGTGAGCTGGTTTTTGAAACATTCAATGGCGAGTGCTCCCGGCAGGAAATCGAGCGTCTGCAGGGCGTCTGCCAGACAGCCGGTGCAGATGTGCTTTTGGGTATAGGTGGCGGCAAAGTACTTGATACTGCCAAAGCTGTTGCCTATTACTGCAAGCTCCCTGTGGTTGTGGTGCCAACCATAGCATCCACAGACGCCCCGACCAGTGCATTGTCTGTTATTTACACACCGGAAGGTGAGTTCAGCGAGTATTTACTGCTGCCCAAAAACCCGGACATGGTCATGGTTGATACGCAGATTGTTGCCAATGCCCCTTCCCACTTGCTGGTTTCCGGTATGGGCGATGCACTGTCCACCTGGTTTGAAGCCCGGGCAAATGTGGCAGCATCCCGGAACGCGACTATGGCAGGCGGGGCTCCTACCCTGGCAGCACAGACTCTGGCCAGACTGTGTTACGAAACACTACTGGCAGATGGCCTGAAAGCTAAGCTGGCCGTTGAAAACGGTGTTTGCACCCAAGCCGTTGAGAATATTATTGAAGCTAATACCCTGCTTAGTGGTCTCGGTTTTGAATCCAGCGGGATAGCCGGAGCCCACGCTATTCATAACGGCCTGACCCGGTTGGAAGAAACTCACTCTATGCAGCATGGAGAGAAGGTAGCATTCGGTACCCTGACTCAGCTGGTTCTGGAAAATGCACCGCTGCCTGAAATTCAGGAAGTCATTGATTTCTGTCGTTCAGTTGGGCTGCCTACCTGTCTGGCTGACCTGGGGGTAACGGACGTAACGAGAGAAAAACTGATGCCGGTGGCGGAAGCAGCCAGCGTAGAAGGCGAAACCATTCATAACTTGCCTTTCGAAGTGACTGCAGAAGCGGTTCTGGCGGCTTTGTTAACTGCTGACAAGCTGGGCTCTCGATAATTTAACAGGTTCCCGATAACTCTGCTCAAGAGCAGAAACAAATGTCCCCGGCATTTTATGGCAATGTCAGGGGGCGACAATAACAACAACGGAGAAATAGTAATGGCAGATATGAAGCAAGTCCTCAGCGACCTGTCCGGGCGTTTTGATACCGATGCAGCCGCTGGCCTTAACGTTGTCTTCCAGTTCGATATCACTGATGGTGATCCATTTCATATCGACGTTAACGACGGCACTTTTGCCGTCGTTGAAGGCACCAGTGATAACCCGGGCGTCAGCCTGATTGCTGATTCCGACACCTTTGTCGGCATCATGACCGGCGAAATAAATGGCATGCAGGCCTTTATGACCGGCAAGCTGCGCACCGAAGGCAATATGATGCTCGCCAGCAAACTGGGTGAGCTGTTCAAGCAGTAGAATCGCTCACTACTTCCAGCTCATCACAACAGAACACTCTCAGTCAGTCATGTGACTGCTGCTCATGGCTGATTGAGAGTTCCTTTTTACTCCCGCTGCAATACCTGCACACCTACCTGCAATACCTGCACACCTACCTGCAATACCTGCACACTTAACTGCCATCGAAAAAGTCACCCGCCAATATAAATTGAACTATATTTCTTCATTGTTCGTATTCACAATCGGATTTGGAAAAATGCTCAGATCCACAAGTTCAGTTCAATGAACAAGTTATTTTACGCACTGCTCTTAACGCCATTCTTCACGATTGCTTCAACCAACACTCATGCCGAAGTCGTCTATCAGCTAGCTGGCATAGATTCAGCAGGAACAGCGGTTGTCATAGAAAATTCTGGTGCTGAAAACTGGCAGGTCGTGTTTGAAAACACTCTCGAGGGCTGCAGGGCAGAAGCAAATGGTAATTTAAATGATTTTTTTCCAAATGCCTCTCACCAACCTTTGGACAAAAATCAGTTTGCTTTTGGCTGTTCTAATGGTTATGTGTTTATTGCCGAAAATGGCAAGCCCGCTGATTCTGTCCAGCTTCCCACAAGTTACATGTTCTGGTATGACACAGCATCTTTTTATAAAAATGAGAAGATTGGGATTTTTCTTGAATCGAAAACGTCACCCGTATTGATAGTGTTCAACAAAGAGTTTAACGATACCTTTGGAAAAAACTGGCTGTTTGCTGCCCAGAAAGGCAACCTGTTTATTATTGATATCAATACAAAACAACTCGTTTCAATACCAAGCTGGCCTATATATTTGGGCTTTTATGGCTATAGTTACCTGCGAATGGGCAATGATCGACACAACATCGATTATACCCTGCCAATGGCGGGGTTTGATATTTATAAGGACAAACAAGACACATTTCATTTGCTGGGGGCAATGGAATTACCCAGTGAAAAAACAAAAAAACCTAAGCTTCTTATTCAACGCCTGCCCCTACCCGACGGCACTCCCGGGCAACAATGGCAAAATCAGCCAGGTAATCCCCCGGCACATTACCATGCTCCCTCTAATTACGGCTCTGACAAATTCAATTGTGATATAGCCGACTGGCGATCCGGCATTCTGGGAGAAGATCTTCCCAAGAGTTGCCACTGGCCTCATAAACTAAACAAGCCTCCTGCCCCCAGAGAGCTAAAAGGCTTAACGGGCGATCAGCCTCAGCTGGATCATTACCACTCCCATATCACCTTTGAAAGATCACCTGACAATACCGATTACAGCGTTCGCATGCGCACAAACGAAAATGCTTTTGGCTGGCAAGAGCTGTAAAGAAAGCTGCCCCGGGTGGTTTCACGGAGGCATCCTGAAAAACTTATTACAAGAAAGTTGCTAATGAACCAATTGAGCTATCCTGCTGTGAGCTTCAGTACTGCAAACTGTGCTGGCTAATTCATAAACTCAAGGGTTTGCTTTATGGAATGGTTATTTAAAACACTATTTTTTTCTACCGTTATCCTGAGTGCCTCAACAAACGTTAAAGCACGCCTCGTTCACCAGCTGGCCACAGTAGGCGATAATGGGAATGCCGTTGTCATTGAATACTCATACGGTTCATGGACAAGTGCCTTTAGTGGCACTCTTGCTGACTGTCCAATAGAAAAGCCTGATAAATCAGGCCACCCCAGGCCTAAAATTTTTCAAGACCTGGGCAACGGTGAGTTTGCTTTCGCCTGCTCTAATGGTCGTATATACATTGGCAGAAGTGGTCAATCCAAATCCATTGAGTCTGTCAAGCTTCCCACACGTTCGTTGATCTGGTTTAATGCTGAAGATTTTCAATTTCATTATAAACTCCTATTTCCCATTACAATAAAACCATGGCAACGATCTCCTGCCTACTTAGCTTTCCACACTGAATTTAATCGTGCTTTTGGGAAAAACTGGCTATTCGTTATGCAAAAAGGCTATCTCTTTATCATTGATATTGATAGAAGGAAGCTTGTTAACTTTAATCAGGGAGTCATCGTTTCTAGTAGATTTCTGTCAATAGGTGAAGAGCGGATAAATATTGACAAGACCAAGCCGATGACCGGGTTTGATATCTACAAGGATGAACAGGGTAACTTTAACTTAGCAATAGCTTTTGAACAAAAATCACTCTCCAGCAAGACTCGAAAATCAACCAGTATTATGAAACTGTCTCTTGCCGGGGGGATACCTGGCAGCGAGTGGATAAATATTCCAAACGAAGCCAGAGAGCATAACCCTATGCCGCACACCTCTGACGAATTCAAATGCGCTATAGGCAGGCTTTCAGCAGTTCAAAAAGAGTACGCTGTTCCCAACACCTGCCATTACCCCTTAGGCCGTCTTCCTGAGCCGCCAACTCCAAACAAGCTGGAAATACCAGGTATTCAGATTAAGCATGATGCCTACCACTCCTATGCACCCTATGAGAAAGAGTCATTTGCTGGCAGGGAAGAGCTGTAAAGAATGCTATCCCAAGCGGTTTCACTGAGGTATCCTTGGCCGTTTAAACCCAATACCTGATTCTCGATAGAGCTATTTATTAGAGCTATGATGGAAGAGCATTACCACCCGCATCAGATCGAAACTGATGCCCAGTCTTACTGGGAAAAAAACAACAGCTTTGCTGTGACCGAGGACGAAGGAAAGGAGAAATACTACTGCCTTTCCATGTTCCCATACCCCAGTGGTCGACTACACATGGGTCACGTTCGCAACTACACCATTGGTGACGTGATTTCCCGCTATCAACGCATGCAGGGCAAAAATGTCATGCAACCAATGGGTTGGGATGCCTTCGGTCTGCCTGCGGAAAACGCAGCCATTAAAAACAAGACCGCCCCCGCCCCGTGGACTTACGAAAATATTGAGTACATGAAAGGCCAGCTGAAGCGTCTGGGCTTTGGTTACGACTGGGACCGCGAACTGGCAACCTGTCAGCCGGATTACTACAAGTGGGAACAGTGGTTCTTCACCAAACTGTATGAAAAAGGTTTGGTGTACAAGAAAATGTCCAACGTTAACTGGTGTCCGAACGACGCGACGGTACTGGCTAATGAACAGGTTGAAGACGGACGCTGCTGGCGCTGTGACACTCTGGTAGAGCGCAAAGAGCTGCCACAGTGGTTTATCAAAATCACAGACTACGCCGACGAACTGCTGGCTGACCTGGACAAGCTGGAAGAGTGGCCGGAACAGGTCAAGGCGATGCAGCGTAACTGGATTGGCCGTTCTGAAGGTGTGCAGATGACCTTCAAACTTGCTAACCCGATAGCTGGTGCGCCGGAAGACTTCCAGATTTATACCACCCGTCCGGACACCGTGATGGGTATTACTTACGTGGCTCTTGCCGCAGAGCACCCACTGACCAAAGCCGCAGCTGCCAGCAATGAAAAACTGGCTGCATTCATTGATGAGTGCAAGAGCAACGGTGTCACTGAAGCCGAAATGGCGACCATGGAAAAAATGGGTGTTGATACCGGCCTGCGTGCTATTCACCCGATCACAGGCCGTGAAGTACCGGTCTGGGCAGCAAACTTCGTACTGATGGATTACGGCACTGGCGCGGTGATGTCAGTTCCGGGTCATGACCAGCGCGACTATGAGTTTGCCCAACGCTTTGGTCTGCCCATTGAACAGGTTATCGAACCTCTGAACGCTGATGCAGAGTGCGACCTGACCAAAGCCGCTTACACCGAAAAAGGTAAGCTGGTGAACTCCGGCGAATTCGATGGTATGCACTTTGAAGCAGCCTTCAATGCAATCTGCGACAAACTGGTTGCCGAGGGCAAAGGCGAAAAGCAGGTGAACTATCGTCTGCGTGACTGGGGTGTGAGCCGCCAGCGCTACTGGGGCGCGCCTATCCCGATGAAATATCTGGAAGACGGAACTGAAATTCCTGTTCCTCTGGAAGAATTGCCGGTACGCCTGCCGGAAGATGTGGAAATGAATGGCGTTCAGTCCCCGATCAAGGCTGATCCTGAGTGGGCAAAAACCACTCATAACGGTGCAGCGGCAACACTGGAAACCGATACCTTCGATACCTTTATGGAGTCCAGCTGGTACTACGCCCGTTACTGTTCTCCACAGTCCGATGACCAGATGCTGGACCCGGCTGCTGCCAACTACTGGCTGCCGGTTGACCAGTACATCGGTGGTATTGAGCATGCAGTGATGCACCTGCTGTACTCCCGCTTCTTCCACAAGCTGCTGCGTGATGCCGGTCTGGTGGATAGCGACGAGCCGTTCAAGCGCCTGCTGTGTCAGGGTATGGTTCTGGCGGACACGTTCTACAAGCTGGACGAAAAAGGCGTTAAACAGTGGATCGCGCCCACCGACGTTGACATGGAGTTCGACGACAAAGGTCGTCTGGTAAAAGCGACGCTGAACGAGACGGGCGAAACCGTTGAACACGCGGGCATGAGTAAGATGTCCAAGTCCAAGAACAACGGTATTGATCCGCAGGAGATGATCAACCAGTACGGTGCCGACACCATTCGTCTGTACACCATGTTTGCTGCGCCTCCCGAGCAGACTCTGGAGTGGTCTGAAAGTGCCGTTGAAGGCGCTCACCGCTTCCTGCGTCGTTTCTGGAAACAGGTGGCAGACCATGTTGCAGGTGTTGACACCGTTGCTCTGGATCTGAATGTCCTGAGCAAGGAACAAAAAGACCTGCGTCGTAAGACTCACGAAACCATTAAGAAGGTATCTGACGACTGCGCCCGTCGTCTGACCTTCAACACCGCCATCGCTGCCATCATGGAACTGAACAACGCCCTGAGCAAGTTCAGGGACAACAGCGAGCAAGGTCGTGCCGTTATGCGTGAAGCACTGGAAGCCACCACCCTGATGCTGGCTCCGATTGCACCACACGCCATGCACAGCATCTGGCAGTCACTGGGTCATACGGAAGCTGTCATTGGAGCCAGCTGGCCAGTGGTGGATGAATCGGCCCTGAAGAAAGACGCCATCACGATGGTGATTCAGGTCAATGGCAAGGTTCGCGCCAAGCTGGAAGTGCCTGCGGACATGGCTAAGGACGAAGTTGAAAAACTGGCTCTTGAGCAGGAAAACGTCACCAAATTTACCGATGGCAAGACCATTCGTAAGGTGATTGTAGTGCCGGGCAAGCTGGTGAATATTGTTGCCAACTGAGCTGCCAACTGAGCTGCTCGCTGATCATCGATAGATGATTCTGAAGAAAGACCGGTATTGCGCCGGTCTTTTTTTACGAGAGATAGCCAACCAGCGTCTGGTAAAGCAAATCCCGGTCAATCGGCTTGGTAAGGTAGTCGTCCATGCCTCGTTCCAGGGCTTTCTTTTTTAACTCATGAATGGCATGGGCGCTGAGCCCGATAATCAACTTCCGATCTAAACCCGCTTCTTCTTCGAACTGCCTGATGGCAGCAGTCGCATCGTAACCGTCCAGCACCGGCATTTCACAATCCATCAACACCAGTTGCCAGCGTTCATGGTTTTGCTGGTAACTGTCCAGAGCGATTTGCCCGTTTTCAGCAAACTCCGCCACGATACCGACTTTCTTTAACAGCTTTTTCATTACCATCTGATTAGCAGGGTTGTCTTCTGCCACCAGAATCTCTTTACCGTTAAGAATTGACTGATAGTCATCCAAGGTGCTCACCCTACTTATTCGCTACAGGTTTATACATCATCGGTTGCCGGAGGAAAAAACTTACCTTCAATCTTCTGAAACTATTGCCTCATGACAAAAAGCCGACTCTTTTACGGTAACCCATGAAAACCATCATCTGCCGGTAAAAAAGTCAGCAATTGCCTTAATCAATGGCCGGAAAGTCCGAAATACAAGAAATAAGCCTTTAACTCACATTAAATCAGCACAGGAAGAGATCTATGAAGCCCACGGCCAGTAATCTGCATGCAATGAAGCTGGAAGAAGCAGCTAACGCCCTGGGACACGATCTTGAAACAGGGCTGCCCATTGAGCCGGTTTCGATCATCGACAAGCCGGTGCTGGAAAGAAAGCCTACCTGCCATGACGACTTTCCCGCTATTAGCGAAAAAGCGACCAAAAACCAGGTGGATAGTTTTCTGAAGCAGGCGATTGAAAACAATCACCCCAAGCAGCTTTACTCTGTTTTCAGCTTCATGCTTGAACATGAATACACTCCCGAACAGATCATCCGGGCACTGGGTCATATCCATAAAGGAGCGGCGGATATGGAACCGGGGCTGCTGGAATGGGGGCTCTCCCACGAGGATGCCAAAATCAAAGGCATAAAAGGCAAGGCACTGTTTGTTGCTATTTTCATCCAGGTGCGGAACGAGCATTACAAAGCGGCCATTGATACCCTCGAACTGTCTAAAAAGCACCGTAAAGGGGTTCCCCATGATTTCACAGAAGGGATGGGTGATCTGGAAATCGAGGCATGGCTGGGCTTTATGGATGATGAGAAAAAGCAGGGTACTTCTCCCAAAATCATTCTGGATCAGTTAGAGCAACTGTGTGAACAGGGCATCTGGTCAAGGGATCTTGCCCAGTTTGGTGTACCGGTTGGAGCAGCCTGGTTCAGGGAACAGGCGTTAGAAGCCATGCAACAGGGTCAGTATTCTGATGCATTCAAATCCCTGGAAAAGGCCATAAACCTGCCCGAAGACAACCCCGAAGACACCTATTCCCTTTACAGCAACTGCATTTCGCAGGTGATACATCACCCCCGTTTTCAGACACAGATGACTCAGCAGCTGACAGAAGCCCTGTTCCACAAAATAGACCAGCTGCATAAAAAAGAGTTCTGGAACGAAGAGCTGAAACTGGCACAGAAAACACTGCTATCCCTCACCCCCAGAGGTATATAACTTCTAATCGCCATCCCCGCGAAGGCGGGGATTCAGTTACCAGATACCTACGCACTTTCCCCGATCTTCCCGTAGCTCAATACATTGCCGTTTCACTTTATGATATGTACTTCTGTACTACTTAATTGAACGAAAAAGGTTCAGGCGTCTGTCACTAACAGGGCAGACGCCTGCCGACCCTATCTTTATGAGCCAACTAAATCGGCTGGGTAATGCCCCCATCGGCAAATTACTCATGAATATGACACTGCCAGCATGCTCAGGCATTCTGGTTCTGATGATGTATAACATCATCGATACTATTATCGTCGGTCAGTATGCCGGTGCCATGGCTATTGCAGGAATGTCTGTCGTATTGCCTGTCAGCATGCTGATTCCGACTCTTGGCATGGGCATCGGCGTCGGTAGTTCATCCATTATCTCACGCAGCCTTGGGGCAAAGGATCTTGAAACCGCACGACTGGCTTTTGGTAATGCACTCTCACTGGCAGCACTGATCTGTACGACGGTTTCTGTGCTTAGCGGTATTTATGCGACTGAAATTCTCTCTGTGTTTGGTGGGCGCGGGGAGATACTTCCCTATGCCATGGAATATTACACCATCATTCTTATGGGGATTCCCATCCTGGGCTGCTGGATGTGTATGAACAATACACTGCGTGCTGAAGGCCTGACCAAATATTCTGTTATTGGCATGTGCCTGTCGTCGGCTATCAATCTGATACTGGATATCGTCTTTGTTATCTTTATGGATATGGGGCTGAAGGGTGCGGCTATCGCTACCGTTCTGTCCCAGATTGCCGGACTGGTTTACCTGTTGTCGTTTTATCTGCGTGGGGGCAGTCAGCTTAAAATCAAACGACAGTATTTCCGATGGGACAAAGCCATTATTCGTGAAACCCTGTCTCTTGGAGCATCTACCATTGGACGACAAGGTGCAGCCAGTGTCATGGTAATACTGCTTAACCAGAGTCTGTATTTATACGGAGGGCCTATAGCGGTTGCGGTTTATGGCATACTGCACAGAATCATCTCCCTGCTGTTTGTTCCGATTATTGGTATGACACAGGGCTTTCTGCCTATCGCAGGTTACAACTATGGCGCCAGACAGTATGACCGGGTTCTCGCAGTCGTCTATAAATCCATTCTGTTCGGAACCATTGTCTCCGGGGCTCTGGCAGTTCTGGCATGGAGTTTTCCGGAAACGCTGATTCAGCTGTTTACCAGTGATGAAACCGTTCTGGAGCTGGGGGTTCAGGGGCTGAAAACGATCACTGTCCTGATGCCACTGGCGGCAGCCCAGAACATTGCTGCTGGCTATTTTCAGGCGATAGGCAAGCCTGTTGCTGCATTTATTTTGACGCTAAGCCGACAGGTCTTAATTTTGATTCCGATGCTCTACCTGTTGCCACAGGTGTTTGAGCTGAAAGGCGTCTGGCTGGCCTTTCCGGTATCCGATGTCCTGGCCTGTATTCTGACACTGACTGTGTTTGCAAGGGAGCTGCCAAAGCTCAAGAAAGTGCAGCACAAAGCTGCATTACAGGCAGCATGAACAGCCCTTTGCGAATAAAAAAGTACTCACGGTGAAATAAGACCTGAAGCCCTTCTGGAGGAGGGCTGACTTCATTGACCGTAAGCGCCCGCAGAATACGTCAGCTCATAACTGTGCGAGTAAACTTCGAGAATATTGCCAAAAGGATCTTCCATATAGACCATCCGATAAGGTTTCTCACCGGGGAAATAGTACCTGACAGGCATTCTCTGCCTGCCACCATGGCGAACAATACGGTCTGCCAGTCCTTCTACATCCGGGTCCTGAACACAGAAATGAAAGACGCCGGTTTTCCAGTATTCAAAATTATTCTCAGGTGTTTCATGGTTGGGGAACTGAAAGACCTCGACACCTATCCGGTCACCCGTTGATAAATGGGCAATCCGAAAAGATCCCCAGCCACTGCCAAACACATCAGTACACATCACACCAATAGCACTGTCATCTTCCATGATGTCGGTGGGAGGCATAATCAGATACCAGCCCAGCACCTCGGTGTAAAATTCGACAGCTTTTTCAAGGTCAGGTACAGACAGCCCGATATGGCTGAAACTACGGGGATAAGGGTGTGTGCGGCTGGACATGAACAACTCCTGAAACGGGCTCGTTTCAGGAGTCAGCATAGACTACAACTGGCTTTCGATGGGAAAAATAGACAATAGCCGTATACTGGTACGCAGCAGCCAGGACGTTTCCGGGTCGGTTGTAGCATCGACTTCTCCCTGACCATTCACCCACTCAATCGTATTGCCGTTTTTTCTCAGCACCCAAGAGAGCTTTCGGTCTGCACCCAGTATTTCTTCTTTCATGTAAGTGACCAATTCTGGTGAATGGTAGATCACACCGTTTTCAGTATTTAGCCTGATGGAACGTGGATCAAGGTTCAGCGATCCGACAAACATGATATCGCCATCGATGATATAGGTCTTTGCGTGCAGACTTGCGCGACTGCTGGAACCTTTGATCAGGTTCTTCTTTTCATTCGTCCTGGGTTTCATCTCAATCAGTTGAACACCAAGATCCAGCAGCTCCGGGCGATACTGACGATAACCCGCATGGACAATGCCAACATCGATAGAAGCCAGACTATTGGTGACAATGGTTACCCGAACCCCGCGTTTTACCAGCGAGCGAATAAAGGCCATGCCTTCCTTACCGGGTATAAAATAAGCCGACACCATAATCACTTCTTTTTGCGCTTTCTGGAAATACGGCTCCAGCCTGGGCGTCAGATGAATACTGTTATCAATGTCGACCCGTTCAATTTTATCGGGTGCATCCGCATAAACATTGGCTTGTCCCCAGAACCACTGCAAATCGTCCTCAGCCAGTTTCTGGATGATCGGAGCATTGTACAAACGCTCAAAATACTGCTGTCCCTCAGGCGTCTGCACGGCTTTTTCCAGCTTGAGCATCAGCCTGGCGCGCTTTTTATCAGAGACGTTGTAATTCTTGATGATCGTTTCAGCCGGATAGCTGTGGTTACTGCTCCAGTATTCATCAAAATCGACAGAAATATCCGGTACAGCTGCACCAATCTGAACCATATCAAGATCGGCAAACTCCACGGCGCTGGCATCAAAATACTCATCACCAATATTGCGCCCACCAATAATGGCAATCTGATTATCGACAATAAACGACTTGTTGTGCATGCGGCGATTAATCCGGCTGAAGTCGGTCACCAGGTTCAGGTTCCGCAACAGTCCACGGGTTGTAATCGGATTAAACAATCTGACTTCGATATTAGGGTGCTGGTTCAGCACGGACAGCATATGGTCTTTATCTGAGGCACCCAGATCATCCAGTAACATCCTGACCCTGACGCCCCGGTCTGCCGCATAGAGCAATCGTTTTGTGAAGAGTTGCCCTACCAGATCGTTGTGATAGAGATAATACTGTACGTCAATACTCTTCCGGGCAGCATCAATCAATGCAATTCTGGTCGCCATAGCATCCAGGCCATTACTAAGAGGGTAAAATCCCGTTTCAGTCTTCGGGTGTGATTTCAGGGCTTCCTTTATATGCGAACCTATCACCGTTGTTTCTGTTGTGGTGAAAGCGTGGGATTCGGTGCGCTGAACGTTTTTTGGCAGATTGGTACAACCGACGTTTGTCAGCAGAGCAGTCATCGCCATCAGTAGCAGACAGATTTTAGGCAAGCGCCAGCTGGACAGTAACATCTCAGATAACTTCCCATGTCCTCATGACAAACAGACCAGGGCTGACAGCAGGCAAACCAAAGTTAAACACCAGCCTGGATGAAACACGGATAAAGTGGTCATCAATATACCCTGTCTTTTTTAACAGAATACCCGCCAGCAGCATTATACAAACAGGCAGAGTAACTCCAGCTGTAAATAACAGGGTATCAGGCATCGCTCACGACTCAATTAACCGGCAAATCAACAATTCTGCCCAAGCCTTATCTGAAAAGGAATACAGAGAAAACGAAACGGTCAGACCACTGCCTGAACCCGGTTATCCCCAACCCCGAACGCCATCAGACGACTGAGTTCGCTATAGCTTCGGCCACTGCTTTCATGCAATTCGTTAAAAAAGCTCTGAATAGCTCTGAGACTCTTCTGGCTGGTTGCGCTACCCTCAATGATGCCCATTGCCCTGAAATACCCTTCGATATCACGGGTTAGCAGAAACGTGTCTTTGCCTATTGCCCGCAATGCATAAGGCCCGGTGTTGCCTCCAAGGCGTGAACCATGTCTCTTAAGGTAAGCCCATAAGCCGACAATATCATCTTCCGGCCACTGGGCAATAAACCTGCCGAAACTACCCTGTTCATCGCTCACATCCCTGATCATCAGGGCGTTGTCCCGTATGCTCCAGACCTTTTGCAAATGACGTATGATTTTGGGGTCAGTCGCTTTTCGCTCCAGCATGTCATCGGGCATCATCAACAGCTTTTCAATATCAAAGCCCCAGAAGATCTCCTCAAAAGCAGGCCACTTCTGATCAACTACACGCCAGACAAATCCGCTCTGGAAAACCTTGCGGGTCAATTCAGCCAGATACCGGTCATTGCCAATGCTCTCCAGCTGAGTAACCGACAACGGTTTTTCCAGCAGGGATTCCAGCGCCAGCTCTCCGCCTTTGCGTTCACAGGCTCGCTCATAAATCACCTGATAACTTTCCTGTTTCACGACTTACTCCTTCAGTTGATACTGTTTTGGAAACATAATCTGCAACCCTGATTTTCTATCTGACCAAAGAGTTTGATATAGTCTGCCTTAACCGGCTAACTTTAAAAATAATTACGAAGATGTTGTATCGACCTGTCATAACCAGCCTCCTGCTGGCTCTATTCTTTAGCCTTACTGGCTGCAGCCAGGCTCCTGACAGCCCGGCTTTTACCGTATCAGGCTCACAGCCTGCCTATGACCAGAGTACTTTTGCCGGGTATATAAACGACACCCGCACATGGCTTGAGGCTAACAGGGCATTTATTACCCACAATAAAACTCTGGAGCTGGACAGCAACAGTCCGTTTGAACTTCTGCCTGCCAGCAACACCACAACAACAACAACAAAGAAAGGCATTTTACTGGTACACGGACTGGGTGACTCACCTTATTCATTCGTTGATATTGCCCCCGTACTGGCGCAGCAGGGCTTTCTGGTAAGAACCATTCTATTGCCAGGTCATGGTTCAAAACCTGCTGACCTGATTCAGGTACACATGGAAGACTGGCAGACAACTGTCGCCCACCATACACAACTGCTGGCTTCGGAAGTAGACGAGCTCTGGCTGGGAGGTTTTTCTACCGGAGCCAACCTGATTACCAGCTGGGCATTACAGCAGAAACCAGGCATGGTTCAGGGAATGCTGCTGTTTTCTCCGGGTTACAAACCTAAAAGCAGCCTGGTGGCTCTGTCTCCGGCACTGTCCTATTTCAAGGACTGGACCGATATCGACCTGACCAGCAACTATGTACGTTATGACTCGCTGGCTGTTAACGGTGCCGGAGAGTATTACAAAACCAGCAAGGCGGTACGACACGATCTGGAGCACAAGCCTGTCCCGTTTCCAGTGTTAATGACCATCAGTGAAAACGACAGTGTTATTGATGCCCATACGGTACTGCGCTTATTCGAATCACGGTTTACCAACACTCGCAGTCAACTGGTCTGGTACGGGTCTTCCCCTGAGACGAAAGATACAAGAGTCTCAGTATTTGATAGCTCCATACCGGAACTTAATATCAGCAATTTCTCTCACATGAACGTTCTGTTTGCCCCCGCCAACCCTTACTACGGTGAGAATGGCAGCTATCGTATGTGTGACAATGGTCAAACACTTCAGGCCGACAAGAAATGTCCAAAGGCTAAAAATATCTGGTATTCAGCCTGGGGTTACCGGGAAAAAGGCAAGATACATGCGAGACTGACATGGAACCCGTATTTTTCCGAGCTGGAAAAGTCGATTAAAACTATTACACAATAGGGTATTTGATGTTCAGGATTTCAAATTATGTCTCGTATATTTTTAACACTGGTTATTGTGGTAGCAGCATTTCTCGGATTGACAAAAAATCAGGAGATGATCATCAACAGCGATACGTTCTACCTTCAGGCTGATTTTCCAAGGTTTACTGACAAACCACTTTACGTGATCAAACTCGGAGAAAGGCCCGGGCTCGGTGGTATGGTTGATGGTGTTAAATCCCAGCTGTCCAGATAGCAGTCAATAAAAAAGAGAGCGATAATACCCTCTGTGCTGGCTGAAAAACACAGAGGGTGATAGGTTATTTAAACAGACTATTTCAGCAGCAATGCTTTAATTCGCTGCCCATAATCCTCATCACAACGGGTGAAGTGCTCAACCATACGACTCTGTACAGACTCCGTTGCCTGACTCAGGCCATCGACAATATTACTCACCAGTTGCTTCTTCTGGTCTTCTGACATTATGCGATACAGATTACCTGCCTGAGAGTAATTGTCTTCATCAGAAGAATCGTAGGCTTTCAGCCAGGCATCATTTTCCAGAGGCATTGATGGCTCACCAAGCTGTGGTGCTGGTACAGGCGCATCAGAACGGTCATTGGGGTAGAAGTTAACATCGGCATTTTGCAGATGACCGGTTACCGGGCAACCACTGGCTCCAGCCATAACGCCATCACGCTGATAATGATGCACCGGACATACCGGTTTGTTGACCGGAATCTGCTGATAGTTCACTCCCAGGCGATGACGATGCGCATCGGCGTAGGCAAACAGACGCCCTTGCAGAACCTTATCTGGTGAGACACCAACGCCGGGCACCAGGTTGGAAGGTGCAAAGGCTACCTGCTCAGTTTCGGCAAAGTAATTACCAACATTGCGATTCAGCTCCAGTGTACCGATGTCTTTTAATGGAAACTCTTTATGAGGCCAGACCTTGGTTAAATCAAAAGGGTTGAACTCACACTGCTTTGCCTGCTCATCAGTCATCACCTGAATTTTCACCGACCAGCCTGGAAAATCACCTCTCTCAATCGCTTCAACCAGATCCCTTTGCATACCATCGCCCGGCTGTTTAGCGGCCTCATCATTGGTCAGCGTTTCAATGCCCTGGTTGGTCTTGAAGTGCCACTTGACCCAGAAGCGTTCTCCGTCTTTATTCCAGAGACTCAGGGTGTGGGAACCATAACCATTCGTGTGCCTGAGCGATCTGGGAATACCCCGGTCAGACATTAGAATGGTGATCTGGTGCATGGACTGCGGATGATTTGCCCAGAATTCAAAATGATGGGCCGGATCAGGCAGGTTGGTTTTCGGGTCTTTCTTTTGAGAGTGAATGAAGTCAGGGAATTTGGCGGGGTCACGAATAAAGAAAACCGGCGTATTGTTGCCAACGATGTCGTAATTACCCTGTTCTGTATAAAAGCGCAGGGCAAACCCTCTCACGTCACGGACATAATCGCCAGAGTCCTGACCGCCGGCGACAGTAGAAAAACGCAGGAAGACGTCTGTTTTTTTACCCGCTCCCTGAAGAAAGTCAGCAATCGTATAATCCGATAAATCTTTATTCAGGGTAAAGGTGCCATAAGCACCATAACCTCTGGCATGAACAACACGCTCAGGAATTCGTTCACGGTTGAAGTGCGCCAGTTTTTCGAACAGGTGAACATTGTCAAATGTTAACGAACCTCGCTCCCCGGCAGAGATACTCGTGTCGTCATCAGCGACCGGAGCTCCATTAGCGTTAGTCAAATATGTCTTGCTCATTCCAACCTCCGTTAAGGTGGGGACTTTTATTATATGCAATAACAACTTTACAGGCAGCGGCATCCTTCCCTTTAACCACAACAGGTCAGCGTGTTATTGTTGAGCGATTAACCGTCGTTCTTGTGTGCCATGGAGAGATCATGTTCAGACAGCTATTAACGCAGCGAGCAATACAACAAGCAAGCCACTTTCAGAAGCGTGCCATTCTCCCTTTGTTGCTGATCACCAGCCTGTTAACAGCCTGCGGGTTTCAGCTGCGCGGGCAGATGGATATCGCCAGCGAACTGTCCGAACTGTCTGTTACAGGGTCTGACCGTACCTTTGTCCGGGATCTCAGAAGAGCCTTGAGCCTGACAGGCATCAGCATTAACGATGACGCCCCTTATCATCTGGTAGTTACCCGTATCAAACAGGATACCGGTCAACGCACCCATTCCAGCGCTGGCAGTTACGAGCAACTGTTGACACTGAAGGTTACCTATCAGCTGGAAACCAGTGACGGCCTGAAACTGTTTACCCCTATGGAGTTGAGTAACGAGCGTTACTTTACCCGGAACCAGAACCAGTCCAACGCTTCCAGCAACGAAGAACGTATCATCTTCAATGAGTTGCGCCAGGATATTATCAACACGACGGTTCGCCGGGTTGCTGCCATGTCGGGTGCCTCTCTGCAACAAGAGGCCGAGCGCGTCCGGAAAATCCGCAAAAAAGAGCAGGAGGCACTTGAGGCCCTGGAATGAAGTTAAAACCTGAGCAGCTTGGAGCGCAGTTAAAGCGCCAGCTGAGTAGTATTTACATCGTCAGTGGAGACGAACCCCTGCAAATATCTGAGTGCTGCGATGCCATCCGTCAGGAGGCTCGCCAGCGGGGGTTTACAGAGCGACACACTTACCATATTGATAACAGTTTTGACTGGAGCGAGTTGCTGGAAACAGCCAACTCGCTTTCACTGTTTGCCGAAAAACAGATTCTGGAACTGCGGATGCCTAATGGCAAACCCGGAGACAAGGGACGTAAGGCGTTACAGGAGTACCTGCAGAACCCTTCACCCGATAACCTGCTGCTGATCATTTCCGACCGGATTGATGCTGCGACGCAGAAAGCCAAGTGGTTTCAGCAACTGGAAAAAGCCGGTGTATTTATCCAGGTCTGGCCGGTTGAACACCGACAACTGCCCGGCTGGGTTGCACATCGTTTCAAGATGGCAGGTTACGAGGCATCAAAAGATGCGGTCACCCTGCTGGCTGAAAGGATTGAAGGCAACCTGCTGGCGGCTGCCCAGGAGATTGAAAAGCTGAAACTGCTGGCAAACGGTACTGTCATTGATGTCGATACCGTTCGGGAAGTGGTTTCAGATAATGCCCGCTTTGATGTGTTTCAGCTGGCCGATACGGCTCTGCAGGGCGATGTCAGGAATACCGTTCGTATTCTTGGTGGTCTCAGGTCCGAAGGTATTGAACCACCCATTGTTCTCTGGGCGCTGGCAAGAGAAATCCGGTTGCTCTGTCATCTGAGTCGGCTTAAATCCAGAGGCATCAGTACAGAGCTGGCAATAGATCAGGCAGCCAGAACCCATGGCTTCTCACCCTTTATGCTGAAAAAGCGCCGGGGACTTCTGGAAAAAGGCATGAGCCGTCAGTCGGAACGCGAGCTACGTCAGATGCTGGAACATGCAGGCGTTATTGACCAGGGGATAAAGGGGCTGAACCCGGCCAACGAGTGGGATGAGCTGCTGTCGTTATCAATGACGCTCGCAGGAGCGCCAGTGATCTGACCGGCCTTGTTCAACGAAGTCGTCAGGCATCATTTAGCAGGTGCTGCTCCGGTGGTGCCTGACGGTCAACTTCATTCAGTATCCTGCGATTCAGAATGCGCTTGCTGACCCGGGTGATTTGCGGAATGTCGTTTACCAGCTCCCACTCCATGCGATTTATAGACTCCACCATGACATCATTAAAGTTGGCGTTGAACAGCCAAGTCTCCCTGATGCGTTGCTGTACAATCGCTTTATTCTGGCTGGCTGAAACATATACTCCCCGTTCCAGAACTTCGGTATAAAAGTCTTTACCATACTCGGCATTTATCTCAGCCTGCCTGGACACCATGTTATAAGTACTCTGAAACATCTGACCTCCCGGGCCAGTAATGTCCATCACCAGATCTTTTGAATAAAAGCCTTTCACTGCGGCAGCATCTTTCCGCTGGATGGCATCTTCTTTGGCATCAAGCAGAAGCGTCATGACCCCTTCATCCAACTTGTAGTTTTTTGGCGGTAAGGTTCTCTGGTCACAACCAACGAGCATCAAGGCGAAAAGCAGTATAGTTGTTATTCGGTACATCTCTGACAAAGCCTTCTATCACTGACAGCGTCGAAAAATCCTTAAATCGATAACTGAACACCACACCCACCCCAAGAAAAAAGCAGGCAGGGTCAAAAAACAGTCAACTCTCGAAAAACAGCACTTTTTTCATCAAGTGGTAATCCCGAAAGGCACTGCGGTTACTACTTATCATACTAAAGACAGAGGCTTACTAGAAGTATTTGCAACAAGGATCGTTATGTCATAAAGGCGATTTATACCCAGCCGATGGCTCGAGTGAAAGAAATAGTTAAAGCCTGCTCAAACAGCTAAAGCTAAAAATAGTATCCAGAGGCCTTTCAGCCTCACAAGCGCTCAGGAGATAAGGACATGACAATCCGATACCTGCTGGTCGTAGCCACAATGATGATGACGGGCTGCGCCTTACAGTTTGAAAAATCACCTACCTATAACGAAGAGTGGTCAAAAGCCAAGAATATGGTTCATAGCGCTGGCATGCATAAACAGATGCACGATCAGCAACTGCCCGTCGGAGCCTATGACAAAGAAGGTAATCTGCAAGAACACAAACTCGGCAATATCTCCCACCCTGCTTACGGCAGTGGTAGTGGTGTTGTCGGTGTAAATATTCGACCTTATGGTGCTTTTGAACGTTTTTACTGGGGCTGGACAGTACCCGGAGCCAGCCACTACAGCGAACACCGACTGTTTGCCTGGATGCCCGATGAAATGGCGGATGATGAAAGCAAAGCCAGAGAGAAAATGGAAGTCATGCTCAGTCGGGCTTCGCTGGCCATTCTCGAAGAAATGGGTTACAGGAGTCAGGCATTTAAAAAGCCCTTTGAACTGGACGAGCTGCATTTCAAACAGTGGTATCTGGAGCAACCCGGAGGCGCCTGCAGCTTCGCCCGCCTTAACTGTGTCTTAAGCCTTTACGTACCGGAACCCGAGGCTGTCAGTCAGGCACCATTCTTCTCCTATTACAGTATTGCCGGACAGCCCTCCTGGTTCTTTGCCTCTCACGACAATGACAATTACCCAAGACTGGCGATTAGTCAGGGCGAAGGCATGAAAAGCATCAGTGAAAATGTCTTCTACCAGAAGCTCAGTGCCAGATTGCCGGGCTGGGTTTACTTTTACCTTGCGCCGGATGAAGTCGGTACCGGGGACAATAACAGGACCATTGCCTACCCCTACGTTCTGGAAAAAGGCATGCCATTGCTCTTTATCCGGCCTGCCCACTGACAGGGACTGCTATAGTATTCGGGTCTTGGCAGAAAAGGGTCTTAGTGCAGCCTTCAACGTCTACGCCAGTGTCCGGAGTAAGTACCTTGTCCAGAACAATGACAAACTGCAATGACGCCCCCAACAGCAATAAGCCCGAAACAGTCGGGCGGGGTCAGTTCAGTTCCCGTATCGGTTTTATTACCGCAGCGGCCGGTTGTGCCGTGGGTGTTGGGAATATCTGGAGCTTTCCAATCCAGACTGCCGAAAATGGCGGTGCAGCTTTCACGCTGGTTTATCTTTGCTTTTCATTCATTCTTGCCTACCCCACACTGGTCGCGGAACTCAACATAGGCCGCTACCGGCAAAGCAATAATATCTCCGCCATGGCATCATTGAGCGCCAACCCCGCTTTACGTTGTATTGGTGCGGGAACTGCCATTGCCGGCCTGTTAACCATGACCCTCATTTACAGTTTTTACAGCATAGTGGGGGGCTGGTTTATTGGTTTCTCTCTGGCTCCAATTGCCAGTCTGACAGGCTTTGCCAGTGCAGGGCAGTGGCTGTCAGGTTTCTCCTCTCTGAGTACCATCGCTGTCACCCTGTTGTTTATGGGTCTGACCACCCTGATTGTCACAGAAGGCGTTAAAAATGGTATTGAACGCTGGTGCAATCGTCTTATGCCTTCCCTGTTTGTACTGCTGGCAGTGCTGATTGTGTTTGCCCTGACACGACCCGGTGGAATGGAAGGTCTGAGCGTTTACCTGTTACCCGATTTTTCCCGCATTCTCGACGACAAATTGCTGATCAGCGCACTGGGGCAGTCTTTTTTCTCCATGTCTCTGGGTACCGGCTGTATGATGGTTTACGGCTCTTACCTGAACAGAAAGGTCAATCTGCCCAAAACGGCGTTTCAGGTGACACTGGTAGACAGTTCTGTAGCCTTCCTCGCAGGCATGCTGATCATTCCCTGCATGTATGCCGCCATGCATCAGGGCGTAGAGATATTCAATGCCAGTGGCGAACTATACAGTGCCGAAAAACTGGTGTTTAACGTTCTCCCGACCCTGTTTGATCAGCTCGGCATAACAGGGCAATTTGTGGCTGCAGCCTTTTTCCTGCTCCTTGCCATAGCTGCCCTCACCTCGTCCATTTCCATGATGGAGCCTGTGGTAGCCGCCATGGTCGAAAGGCTGTCATTCGTCCGTCGCCATGCATGCTGGTTGCTGTCGACCCTGACCGCAGCGATTTCCATCGTGATTATTCTTCATATTGATACATTGCTCGGCATGGCGGTGAAAGTCGCCACCCAGTACATGCAGCCCATGCTCTGTTTTATGATTGCGATCTATGGCAGCTGGGTTATTCGACAGGATCGTTTACTGACCGAACTCAGCCAGGGGTTTCCAGACCTGCAAAACAGTCTCTTCTGGAAGATCTGGCCATGGTACACGCGTATTGTCTGCCCCGGCCTCATCCTGCTGTTGCTGGTTCATAACTTGTGACGCCTCATACACCCACAACCGTTTCCGATATCTGCCTTCTTGTGACCCGGAAGCTACTTTTTACCATTGAGCTGAACATCCGGCACCACTGTCAGATTCATTTTTCCTGTTATTATCAAAGTCCTTGCATGTCAAGGGAGGATAACCACCGGGAGAGGCTTGTTCGTCCAAAGTCAGTGCCTCAGCCAGATTGCCAGCATCCTGACGGAGAGCATCAACATTTCCTCTGGTCAGTGAATGAACAAAAAAATAGGTACGACTATCCCGTAGTTCCTCTGTAATGACATTAAACTGAACCGGCAGGATGAAAGCCATTAAAGCAAGCTCAAACACATAGAGAATAGTATTCTCCGAAGCATAAAAATAATTGGTTACCAGAGGCGGTTTCGTGTTCGAAGGCGTTGCCCTCAGGTACAAACCGCCTGCCTGAGAAAAGTCTGAACTACATGGATCCCTCCCCCACATAATAACGCTGTTATCGACTCTGTATCCAATTGAACCTGGACGTTTTTCGAGCGGATCGGATAACGATAATGTGTACTGGCCAGTTGGCCATCTTAAAAATGACCCTATATCAGACACTGTCTCTAAAAAACGTCTTCTTAAAGTAGCAGTTGAGGGGCAATCAAGAGGAACGCCACTGTATTCAAGAGCTCGTTTATTTACATCCTCACAGTTTTCCGTACACATGAAAGTTACGTTCAACTGTTCATCCCGGTAAAAAAAGTAAACAGAGTCAGAATACCTGCGAAATAATCTCAGCTCCATCCTCCCATGCAAGTCACTAATAATAAGGCTACCTACGATATAAACTTTTTCTCTACTTTCATCTGCCTGAATAATAACAAATGCCCGGCCATTTTCATCAGAATCCTCAGCCAGAACAGTGTCGGTCAGAAACAGCGAAAAAGGTATAAACAGGAACATACAAAAAACTGCTCTCATCAAATCCCACTTGCTTTAATAAACTTCTAACTTAACCAAAGGAAGTATGGAAATGTCAGGCCTCAGTCCAGCGCCGAAACATCCCTGACAGCACCTTTGTCCGCACTGGTCACCATGGCCGCATAAGCTTTAAGGGCAGCAGAGACCTTACGGGGGCGATCCTTCAAAGGCTTCCAGCCAGCTTTCCCCTTAGCGTCCATATCCTGACGACGCTGCGTCAATACGTCATCAGACACCAGTACATCAATAGTGCGATTCGGGATATCAATACGAATCGTATCGCCCTGCTCCACCAGCCCAATGGCTCCACCGGCTGCCGCCTCAGGAGAAGCATGCCCGATGGATAAACCGGAAGTGCCACCGGAGAAGCGCCCATCCGTCAGCAATGCACATTCCCGACCCAGTCCTCTGGATTTCAGGTAGCTGGTTGGATACAGCATTTCCTGCATACCCGGCCCACCTTTAGGTCCTTCGTAGCGAACAATAACAACGTCGCCTGCTTTAACCCGCCCTTCCAAAACATCGTTAACCGCATCTTCCTGACTTTCACAAATATGGGCAGGGCCTTCAAACACAAGAATACTGTCGTCTACACCCGAGGTTTTCACCACACAGCCATCCACGGCTATATTACCGGTCAGAACGGCAAGACCACCTTCCAGACTGAAAGCATTGTCCAGACTGCGAATACAGCCATTTTCACGATCATCATCCAACGTGTCCCAGCGGGTTGCCTGACTAAAGGCTTCTGTCGTGCGAATACCGGCAGGACCGGCGCGATAGAAGGACTTAACGTGTTCATCTGAAGTGCGTTTGATATCCCACTTATTCAAAGCTTCAGCCAGAGAATCGCTATGAACCGTAGGCAGTTCGTTGTTCAGCAAACCGGCTCGATCCAGTTCGCCAAGAATCCCCATGACACCACCCGCCCGATGTACATCTTCCATATGATACTTCGGGGTATTGGGAGCGACTTTACACAACTGAGGCACCTTGCGGGACAACGCATCAATGTCTTTCATCGTGAAATCCACCTGGCCTTCCTGAGCGGCTGCCAGCAGATGCAGAATCGTGTTGGTAGAGCCTCCCATGGCAATGTCCAGGCTCATGGCATTTTCAAATGCCTGATAACTGGCAACACTGCGTGGCAGAACACTCTCGTCATCCTGCTCGTAATAACGTCTGGTGATCTCAACAATACGGCGACCAGCTTCCTCAAATAGCTGTCGTCGATCAGCATGGGTCGCCAGCATTGATCCATTCCCCGGCAGTGACAGGCCCAGGGCTTCGGTCAGACAGTTCATGGAGTTGGCGGTAAACATGCCGGAACAGGAACCACAGGTAGGGCAGGCAGAGCGTTCATATTCAGCGACTTTTTCATCACTGGCATCCGATGCCGCAATGACCATGGCATCCACAAGATCCAGACCATGGTTAGCCAGCTTTGTTTTACCTGCTTCCATCGGACCACCAGAAACAAAAATCACCGGGATATTCAGCCTCAGCGCGGCATTAAGCATTCCCGGGGTGATTTTGTCGCAGTTAGAGATGCAGACAAGGGCATCCGCAGTATGGGCATTGACCATATATTCCACTGAGTCGGCAATCAGGTCACGACTGGGCAGGGAGTACAGCATCCCGTCGTGCCCCATGGCAATACCGTCATCTATGGCAATGGAATTGAACTCTTTGGCAACACCACCGTGTTTTTCGATCTCCCTTGCCACCAGCTGCCCCATATCTTTCAGGTGTACATGCCCTGGCACAAACTGGGTAAAGGAATTCGCCACCGCAATAATCGGTTTGTTGAAATCATCGTCTTTCATACCCGTTGCACGCCACAGGGAGCGGGCTCCAGCCATATTGCGACCATGGGTCGAGGTTCTTGAACGGTATGCGGGCATGGTTACAGTCCTTCCTGCTCTTTTACTTCTTGGTATTCTTCCTGTTGTTCTTCCAGAAACCTCTCAGCTTCTGACCGCAGCTTATTGCTTTAGATGCGTACTCTCCTCCATGAGGACACCGAAGTATATCAAAAAGCGGTAAAGAGTATGGATTTTCCGTCAAACCCTCTGTACAACACACATTACAGAAATACACCAACGTCCATTGCAGGAGCCATTAATGACCGTTGATATTGTTAAACTGCTTGCCAGCCGCTACAGCACCAAGGTCTTTGACCCGGCTAAAGCAGCGGATGAAGAAAAGATCGAAATTCTCAAGGAAACCCTGCGACTGGCTCCCTCTTCCATCAACAGCCAGCCCTGGCATTTCTTTGTTATCAGCAATGCTGAGTATCGTCAGAAGCTGGTAGACGTTTGCTGGGACAGCAACAAAGGTAAAATGACCTCGGCATCCCATATTTTTATTTTTGCAGCCAAAACAGACTTCACACTGGACGATGTAAAAAAAGTGGAAGAGCTAACCGCCGACGTTCGCAACCAGCCCGTAAACGAACAACGCCTTGCCTACCTGAACAACTACCTCAACAGTATGGAACCGGCTGAACGCACCAACTGGGTCAAACATCAGGTTTATCTGCCTCTGGGACAACTGCTGATGTCAGCAGCCCTGCTGGACCTGGACTCTTGTCCGATTGAGGGTTTCCATCCTGAAGAGATGGATCAACTGATGGGGCTTAATGAAAAAGGCCTGACCAGCGTTGCCATGGTTGCCATTGGACATAGAGACCCGGAAGACTTCAATCAGCCTGACCGGGCAATCAAAGCCCGCTTCCCGATGGAAGACGTTCTGACCGAGATTCGCTGAGTTAAACCATCAGGCGACAGTGGACAGTCAACCACTGTTGTCTGTATACCTGTGCTTTCATACCTGCCCTTTCAAAAAGCCGTTTCACGGAACACGCATGAAGCGGATAGCATTGTATTGTCATCACCCGGATTAACTGTCTGCAAGCGTCCCGGTTCAGTATTTGTAATGTTCAAATACAGAACCCTTCCCACCTGCATAACCGAATACACGATGTTGTTCTCAGGCAGATGCACCGTCCAGCCTGTTCGAAAGTATAGAATTCCCAATGGAAGATGATACGACGGTATAGTTGGGTTAGAGCCCAGAAGAAACTGAGTGAACCGCTCTAACCACTGCCCGTTAAAAAACAGAGTTAAAGGGTTGACCAGAAAAACTTCCCGGTTATCAAAACTGCTGACCTCAGGCGCATTCTGATAAAATGATTCCGGTCCATCTTCTGCAGCCTGAGAACTGCCAAGGAACGACTCCGGATTAGAAAACAACTGATTCCAATAGCTAAGCGTGATCCTGTTTCCATCTTCTAGCCAGTAAAAACTTCTCCCCCCATCTTGCGAGGAGACGACACTGTATGCAACGCGCTGATTTTGGAGACTTGTTATATAAACTGTCCTATCACCAATTGCTTCAATAAAACTCAAGAGACTGTTAATCGTAAACCCTCCCAGTCCATTAATAGTCAGCTCCGCTTCAGGGTTAATCACCGGCTCATTATTGATAGTCGCCGTAGAGGAACCAGAAGCCTGCTGCTCATTGTTGTGACCGTCTTGCCGGATACGACGCATCATGAGCCCTGAGCTGCTGTGCGCCATCATTAATCGTGGCGATCCATTAATGTTTATAATAATTTCGTCACATTGGTTTGCCAGAGCTGAATGGTAAAAGGCTATCAGAAACCAGAACAACACACCTGAAAACAGAAACTTCATAGCCTCTCCCTAATAATCAGAATCCGGGTTTTAATCAGGCAACGTATATCCAAAATATTGTTTTAATAAGTTCCTGATGGGCAAGACGAGGCAGTATAGACTCTCTTATCTGTTGTAATGTACGAAAAAAAGGAGGGGGTTGAAGGCAGCGGAGAAACCGCTACCTTTCAGCGGGAGCTGGTCATCAGGCAGCAAATTGCTGTTTACGTTCTGAATAAGTCGTAATCAGCTGGTCAACACAAGTCTGCTCATATTCGCGCAAACCGGAAAGCAGCATGGTCTTTTTGCCTTTACCGACCAGCTCACCATTGTCTTTAAAAGCAAAGTACAGGGTCACCTTCCCCCGTTTGCCAGACACTTCCAGATGACTGTCTGTAGACTCCAGGGTCAGGTTGGTCAGGTTCAGACGATCCAGCTGTACCGACATGCTTTCGTACATTACCAGCGGGCGGGCGGCATTAATCATGACATTGTTGTCTTTCATCAATGGCACCAGTACATGGGGAAAGTTCTTGCCGGAAAAGGCCACATAACTGCGAATCAGTTGCTCAATCAGAGCCTGATCCCGGGAACACTCCTCACCGTGACGGATACTTAAATACTGTTTGTCATTGTCGTCCACAATGACCAGCTGCCCATCACCTTCAGAAGCAATCAACAGTTCAGTTTCACCACCGACCATACCATTAAAGCTGACGTCCATCGTCTCATACAGCCCCTGACTGGTCAGGATTTTGGCAAACAGCAGGTCGCCAGGCACGCAGAACTTTTTTGCCTCGACATCATGTATCGGGTTGAAGTCATTCGCCACGTATTTAGCAAAATCGCTGGACTGCTGTCGGCTGAAAGAAAACTTATTGTTATCGAGTTCGGTAAAGTATGGATTTAGAAACATGGCTCACAATTTAATCAAAAATATTTTTCATCACCCTGTCAGGGGCAGATGAAAAACGATCTCACTCACAACGGCTCAAGCCGAACCAGCCTTCCATAAGCTTTAAAACAGCCCTGAGCTACAAACAGCCCTGAGCTACAAACAGCCCTGAGCTACAAACAGCCCTGAGCTACAAACAGCATGAACAAAATGGACAGGCAAAGATATGCATCTACCCTGCTGACC
Organism: Endozoicomonas gorgoniicola; assembly: GCF_025562715.2. Classification (NCBI taxonomy): domain Bacteria; kingdom Pseudomonadati; phylum Pseudomonadota; class Gammaproteobacteria; order Oceanospirillales; family Endozoicomonadaceae; genus Endozoicomonas; species Endozoicomonas gorgoniicola. The sequence goes on from NZ_JAPFCC010000001.1 coordinate 3,871,373, forward strand.
GTAAATGATACCGGATTTATTTTGGAACTACTGTAACAGAATGTTTGTAGCCAGATTATCCAGCACAAAACGCTCTAAAAATTTACAATTCTACAATTGATACTATTATTTCTCGGGCATTCTAAAATCCAACCCAAAAAGTGGGAAGACAAACTCCTCATGAGCTCGAGAATTCTCCCAATACATTTATGCCTTTTTATTTTATTAGAATTTTGCAGTGGCACCCTGTTGGCAAAGGATTATTTTTACAAGATGCAAATAACCGTTCCAGGTAAAACCTCTGTCTTTTATGTGAGATCGAAAAATCCCCTGAAGCATCTGTCTAATCACCTTCTTGAAGTAAATTTACCTCAACCCTTTTATCACTGTTCAGTTAATCCTGCCTCCAGCTTCGCACCCGCAATAACTGAATGGGGGAGGGCGTGGAGGCTGAGGCAGCCCGAACAAGTTCCTGAACAGATACCGCGAAGAATAAGTGGAGCATTTCCAATCGGCACTGTAGAAGAAGGGACCTACATACTTCAACCTCTGCCAACATTACCACCCAATGTGACAGAGACTATAGAAGTCAGCAATAATGATATGTATCACCTGCTGGCGACTATCCTGTACCGTTTGCGCAGGCAAACCTATGGACGAGCGCAGGAGTCTTTAGTTGTGTGTTGGGCCTGCAATGGTGCCAGCCGGGAAGCATCATCAGGTTACACCAGTCAGATAACCACTGAACAGCCTTCCTCAATTCAGGAACTATTAGACGAATGGGAATTAACATTCTCTTTAACCGGTGAGCAGTGGGTGTCAAACTTAGAAAGGCTTCTGGAATTTACTAACAACACACTACTATCGGTAAACCCCATGCAGTTAGTCTCTTTAACGGGATCAAGTCCACCAAATTCTTTATTTGCTCATGGGAATCGTGAGATAATTTTTCGAGCCTACCTTCCGGATAGCATTGCAAGTGAGTATCAAGCCCGCCATGCTCTTGGCTTATCAGATTTCGACTTCCCAGTTGCTCTACGCAGAGTGTCCTCACAACCATCAGACGCAGAAGACACGTCAGAAAAATTGGAAGTAACCAAAGATACTATCTTTTCTCCGGCATTCTAAAATCCAACTCAAAAACGGGAGAACAAACCCCTTCCGAATAACATTACAGACCCGGATCAAGTCTGCAGCACTCCTGGCTTGCCAGATTCCCGCAACTTGCCCGGAATTCTATATGATGTGTCTCCCCTGGAATCATCGGACGCAAAAAACAGGTCAGAAGAACTGAAAGTAACTGATCTGTAATAACCCATTACAAGCCAACGTTGTTCTTCTGCAACACCTGCTCAGCACGATAACTTGAACGTACCAGCGCACCCGAAACCACCTCCAGAAAGCCTTTTTCCAGCCCCCACTGACGGTACTGTTCAAACTGTTCCGGTGTGACATAGCGTTCAATCGGCAAATGGTTTCTGGTTGGCTGCAGGTACTGACCGAAGGTAATGATATCCACACCAATCGCCCGCAGGTCATCCATGGTTTCGCCAATTTCTTCATCGGTCTCACCCAGCCCCAGCATCAGGCTGGTTTTGGTAAGAATATCGGGACGGTATTGCTTGGCGTGTTCAAGCACTGCAAGCGTCTGTTCGTAGCTGGCTCGTGGATCACGAACCGGATGGGTAAGGCGTTTAACGGTTTCAACGTTCTGGGCAAAGACCGATATACCACTGTCCATCACTTTCTCAACGTCAGCCATCACCCCCATAAAATCCGGTGTCAGCACTTCGACATCAGTGGCCGGATTTTCAGCTTTGACCCTGCGCACCACTTCCGCATAATGGCGTGCGCCCCCGTCTTCCAGGTCATCCCGGTTAACCGAGGTCAGTACCAGGTATTTCAGGTTCATCAGCTTAACGCTGTTGGCGGTATGTTCCGGCTCGTCCTTATCCAGCCAGCCTTTAGGGTTGCCGGTATTCACTGCACAAAACTTGCAGGCCCGGGTACAGACATCGCCCATCAACATGATGGTCGCCGTACCAGAACTCCAGCACTCATTAATGTTCGGACACATGGCTTCTTCACACACGGTGCTGAGCTTGTGCTTGTGAACAGTGCTTTTTACTTTTTTAAATTCAGTGCCGTATTGCGCCTTGATACGTAACCATTCCGGTTTGCGCATCACCGGTGCCGGATCGTGATGACTAGCTTTAATACCATTTTTGATGGCAGTGATACCATGATCGTTAACAAACTTGGTACCGCTTTCTATTTTGACTGCAGGTTCAACCTGTACTGTAGGAATCAGCCCGCTGCCTGTTGATGTTGTATGACCCGACATTTCCTACTCCAGATTTGATCTATTCGTTCAAGGTCAGGGTAATCCCTGACCTGTTTCTTTTATACGACAGTAACCCAGTTCTTCCATAAGACTGAGCAATAGCTTGTCTGCGACATCCTGTTTGTCAAAATTCTCAACATAATCAACCAGTTGAGTCACTTCCAGCCCTTCGTAGCCACAGGGGTTTATCCGACCAAAAGGTTCAAGATCCATATCAAGGTTAAAACTTAATCCATGGTAAGATCGCTGTTTACGGAATCGAAGCCCCAGAGCCGCTATTTTAGCCCCCTGAATATACACCCCCGGAGCTTCTGGCCGGGCGCAGGCTTCAATCCCATAGGCCTGAATAACGTTGATAACCGCCTGCTCTATCCCTGAAACAATGGCTCTCGGACCTTTCTGTAAACGTTTAACGTCCAGTAAAAGATAGACTACCAGTTGACCCGGTCCGTGGTAAGTCACCTGGCCTCCCCGGTCAACCTGAATCACCGGAATGGCTCCCGGATTCAGAACATGCTCAGCTTTACCTGCCTGTCCCTGGGTAAACACAGGGTCATGCTCCACAAACCAGAGTTCATCAACGGTGGTTTCGTCCCGGGTTTCAGTAAATGTTTTCATCGCCTGCCAGACAGGCTCATAAGCCTGCCTGCCAAGCATTCTGACATTCAGTGGCAACACCTGACCAACTGCGTCCGCGCCCATAATGTCGGCTTCCCCCTCAGCCACTGGCATCAAAGCACCATTTTAACCCGCCCGGTTGCTTTCAGGTCTTCAAAAATGGCTCGCAGCTGGTCTTCACCAGTAGCGATAATTTTTACCATCACAGACTCGAAGTTACCGGCACGGCTTGGTTTAACGCGGCAGTTACCGTCGTAGTCAGCCGCATGCTTTTTGACAATTTCAACACAGACATCTTTAAAATCCGGAGCGGCATTACCCATAATGCGGATTTCATAGTCACTGGGAAATTCAATTTTAGGGGGTTGGGGTTGCTGTTCAGCCATTACTTTTCACAAATTCTAAACAAATGATGAAGCCCATAGGGGAAACAGGGCTTCATTACAGCCAGCAGCGCTGCTTAAAACAGGCTGCTAAAAAACATTACGATACTATCCCAGATGACCTTGAAGATACTGCCACGCTCGACCGAACGCTGTGCCAGCAGCGGCACTTCTTTCACGACTTCTTCGCCACGCATCACCTTCAGGCTACCCAGTTGCTGACCACGGGTAATCGGGGCTTCGATAGCAGGGTCCAGTTTCATCACTGCGGTCAGTTCTTTGCCTGTGCCACGAGGTACAGTCACAATCAGGTCTTTCTCGACCATGACGTTCACTGCATCGTCAGCACCTTTCCAGATACGAACAGATTCCAGCGGCTGACCGCCACGCTTGATATCGACGTTTTCGAAGAAGCGGAAACCATAAGTCAAAAGTTTCTGGGCTTCTTCTGCTCGCTGCTTCTCGCTGTCAGCCCCCATGATAACGGTGATCATACGACGCCCGTCGCGATGTGCAGTGGCTGCCAGATGATAGCCTGTTGCCGCAATGTGGCCAGTTTTCAGACCGTCCACACTCGGGTTGGTCCACAGCAGGCGGTTACGGTTCGCCTGGCGACGCAGAGGTTCACCAGTACGCTTGTTCACACCATACTGATAATACTTCTGAGCATACAGACTATAGTATTCCGGGTAATCCTGAATAATGTGCCTGGACAGAATCGCCAGGTCGCGGGCTGTTGAGTAATGGTCCTCTGCTGGCCAGCCGGAAGAGTTCACATAATGAGTGTTCACCATTCCAAGCTTGCGAGCCGTGCCGTTCATCATCTGGGCGAAACCCTCTTCGCTACCAGCGATGTGTTCAGCCAGTGCCACGCTGGCATCGTTACCGGACACAATGATGATACCTTTCAGCAACTCTTCCACCGGAACCCGGTCACCCACTTCGATAAACATGGTTGAGCCACCCATCCGCCAGGCTTTTTCGCTCACCAGAACCTTATCCTGACGACCAATATTGCCCTCAGCCACTTCAGTTTCACCAATATAGGCCGTCATCATTTTGGTTAGACTGGCCGGGTGCATTGGCTCGTCGATTTTTTCGGCAGCCAGGATTTCACCACTGTCGGCATCCATCAGGATATAGCTTTCGGAGGCCAGTTTCGGGGCTGCAGGAATAAATGCAGAAGCCTGAGCCCGGGCAATACCCGTCCCCAGACAAAACATCATCGTGACCAGCCCGGCCAGACGCCGGACAGGGTGTTTTCTTTTACTCATTAAGAAACAGCTCTGAAAAATTAAATAGCAGGATATTATAATCACGCCTGCCAGTTAAAAGTAATAGGTTATTGTGCAACATTTTCGTAAACCAGATACGGTGGGTCAAACTGCCCGGCTTCAAGTGTATCCAGCAAAATTTCCATATGATCCGGGGTTTGAATCGGGCCAATTCTCACCTTGTAAAGAGGTTCATCTTCACTGTCGTTTTTAACAATCCTGACCGGAGTGTCGGTCGACGCTGACAACTGTCGCCGCATTAACTGGGCATTATGGTAATTGCTAAAGGCAGCCATCTGCAAAAACACTTCCTGATGCTCACCTTCAATATCGGCGTCTGCGAAAGCACCAACATCAATGCCTTCAACCAGAACCTCCGTAATGCCTTCATCCGCAAAGCCCAGCTTTTTCGCTGCGGCAAAAGAGAGATCGATAATCCGGTCATCAACAAACGGCCCCCGGTCATTCACCCGTAAAACCACAGAACGGTTATTCGTCTTGTTGGTGACTTTCACGTAGGACGGCAATGGCAGGGTCTTATGGGCAGCCGTCATTCCATACAGGTCGTAGACTTCTCCATTCGCTGTCTGCTTGCCATGAAACTTGGTGCCATACCAGGAGGCGATGCCCTCTTCTGAGTATTCATTGGCTGACATCATCGGCTCATAGACAACCCCCTCATGCATATATGAGGAATTTTTAATGGCTCCCTGATGTACCACCGGAATCGCATCGGGAATATCACCGACATCTCTGGGGTTAGCAGGCGCTCCATCTTTCTGGGAAACCCCGGCACAGCCTGAAATGAATAAAGTGATCAGGCCGGCAAAACCGACCTGTCTAAATGTTGTTGTAGAATGCATAAACCGCGTAACTTATTTTTCAGGACTAATTTTTCAAGACTTATTCGCCACTGTGGGTTCTGTTTTTTTCTTTTGTACGGTCGTCTTATAGCCAGTATTGACTTCTTTTGCCAACTGGTGAACCGCCATCGCATAAAGCTTACTGCGATTATACGTGGTTATGACCCGGAAATTCTCCATTCCCAGCCAGTATTCAGTTCCTTTCTCACCTTCGAACGACATGGCAACCGCTTTGGTCGCAGATGGCAGCACGCTCACAGGCTTCCAGCCGGCAGTTTCCAGCTGCTTCAGGGTTTTAGCCGGTCTCACCGTTTTACCAATGGCCTGCTCATATTTTGTACCCTGAACCTTCGCTTTACTGGCAATGGGTTTACCCGCTCTCCAGCCATTCTCTTTAAGGTAATTGGCAACACTGCCAATGGCGTCCTCTTCCTGTTTCCAGATATTAGACTGCCCGTCACCGGTAAAGTCTACAGCATAAGCCCTGTAGCTCGATGGCATAAACTGTGGAATGCCCATGGCACCCGCATAAGAGCCGGTCAGCTCATGGGGGTCAAGCTTCTGCTCACGAACCAGAATCAGGAACTCTTTCAACTGCCGGGTAAAAAAGGTGCTGCGTGGTGGGTAGTCAAAACTCAGTGTGGACAGGGCATCCAGTACTTTAAAACCACCAGTCAGGCGACCATAGTAAGTTTCTACACCAATAATAGCGACAATAATCGGCGCTGGAACACCGTACTCTTTTTCAGCCTCTGCCAGTGTTTCTGCATGAGCCAGCCAGAAATCGACGCCCTCATTCACACGCTGGTCGGTCATGAAAATCTTGCGGTAATCTTTCCATTCCAGCCTTTTTTCAGCTGGACGACTGATCAGCTCAAGCACCCTTTCAGACTTCTGAGCCTTACCCAGTAAGGCTTCCACTTCTTTTCTGGAAAACTGTTCGTTCTTGACCAGGTCTTTAATAAACGCTTCAACCTCCGGTCTGGTTGAAGCATAAGAGGCTTTCTGTTCGCTGGGGCTCTGCTCGCCGGAAGCCTTTTGTTCGCCTTCAGGTACAGAAGCAGCCATCATCACCGTTGAGATCAGACAGCCTGCGGTCAGTGCCAGTATTTTGTTTTTGGAAAAAATGACCATATTTTAAGTCCTCTGAATACTGCTGTCATACTCAAACAGACACTCATTAGTGGCTGACCAAAGAACAAATGATCAGCCTTTCTGTCTGAGTCACCCTTTCGTGTCGTACAAAAACAGGGTGCTATTTTTTCTACTCTACAGCAGTAATCCGGGAACAACTAGCAAGAACGTGTAAGACAGTTGTCAACAAAAAATAATTAACAATATATTGTTAATCAACCATTAAGGAAACATGACTCTCTGGCAGCATCTCCCTGATCATTCAGGTTTGCTTATGCCCCGCTGCCAGTCACTGGTGGATTGCGTTGGGTAGTCTGGCTTTTTCAGTACTGGTTTTCAGCTGTCGCTTAGTGGTGTGTCTTCGTCTTTCTTTTCTTGGAGAGCTGGTGACTGAAAACACTGTCGTGTTGGCTCTGGGCGAGGCAATAACTTGTAAAAACAATCATCAGGCCCATCGCCTGACTGAAAAATTTCACCTGCGCTCCCATTGAACCTTGCCTGCCCACAGCTGAAAGACGATGCCCGCTACCCCAGAGGGTGCCACGAAAGGGAGAGAAGACTCACCAGCACGGTATTAAAAGTGGCTCAAAATGGGCATTTGATCCACTTCAATTGCAGGTGTTCATAGTGACTCTTCGACTATTGCCATGTACTCACCCCAGTCATCTGTATTTTCAGGCTCCTGGGGCTGGCTTGAAATGGTCGCAAGCAGCCCTCCTGGTTGATATACCCATGGACTGCCTGTAATGAGTGATCAAGCCCCACAGCTGGCTGTCAGGATCTGTTTTTTTCACTGCCAGACCGCTGAATAAACTGCACTGCCCGATCCGGAAAATCAGTGAACACCCCATCCACACCGACTCGGTTCAGGAAAATATCCAACATATCTTCAAAGCCATCTGCGTAGGTTGGAATACGTCCCTGATCGGCTCTGAATGTGTAAGGATGCACCTCCAGCCCAGCCTGTTTAGCTGCTTTGATCATTGGTGTGACAACGATGTTCTTTTTAGTGGATGCATTATCCACTAAAAAAGGCTTCCATGGCCCGATACCATCGGCGTATTGTGCTATTTGTTCCATCGCTCCAGGCTTAAACATCCAGTCGTAGTTGTAGGGAGCAGCCTGATCCCCCTTGTACACCATGGTTTCGTTCCAGCTGGTTTCTGCCATGAGCTGCACGATTTTTAAGTGCATCCCCATCGCCGGCATCAGCTCTTTGGCAATCCGTCTGGTCTCATTAGGATCAAAGCATTGCAGATACACTTTATCCTGCTGACTGGTATAACCATACTGCTTAAGGGTTTTAAGAACAGCGGTGGAAATATCCTTACCTTCATGACGATGGAACCAGGGAGCCTTAATCTCCGGGTAAATACCAATATTTCGTCCTGTCGAATGGTTTAATCCTTGAATCAGTTCAATCTCTTCGGCCAGCGTGTGCACATGAAACGAGGATTTCCATATTGGGAAGCGCTCTGGAAAAATCGCTTTAGTGCTGGCTTTGGAGAATTCATTGGATGTCAGGGTGAAGCCCTCTGTCATTTTCAATCCCTGAATTTCAGTCAGATCAAAGTCAATGGCAAACCAGCGCTTCTTGCCATTTTCCATCCGAAATCGCTCCGGGTATTGTTTAGCCACATTGGTCACCCGATCCAGGTAGTGGTCATGGAGCACCACCAACTGGTCATCACGGGTCATTACTACGTCCTGCTCAATGTAGTCTGCCCCCATAAAATAAGCCGCAGACTTTGCCGCCAACGAGTGTTCCGGCAGATAACCACTGGCTCCACGATGGGCGATCACCACTTTACTACTGGCTTGCAAAGTACCCGATGCCAGAATCAGACTGATGGCGAGAGTTGCACATTTCTTCACATAGTCCCCAAATGGACGGTGTTGTTTTGTGAGCAAAAGTGTAAGTTCAAGATCGAAAACGAAGATTGATATACGTCAATCATGAGCTTTTTTGTTCAATTATTGTCCTATATCAATTGAAAATGAACATTATGTCTCTATCATTTGCTACCCCTTGGCACCGGGTGAGGTATTTTTGACCAGACATAAAAAGGTCACCCCCAGTGCTTCATGCCCCTTTTTATGGAGACACTATGATCGGAATTTTCAAGCCAGCAGCCCATCAGCCCGCTATGGCGCCTGACCAAGTGGACGGCAACTATAAAAAACTGCGTTGGCAGATTTTCATGGGGATTTTTATCGGTTATGCCGGCTACTATCTGGTTCGAAAAAACTTTTCTCTGGCGATGCCCTTTTTGATCAATGAGATGGGTTACAGTCGTGGCGATCTTGGTGTGGCTCTGTCGGCAGTGTCTATTGCCTATGGGCTGTCCAAATTCCTGATGGGCAGCGTGTCGGATCGCTCAAATCCACGCTTTTTCCTAGCCACGGGTCTAATCATGTCATCCTTGACCATGTTTACCCTGGGCTTTATGCCATGGGCAACCGGCAGCATTGCCGCGATGTTTATCCTACTGTTTCTCAATGGCTGGTTTCAGGGCATGGGCTGGCCTGCCTGTGGCAGAACAATGGTGCACTGGTGGTCTAAAACAGAACGCGGTGGCCTTGTTTCCGTATGGAATGTTGCTCACAACGTGGGGGGAGGGCTGATTGGCCCACTATTCCTGCTGGGAATGTTTCTGTTTAGCGACGACTGGCACTCTGCTTTTTATGTCCCTGCCGCAGGGGCCATGTTGGTGGCTGCGTTTGTATTGCTGGTGATGAAAGATACACCCCAGTCTTGCGGCCTGCCTTCTATTGAAGAATACCGAGATGACTACCCGGAAAATTACGACAAGAGTCATGAAGAAGAGCTGAGCGCCAAAGAGATCTTCTTCAAGTTTGTCTTCCGCAACAAGTTGCTCTGGTATATTGCCATTGCCAACGCCTTTATCTATCTGATCCGTTACGGCGTTCTGGACTGGGCTCCAACTTATCTGTCCGAAGCCAAAGGCTTTTCCGTCGACAAGTCTTCCTGGGCTTACTTCCTGTATGAGTGGGCAGGAATTCCCGGCACGCTGCTGTGCGGCTGGATTTCAGACAAGGTGTTCAACGGCAAACGTGCACCGGCAGGCATCGTCTTTATGTTACTGGTTACCGTGGCTGTTCTGGTTTACTGGTTCAACCCGGCGGGCAACCCAACCATTGATATGTTGGCACTGATTGCCATTGGCTTCCTGATTTACGGCCCGGTGATGTTGATTGGTTTGTACGCATTGGAGCTGGTGCCCAAAAAAGCGGCTGGAACCGCAGCGGGCCTGACCGGTTTGTTTGGTTATCTTGGTGGTGCAGTCGCCGCTAATGCCATGCTCGGTTATACCGTTGACCATTTTGGTTGGGATGGCGGCTTTATGTTGCTCACTGCCAGCTGCCTGCTTTCCACGGTGTTGTTGGCAATGTCCATGAAACACACAGAACAAGACCAGTCAGCCATCGCTCAACCTGCATAAGCGAACGGTTACTCCCGGGTAAGCCCGGGAGTCTTGCGGCGGTTTTGTGAAGAGGTTGTAGTTCAATGGCGCTGACTTAAGGCTCCAGCCCTTGATATAAAAAGGCTTGCCCAAGAAGAAAATCGACTATAAAAGTCGTGTAAAAATTAACACCCCGGGCAAGCCATGACCAAGTTTAGTCCAGAATACCTCAGCCTCGCTGACGATCTTCGTAGGCAGTACGCATTGACTGGAGATGAAGGCCTTTCCGACATACTCACCAGCGAAGACCTTGTCACCGTCATTCACCACACTATTCAGGAATAAATTTCCTGGTACGTTGAGCCCAAAATAAAAATGATCGTCGATTGCCTCTCTGATATTCCAACCATGTGTTTCTCCGTCCCGTTAACCGACAGCACATGAATCCCATCAAAGCACAGGAAAACCCATCTGCCCGTTGGATTCTGGGCTGGTTTCTTCTTAGACGGTTGAGACTTCAGCAGTGAGGTGAAAGTGACTGGTTCAAGACTTTGATAAGGTTATCAACACTAATGCTGCGATAAAAAGCAGAAACATGAACGTTAAAATTTTATTCGTTCCTTCTGGCGCACCTTTAAACTCTTTCCAGGCAAACACGCCCCATGAAGTTCCCACAAGTGGGGCTGCGTTGCTCAGGGCGTAGGCGATGGTTGAATTTTGTCCTGCTGAAATAAAGCTTACAACTAATCCCAGCATCCAGATTGATCCACCCAGAATACCCCAGAGGTGAGAGGTAAGAGTGCCTTTGAAGTACTCTGTAATTTTAACGGGCTCGCTATCAACAGGGTGTGCCATAAATATCGGGTTAATTACAAACGTACTCAGGAAAGCGCCCAGGGCAAAGCAGACGACTCCTGAGTAGGGCGTTAACTTTCCGGTGCCACTCAGACCAAAGGCCGGATCCATACCGTACATCGTAACCGTATAAAAAGGAGCGATAGACAACCCTCCCAATACTGCCAGGACGATACCTTTCACAGAGCTGCTGCCCTTACGTTGTGAAGCAAGTCGGCGATAGGCAACCATGCTCAAATAGATAGCGACAATTCCAAAAGCCATACCGCTGAACAGCAACACAGGATTACTACTGCTACTACCTGTCGTATTTATCTCGGTAATATAGCCAAGAATAGTTCCTCCCAACCAGGCTAATCCAGCACCTATTGGGAAGCCTATAGCCAACCCTGCCAATGAAATAGCTGCAGAAATAAGGAAGCTGCCAATATTCCAGAAAACCCCTCCAAGTACGCCATAGCCAATACTTTGCAGATCAGCCTGCTGAATATCTTCTAAAAAGGTTCTCCCACCTGGCTCAGCACCAAATGTTCCAAGAGTGAACGCTGCTAAAAGGGCAAATAGCAATAGCCCTACGGCAACATCCCAGTAGAACAGTTCAAACCGCCAGTTTTTTGCTGCCAGCTTCTGAGTATTCGCCCACGACCCCCAGCAGGTCATGGCAATCAGGAAGAAAAATACAGCCTGCGCATAACTATGTACGAGTACCACGGGCTTCTAAACCTCCCGGGCAGGCTCAGGAAGTCTACCCTGTATCACATCCTTTCCAGACATAGCGGTCTATAAAGGGGGAAATGAGCCGCAGCCGATACGGCTCACTGATAAGATAGAAAAGTCAGCGCATTCGATGATGGAAGGTTTTGTGGGTATGCACCGACATCAACATACCAAAGCCCGCCATCAGTGTTACCAGAGATGTGCCACCGCGACTAACAAAGGGCAAAGGCACACCCACTACAGGCAGCAGGCCACTGACCATTCCGATATTGACAAAGATATAAACAAAAAACGTCAGTGTAATACTACCCGCCAGCAACCGGCCAAACAGCGTTTGAGCTTTCAGGGTAATAAAAAAACCCCGCCCAATAATCAGCGCATAGATCGCCAGCAGCATAAGGCATCCAACCAACCCCATCTCTTCAGCCAGTACGGCGATAATAAAGTCAGTATGACTTTCTGGCAGAAAGTCCAGGTGTGACTGGGTTCCCTGCAACCAGCCCTTTCCATAGAGACCACCGGAACCAATGGCGATTTTAGACTGGATTATATTCCAGCCAGCGCCCCAGGGATCACTTTCCGGATTCAGAAAGGTCAGTACCCGCTGTTTCTGGTAATCCCGCATCAGGAACTGCCAGAACACAAACACGGCAGGAATCGCCAGCATAATGGCAGAAAATATCAGCCGCTTGCGTAACCCCGCCAGCAGCAACACAAACGCTCCCGATGACCCGATCAACAGCGAAGTTCCCAGGTCAGGCTGCTTGGCAATCAGGATAACAGGCACACCGATGATGGTCAGAGTGACCGCAATATCCCTGAAGGAAGGCGGCAATGGTCGGTTAGCCAGATAGGCAGCCACCACAATCGGCATGATCAGCTTGATAATTTCAGATGGCTGGAACCGAATAAAAGGCAACTGAATCCAACGCTGCGCCCCTTTTGACTGGATACCCATAAATAACACCGCCAGCAAGAGCACAACACCACCCGCATACATCCAGGGCGAAAACCGCATCAGCATTCTCGGAGATAACTGGGCAATCACCCCCATACCTACAAAGCCAACCAGCATATAGAGAGACTGCCGGATCACCACGCCCATATCCTTGCCGCTGGCACTGTAGAGAATCAACAGCCCGGCACAGCAAAGGATCATCAGCAATCCGACCAGGAGAAAATCAATATGAAATGTCTCTGACCAGCCCCGGGTCTGGGTAAACCCATGATCGTCATTCAGCTGTCGTACAAAATCCTGTTCAGCCATCAGTTTCTCACCTTCGCTTTCAGAGCCTCGTCTACTGACAGTCCATTGGTCAGGGATGGGTTCAATCTGGGTAACAGGTAATGATCCATAATGGTCTTGGCCACATTTGCCGCACCTTTGTCGTTTTCCACAATCACGGAAATAGCAATCTGAGGGTCTTCAATCGGGGCAAAAGCCACAAACAGACTGTGATCACGTTCGAACTCTTTCAGCTGCTCAGCATCGTATTCTTCCCCCTGGGGGATACTCACAACCTGTGCCGTACCTGTCTTGCCTGCAATTCGGTACTTCAGGTCACGACCAATGCGCCAGTGAGCGGTTCCCCGCGGGTTTTTAATGACGTCTTCCATAGAGTCAATAATTAAATCCCAGTCTTCATCACTGACATCCACATCATGCCCCCAATCAGGGCTTTGAATATCGGGCATATCTTCCTTAACCAGCCGGGGCTGCACGTGCTTGCCCCGATTCGCCAGAATCGTGGTGAACTCTGCCAGCTGCAAGGGTGTCGCCAGGTTATAGCCCTGACCAATAATGGCGATGACGGTTTCGCCCGGATACCAGGGCTGTCCATAAACACCCCGCTTCCATTCACGGGATGGCAAAAGCCCCGGACGCTCTTCGCCGATATCAATGCCGGTGCGCCGCCCCAGACCAAACTGGCTGAGAAAGTCATGCATCCGGTCTATCCCCAGTTTTCCAGCCTGGTTGTAGAAAAAGGTATCATTAGAGCGAAAAATGGCCTTGGGTAAATTCACCCAACCGTCACCTCGGCGTTTCCAGTTACGGAAACGATGCTCACTACCCGGCAGCTGAAACCAGCCCTGGTCGTATATACGAGTATTTTTGTCCACTATGCCATTAGCCAGCAGGGCAAGACCTACAACGGGTTTAATGGTTGATGCCGGCGGATACTCACCCAGCGTCGCACGGTTATACAACGGTCGTTCAATGTTTTTATTTAAGCCATTGAAAGTCTCATAATCAATGCCTGTGACAAACAGGTTCGGATCAAACGATGGATTACTAACCATGGCTAAAACCCCACCGGTCTTGGGGTCCATAGCAACAATGGCGCCACGCCGTCCATCCAGGGCTTCAATCGCAACTTTCTGCAACTCCGTATCCAGATACAGCTCAAGGTCTTTGCCCGGCTCCGATGGAACCTGATTCAATACCCGAAGCACCCGGCCACGAGCATTGGTTTCTACCTCCTGATAGCCGGGCTTGCCCAGCAAAATGGATTCGTAATATTTCTCCAGACCAATCTTTCCGGTCACATGAGTACCACTGTAAAGGGCTGGATCAAGGGTTCTGAGTTCCCGGTCATTAATACGACCAACGTAGCCTACCGAGTGAGAAAAAATACAGCCTTCCGGGTAGTACCGAACCAGGTCAGCATCAATTTCAACACCCGGCAACCGGAACTGGTTGACCGCTATTGTGGCGATCTGTTCATCGTTCAGGTTAAATTTCAGGGGAATGGGTTCATAGGGACGGCGGCGTCTTAGCCGCTGGTCAAAGCGGCGTCGTTCATTATCAGTAACCGGTACTAATGTTGATATGTTTTCGATCAGTTGATCAAGATCGCCTGCCCGTTCACGAACAATGGTCAAACTGCGGCTGGAGCGATTCATCGCCAGCAGCTTGCCATGGGTGTCATAAATCAGGCCGCGAACCGGGGGGATGGTTTGTAGCAGAACCCGGTTTTCTTCAGACTGCGTCGACATTTCATCGTAACGCAGCACCTGAAGATAAAATAACCGGGCGATCAGCACAAACACCAAAACAACCATAAAGAACAACGACAGCCAGACGCGGGTTCCGACAATCCGTTGCTCTGCTTTATGATCCTTTAAGGTATTCGCTGGCATTACTTGTTTCCGTGAAGTTATTTCCCTGCAAATGGGAAACAGTGCTTCCTGTCTGGGAGCCAGAAAAGCTCCTGACTATTTATGATAAGGGTGATTTTTTAAAATACTCCAGGCTCGATACACCTGTTCAGCCACCACCACCCGAACCAGTGGGTGAGGCAACGTCAATGGCGATAAAGACCAGCGCAGGTCTGCCTGTGCCATACAGCTCGGATGCAAGCCCTCGGGACCACCTACCAGCAAACTGACATTGCGCCCGGAGTGCATCCAGTCGCCCATTTTGTCGGCAAGCTGCTCAGTACTCCAGGCTTTGCCGTTAATCTCCATGGTCACCACCAGATCACCCCGCCCGACGGCAGCCAGTATCTGGTTGGCTTCTTTTTCTTGCAGACGATTAACGTCTGCGCCTTTGCTGCGGCGGTTGAGAGGAATCTCAACCAGTTCCAGCTTCAGGTCTGCCCCCAGGCGGCGGCTATATTCGGTATAGCCCTCTTCCACCCAGCCCGGCATTTTTGACCCAACCGTAATCAGCCTGATACGCATCAGGCTTCAGCAGCTTCCGCTGTCTGCTCGACACGACCGGTTTCCCACAGACGCTCAAGATCGTAGAACGCGCGGGTAGCAGGCAGCATGATGTGAGCCACCACATCACCCAGGTCTACCAGAACCCATTCCGACTTGTCTTCGCCTTCCATTCCCAGAGGGCGAACACCGTTTTCCTTGCACTTTTGCACAACATTGTCGGCCACAGATTTTACATGGCGGTTAGACGTACCACAGGCGATAATCATGTAGTCAGTTACGTCTGTCATTTCGGATACATCCAGACATGTCAGATCATTGCCTTTCATTTCCTCAATGGCTTCGATAACCAGCTGCTTTAATTGATCAGATTGCATAAACGCTTTAAGGACCTGTCTCTTTCAAATAAATAGAAAGCCTGTCAAATATTTCTGATAACAGGCTTTTCACATGATGGCATAATGTCGTGTCAAGAGTCAGTCTGCAATCCGTTATTTCCGGATATGACCGTCCCCAAACACTACGTATTTTTGCGAAGTCAGCCCTTGCAGGCCGACAGGGCCACGGGCATGAATTTTGTCGGTAGAAACGCCGATTTCAGCACCCAGACCGTACTCAAACCCATCCGCAAAGCGGGTTGAGGCATTGACCATCACTGAGCTGGAGTCGACTTCGCGCAGGAAGCGGCGACTACGGGTGTAATCTTCGGTCACAATGGCATCGGTATGATGCGAACCATAGTGATTGATATGCGCGATAGCTTCATCCATATCTGTCACGACCCTGATCGACAACACCGGGCCAAGGTATTCCGTCACCCAGTCTTCCTCTGTGGCAGCCACAGCGTCAGGCAGTATACGACAGACCTCGGAACAGCCACGAAGTTCCACACCTATTTCACGGTACTGCGTTGCCAGTTCCGGCAGCAGGCTGTCAGCAACGGCCTGGTTTACCAGCAGGGTCTCCATGGCATTGCAGACACCGTAGCGGTGAGTTTTGGCGTTGATGGCGATATTTGCTGCTTTGGAGACATCCGCTTTGTCGTCAATGTAAACGTGGCAGATGCCATCCAGATGTTTGATCACAGGTACTCTGGCATCTTTACTGATGCGTTCAATCAGCCCTTTGCCACCACGGGGAACAATAACGTCCACATACTCAGGCATCGCAATCAGGGTACCAACCGCAGCGCGGTCAGTGGTTTCCACGACCTGCACAGCCGCTTCCGGCAGTCCCGCTTTTGCCAGCCCTTTCTGAACACAGGCAGCAATCGCCTGGTTGGAAGCAATGGCCTCACTGCCACCACGAAGAATCACGGCATTACCGGACTTCAGGCACAAACTGGCAGCTTCAATCGTCACATTAGGACGGGACTCGTAGATAATGCCAATCACCCCCAGCGGCACTCGCATTTGTCCCACCTGAATACCGCTGGGAAGGTATTTCATGTCGTCGATGCTACCCACCGGGTCTGGCAGGGCTGCCACCTGTTTCAGATTCTCTACCATAGTATCAATGCGGGCATCGGTCAGTTCCAGACGATCCAGCAAAGCATTGTCCAACCCACGGTTGCGACCATTTTCAAGATCAATGGCATTGGCTTTTCGCAACGCTTCCCGCGCGGTCTTCAGCTCATCAGCAATGGCCAGCAATGCCTTGTTCTTATCACTGGTTTCAGCCTTTGCCATCTCGGCACTGGCTTCCCGGGCTTTACGCCCAAGACCGTGCATGTATTCAGTTACCCGCTCTGTCACCGTTGCTTCCCTCCTGAAACACTTTAAGCCTGACTCCTGGCCTGACTCTTAGCTTAAAAAGTCATCAGTCACCGGGTCAGTTTAGCCGTGTATTATACCCGTTAAACCGAACCTCAACACCTGCCGCTTCAGGAGAAAAATAACGGCAACTTTCCACTCATCCATCTGGACATTTTTAATCCACCACTGGCATGGTAAATTCAAAAATAGTTCCGCCTTCCGGGTGCCTCTGGAAACTCATACGACCACTGTGCGACTGTATAATAGAGTGACAGACTGACAGACCAATACCCATGCCGTCGGGTTTTGTCGTGTAAAACGGTGTAAACAGTTTTTCTTCCGCGTCGTCTGCCAGTCCATAGCCCCGGTCAATAACCGACACCTTCACAAACCGCTCCTCAAAGCGTTCTGCTTTCACCCAGACGCCTATATGACGATGTTCCGAGTCGCACATCGCTTCCATACCATTGCGGATCAGGTTCAGCGCCACCTGTTGAATCTGAACCGGATCAACTTTAACCGCAGGCAGATCTGTCGGAACATCCATGTGGATTTCCATGTGATTATTACGGGCATCCACCTCTGCCAGTTTGACGGTATCACTCAACAGTTTGTGCGGATCAACACTACTGAGAACATGGTCCGGCTTTTTCACAAAGGAGCGAATACGGGCAATGATTTCCCCCGCCCGGCGTGCCTGGGTGTTGATCTTATCCATCGCTTCGTAGATCGACTCATACATGGGATCATCCTGATGTTCCAGTCGGTTCATCATACGTTTAGCGACCTGCGCGTAGTTGGAAATCGCGGTCAGAGGCTGGTTCACCTCGTGGGCAAAACCGGCTGCCATCTCACCCATGGTACTCAGGCGGGAAACATGGGTCAGTTTCTCTTTCTGCTGGTCCAGTTCGTCCAGTGCTTTCTGCAGGGCTTCCTGGTTGCGTTTGCGTTCAGTGATATCACGGAACGTGACGACAGCCCCGGTCAGCCTGTCATCTTCGAGAATCGGTGTGCAGGAATAATACACCGGAAAAGCGGTGCCATCTTTGTGCCAGAACAGGGTGTCTTCCACCGCCTTACTGACGCCTTTGTTTAAAGCCACCTGAATGGGCGCAAGGTGCTGACTGTGAGCGCCATTACCCGCCTCACCCAGCATCATGGAAATCAGTCCCTGACCAATCAGATTATCAATGGACCAGCCCAGCATACTGGCTGCCGCAGCATTCGCGAAGGTAATATGCCCCCGGCTGTCGAGGCCAAAAATCCCTTCATTCATGCTTTCCAGAATATTGGCTTTGTCGGCTTCCAGCTGACGGTTTCGGGCTGAAAGAGCCTGTTCCAGACGATGAATCTTCAGCTGGGTTTCCACCCGGGCAATGACTTCTTCTGCCTGAAACGGTTTGGAAATAAAATCAACGGCACCCGTTTCCAGGCCACGAACTTTATCTTTCGTGTCATCCAGTGCCGAGAGAAAAATCACCGTAATTTTGCTGGTGGCCGGATCTTCCTTCAGCTGGCGACACACTTCATAGCCATCCATGCCTGGCATCATGATGTCCAGCAACACCAGCGCAGGTTTCGCCTTATGGGCAATTCTCAGGGCGCTTTCACCATTTTTGGCGATTAACAGCTTATAGCCGCGGCCATTCAGGGTTTGTAACAACACCTGCAAGTTGGTGGGATTGTCGTCAACCAGAAGAATACGCTCTGCATCTTCCGGGGATTCTGTAGAATGTTCTGCCAGATACATCTTAAACCAGCTCAATATTTTCTTCTGGGGAACAGCATAGTCATTGTTACCATTATCAGCGCCAGCAAGTGAGAGTCTGAGAGTCGTTTTTACGTGTCTCTCACCTCAGGCTGACATTCAACGCCTAGCTGCCGGTGGCACATTCTGACAGATTTTCTATCAAACAGCATTTCATCGTTGAATATGTTTCAATACTTCTACCTTTAACTGTGAGTTTGAAATACATCATGAGAGTACTGGTTCTCGGTAAAACCGGTCAGATAGGCCATGAACTGTGCAAACTGCTCGATAACAAAGGCATTACCTACCATGCTCCGGACCGGAGTGAGCTGGATATCTGTGATTCAGCCCGGCTACAAATCTGCATGGAAGACTACCAGCCCACCATTGTTGTCAACGCAGCGGCTTACAATAATCCGGTGATGGCAGAGAACGAACCCTCCCGGTGCTTTGCCGTGAACCGGGATGCGGTGGCAGAACTGGCAGACCTGTGCAACCGCATGAATACCACTCTGATCCATGCCTCCAGTTATCGGGTTTTTGATGGTGAAAAGCAGGAACCTTACACGGAAAAAGACCCCACCAACCCCATTGGCGTACTGGGAACCAGCCGTTTGCAGGCAGAGCAGCAGATTCGTGAACGCTGCCCGAAACACATCATTCTGCGCCTGTCCTGGGTCATCAGTGACCGCCGTCCAAACCTGTTGCGCCGTCAGACTGAGCAGATGATTAAACATCGTGAAGTGTACGTGACTCCTGACCAACTGGGCTGCCCAACTCCGGCCAGCGAAGTGGGCCGGGTGATGATGGCGATTTTGCAGCAGGTCGACTGCGGTGCCGAACCCTGGGGAACCTATCACTACTGCGCCTCAGAGCCAGTGTCTGAAAGTGGCTTTGCTGAAATTGTTATCGCTGAAGCGTCTCAAGTCTGGGAACTCAAGGTTCGCAAACTGATCATGGCCAAAATGGATTCCCGCGAAGGGTTCAAGCCACCGGCCAACGCCACGTTTGAGTGTACTAAAATCCTGAACACCTTTGGTGTACACGCACGCCCCTGGCGTAATGCCCTGTCTGGCATCATTCGCCATTATCACGAAGAGCAAGAGTACGAAAAGCAAGAGTACGAAAAACAAGAGTACGAAGAACAAAAAGACAACTAATGTCGTTTGAACTACCTGAGCTGCCATTGACTGACGCACTGGCAGATCTGTCTGCTGCTCTGCAAAATCACTACAGGGTTATCTAAATAAACTTTAACGCACCTTGCGGAATTCTCCATCCATAGCCTCTCATTGTGAGAGGATCGACCTTTGAAGGTTTGGATGGAGATGGATAGCGAGGCTTGCGTAGAGCAAGTCCCTGTATTACTCTCAAAGCACTGCGAAACCCTGCATAATGGGCTTGGTGGCTGAGACAACAGCCTACTCGACAGACAGATAAGCCTCTGGACAAATACTCAAGCGTCACCGTTGCTGGACTAACTACGAGAAACAAATCAGGAAAACACAACCGTTTTCTGGCTTCTACCGCCGATGCGCTGGGACACAGCGTATGCGTAAAGAGTTCCCCTGTCGTGGTTCGGCAACCTGTACGACAGTGAGAGGCTATGTTATTTGACATAGTGGGTCGCACGTAATTCCCGATTAGAAGACCCTACTAGAATCGGCTTGCCGATTTAGTGGAGAGAGTATGTCACGATCTGCAATCTACAGGTTAGTATTCCGGTTCATGCCCGAAACGATGTAATCACGATGGCACAAGGTTCTAAAGTCACTCCGTTCTCAATTCACAAAGGCTGGCGGGAGCTAATCCAGCAGGCAGCCCGTTCAATAGAGTTACCTCTGGAACCTCAGCAAGCGCATACCGGCGATATTGATGATATACGCGACACCAAAAAGATGCTGGTTCAGGCCTGCAAGGCTTCTGGTGATCCATTGTTTCTGGCCAGAATTGCACAAGGTGTTCAACCACTGACGTTTGGTTGCTACTCCCTGTCCCTGTGGTTGGCACCCAATCTGGCCACCCTGCTTAAAAATGCCAGTGATTACTGCGCTTACCTCTCTATGCCCCTGAGGCTGCAGTACCACCAGACCGATACCGGGGATGCCGAGTTATGGTTGCTTAGCAGCCAGCCCTTTGATGAAGAAACCCGGGTTTCCCATCTGGGCATCACACTGTATCTGGCAGTCCTGCTGAAGTTTATTCATCAGGCTACCTCAGAGCCGGTGACGGATATAGAAGTTCAGATGGGTCAGGTAGCCTGTAGCGAACCGGTCCTTCAGCAGTTTGCAGCTTACTGTCAGTGCTCCATCACCTTGAACCACCCGGTACGAAAAATCTGTATTCGGGCAGAACACCTGCAAACACCACTGAAACACGGTGATAGTGAGCTTTATCTGGGTGTCCTGAGCCTGCTGCGTAGCCAGGTCGAGCAGATTTCGGAGCAGAATATTGTTATGCAGGTCTACCGGGTTCTGGACAGCAAGCCCAGCCTGGCTGACCTGTCGGAAAAACAGGTCGCTTCAGAACTGTTTATCAGTTCCCGCACCCTGAACCGCAGGCTGGCTGCCCTGGGTATGAGCTACCGTGCCCTGCTGGAAAAATACCGGTTTGAAAAAGCCCTGCTGCTGATGCGTGATCCTGATATCACCATGACTGACATTGCTTTCCGACTGGGCTTTTCTGACCTGAGCGCTTTTTCCCGGGCTTTCAAACGCTGGTCCGGAGTTAGCCCGAGCCAGAGCAGGCAGCATCAGTAGCGACTTCGTCTTGACCTGTTCCGCCAACCATTTGGCTTTATTTGCCAATCCTGTAAGGCTTGAACCATGGTAGCTGGCTAAGTTCCCGTTAATGGTTGAAACGTCCAGTGCCCAACTATTCTGCTAATGAATCGGTCAAGATTGATTTTTACGGCTCCTGTTGTATTTTTTTGTCCCGTACTTTAGCCATGGTAGCTTCTCGAACATGCGAGAATCAAAGCTGTTTGGATCTAAATAGTTCACATTCTTTCTGGCCTTAGCCCTCTTAATAAGATTCTCCATAATGATGGCTTTATTAATTACTGCAAGGAATGTTTCCTGACTGGATATAGCTCCAAGCTTTACCCATTCTCTGATAAATTGGTTCTTCCCTGTTTTAAGTGGGTAGTTTTCAACGATGTACGCCAGTGGGGTACAAGTCCAAGCCTCCAAGATGAAAGTAGATCGCTGTCTTATATCTTTCACGGTTTCGAAAGCCACAAGCCCGATTCTTCAAACTCTGAATCTTGCTGTTCACTCCCTCTGCTCGACCGTTATTAGCCTCAAGGACAATAGCGTTGATGATACCCCACAAGTGCTCTTTGACCGTTCTGGCAACTTCTTTTATGGGCTCAAGCCGACATCTCTGCGCCCAGCATAGCCACCTCTTCCAGGCCTTGATTGCCCAAGCTCTGGACTTGTAATTCCATAAGCTCATTGCCATTTGCCGGATGGCCCAGGCGCGAGCTGTTTTAAGTGTCGAGTTTCTCAGTGGTTCGAAGTTATCCCACTGCTCTTCAGACATGTTTTCAGGGTTAGTCAGCCAGTCGTAGCGAGTCCCCTTAAGCAGCTCTACACCTTGGTTTACAAGGGCTTTGTTCTCTTCTATCCGAACCTTGTTGACAGCTTTACCCAGAGACTGAGCAACGTGAAACTTATCAAATGCAATCTTCTGATCTGCGTCTGGAACATTCTCACTGACTGACTTGATGTAAGCCTTGGACATGTCCATCGTCACGCATTCGATCCCCTCTTTATGGTCATAGGGCAGTGTGTCAAAGTACTCGTTGAGACTGTCACTTTTACGGTCATCAGAAACGTGAATAACAACGCCTTGGTCGTGGTCAGTGACCACTGTGACGTATTCATGATGCTTTTGAAATGAGGTTTCATCAACAGCGATTCGTTTTGGTGGCTTAGCATCACGACGAGCCAGTCCTCTCTTCACTGCACGCTGCTGAATACCGTCTATGGCATTCCAACCAAGCTTCATTTGTCGTGCAACTGCCTTCGTAGTTGCCTCCTTTAGCCAGTCAATAACAAGGGCTTCAAACAGAGCTGTATATCGAGAGTCAGATTCAGCCCAGGGCACATTGATGGCTAACACCTTATGCTCAGGGCACTGGGTCCGTGGAACCCTGGCAACTAGAATAGTCTGAAACTGACAGGTATCCAGATGACGCCACTTCTGAGTGATGTGGTCGTAGCCAGAGCAGGGCTTATCGCAAACACTGCATTTGCAGGCCTTTTTACCATTGTGTTCAATGAATACCCGAACCTGTTGATCCTGTAATGACAATTCAACTTCAGAAACGAACCAAGGAGACTCAATACCCAGTATTTGAGAATAGAGTTGCTTATCACGCATCGGTGCATCCTTGCATTGAGTGCTTCAGAATATAATAAATCACCCACTCAAATTGAGGAAGAGCCGATAAATTCTAAATTACCTTTTTGGACTGCCTTTTCAAGCCCCTTATTAAGCTGGTCAACGTCAAAAGGAGCACCAAGTTCTCTCCATTCTTTGGCAGAAGTTGATCTACCACGTTCGGCTGCTTTTTCAAGCCCCTTAGCAAGCTGACTAGCGTCAGCAACAGCACCAAACTTTATCCAGTGCTTAGCTTTGCTGGAACTTCCTCTCAAAATAGCTTCTTGAAGCCCTGCATCTGCGATACCCGGAGAGAGTGAAGCGCCATCAGCTAGTTCATGGGCGTATTGAGAGTAGGAATATTTGCTGCTCTGCATGAGCTCTACGGTGATCAATGAGGTAATGGTATCGCCTCCCAATTTAATCAGTGCTTCTATAGCTTTGGTTTTATTAATTGAAAATGCGTGACTCAACCCTGCCTCCAAAACTTCAGGCTGAGCTTGCTTAATTAACTCTTTTAGCAACTCTTCTTTGCGATAAGTGTATTTACTTATCGCGGTCTGCATAATCTCGGTGGTAACGACAGCTCCGTGAGCGAGATAACTGTTTGCAATAGAATAAGAATCACGATTTTTGGAACACAGACCTTTGAGCAGCAGGGTCATAGCAGGCCCATAGTCTGTGTCTCCAAGCATAACCAAATTTTCAGTTCTATTTACATCGTTATCAGCCACAGCTTTTTCCAGCTCGGCATCAATATTTGCTTGATTAACTTTGGCTCCATTTTCTTTGAGTAACTTAGCGTTCCAGTATTTTCTTTCCTTCACAGCGTTCACAAACTCGTCATCCAACAAAGGCTGTGAGAATTTTTTTGATAGCCATTTAAACCAAATGATTGGGTATGCATATAAATCTTCTACTTTATGTATATCTGCAAGTTCTGCCTTTAGTCTTGCCAATATCAGCTTATTCCATTCTTCAGATTCAATATTTATAAAATTTGACTTGATCCACAGGTCTACCCAAGGCGCAATGATTCTAACTTTGTGCCGAATAACCATCTCTGGTTCATAACCGATAAATTTTGATAGCTTTTTTATTATGAAAGAAAGCTCCAGCGTAGCTCCTTGTTCTATCAGTTTCTCTGCTTGCGAGAACGCATGTAAGTCACCAAATATTGTGGCTTTTTTCAGTGCTTCATTCAGTTCTTTATTATCTTTCTCCTGAACCGGGCTTTTGGTAGCTTCCTGTTGTCCAAGACAGTCCTGACAGTAAGATTTAGACGCCACTACCGGCTTTCCACAATTCATGCATTTAATATTCTGTGATGGGGGATGATCACCGTCGCCATCATCAGCCTTTCCATCTCTGCCACGATGCTCATTTATGCTTTTGTCTGATGGTGCAGCATGTTGGTGCGATGTTGGCTGTTGGGTCTTTTGCGCCTCGCCACTTTGCCCACTGCTTTCCCTCTGTTCCCCTCCTGGCTGGCGGACGGGGGCAGGTGCTTTTCCCGGAATTAATGCGAGCAGACTTAAACGATCAAGGATTAACGTAGGATTGGTTCCATAAAGCTTGTTCAAATCAGGATTCTGTTTTACCCATTGCCAATAGGCCGCTGTCGGATCAACGGGGTTTTGTGATAGTGCCCTGAGTACTCTCGGGTCCTGATGATGATTGCGTTTTACCATTACCCTCCATAACTCTACAGGTATTGCTATATTGGTGCTTCTCCAGCTGTCGTGCCAGACAACAAGGTAAATGGCCGGTCGCCTTTGTTGCTTTTTATAAGGCTGAAGCCCGGTCAGGGTCAGGATAATAGAAAGCTTTTCCAGTGACCATTCATAGAGCGTTCGCTCTAAGCCGCCCCCGGGGCGTTTCCAGAAATCGTCTTTATCATCCGGGTCATCGTCAAAAGCTCCGCCGGATGCGTATACGTCACCTTTTCCACTATTCTGTTTTGGTTTTTCATAAGGCATTAAATAGTTTTTTGAGGAATTAACGGGGAGGTCATCCGCAGTGGTGATGACAACCTGAGTGGGTACAGGCTCTTCATCCTCAGTCGCTTTGGCATTATTGGTGAAAGATGCGCAGTCGGAATTAAAGCGCCACTTTCCCGGGTCATAATGGATAACATCACGGCCGGAAACTGACTGGATTTTTAAAAGTACTGATACATTGTGACCTTGAGAAGGTTCGTTATATAAACTGCCATTATTGGATGAAGTAAAATGGGGCGGGTCAAATGATTTACTCCGGTCGAAAGGGACTTCTTTTCGAGACTTGAAACAAAGTCGTATATAAGTGCTGTCGGGAAGAACCTGATTATCAAGAGACTTTTTTCCAGTGGTGAGCCACTCAACCAGAATACTTCCCGGATTTATTAAGTAGCTGTCGTCTTCTTGATTACTGGAGGTTCCTACCGTTTTTATTGAGGGTTCTCCCCGTGTATATTGAATTTGTATAAAGGCATGGGCGACAGGGCTGCAAAGAAAACCGGTGAAAAAGAGACAAAAATATCCAGTCAGCCAATAGAATATAAACTGACTGAAACTTTTATGTTGCTTCATGACAGGTCACTCTGATTTTACTGAGCTCAGAGTCTAGTCAGTATTTTATGAGATGCAAATAGAGCAGAAAGCAACAGTAACATCTTCTGTTCCTTGAGTATTTCCGGGAAACATTCAAGGAACCTGTTCCGGAAAGTAATTTTATTGGCTTTGCTCAGGACTGGGTTTCAGTTCCCTCCACTTACGGGCAGTCTCGATCTTATTACTATTGATGGCTGCATCAACTCCTTTATTGATAATTTCCTGGCTGATTTTAGCTCCACGCTCCACCCATTGTTTGGCATAATCAAAATCACCTTTTTCGGCTGCCACTTTAAGCCCTTTATTCATAATTTCCTGGCTGAGTTTAGCTCCAAGCTCCACCCATTCCATGGCAGAATAAAACAAACCTTTTCCGGCTGACACTTCAAGCCCTTTAGTCAGCTGATCAGCGTCAGTGGAAGCTCCAAGGTCTATCCATTTTTTAGCAGTGGAGTCGTCCCCTTCCGAAATAGCGTGTTGAAGCCCCGTATCAACGATACCCGGAGAGAGTAAAGCACCATCTACCAGATTTTCGATATAAGCAGAGTAGGAGTATGTGCTGCTCTGCATGAGCTCTACGGTGATCAATGAGGTAATGGTATTGCCACCCAAGTTAATCATTGCGTTAATAGCTCCGTGATTATCAGTTGAAAATGCGTGATTCAACCCAGCCGTCAAAACGTTAAGCTGAGCTCGCTTAATTAACTTTTTTAGCAAGAGATATTCACGAAAAGTACGAAAATTTTCAAGTAGTAGGTTCATAGCAGGCTCATAATCTGTTTTTGTAAGCTCCATCAAATTTACAACTCTCTCTACATCATCATCAGCCACAGCTTTTGCCAGCTCGTTATTAACATATGTTTGATTAGCTTCAGCTCCTATTTCTTGAAAAAAATTAGCGATCCAGTATTTTCTTTCCTTTAGAGCATTCGTAAATTCGTCATTAAAATAAGTCTTTGAGATTTCTTTTGATAACCATTTAATCCAAGTATGTAAGTTCATATATGAATCATTTTTTTTCGTATCTTGAACTTCCTCCTTTAGTCCTGCCAAGATCAGCTGATTCCATTTTTCAGACTCAATATCTATAAAATGTGATTTGATCCACAGGTCTACCCAAGGCTTAATGGTTTCAACTCTGTCTCTCTCTTTTACGGGTTTTACGGGTTCATAACCCATTATTTGAAAAAACATACTTGTTAGAGTGGACCAAATACTCATCTCAGGTTCAGGTTCAGGTTCAGGTTCAGGTTCATAATCGATAAATTCCGATAGCTTTTCTATTATGAAAGAAAACTCCAGCGTAGCCCCTTGTTTTATCAGTTTCTTTGCTTCTAAGAGCGCATCTGAGTCACCAAATATAGTGGCTTCTTTCAGTGCTTCATTCAGTTCTTTATTATCTTTCTCCTGAACCGGGCTTTCGGCAGCTTCCTGTTGTTCAAGACAGTCCTGGCAGTAAGATTTAGACGCCACTACCGGCTTTCCACAATTCATGCATTTAATATTCTGTGATGGGGGATGATCACCGTCGCCATCATCAGCCTTTCCACCTCTGCCATGATGGTCATTTATGCTTTTGTCTGATGGTGCAGCATGTTGGCTCGATGTTTGCCGTTGGGTCTTTTGCGCCTCGCCACTTTGCCCACTGCTTTCCCCCTGTTCCCCTCCTGGCTGGCGGACGGGGGCAGGTGCCTTTCCCGGAATTAATGCGAGCAGACTTAAACGATCAAGGATTAACGTAGGGTTGGTTCCATAAAGCTTGTTCAAATCAGGATTCTGTTTTACCCATTGCCAATAGGCCGCTGTCGGATCAACGGGGTTTTGTGATAGTGCCCTGAGTACTCCCGGATCCTGATGATGATTGCGTTTTACCATTACCCTCCATAACTCTACAGGTATTGCTATATTGGTGCTTCTCCAGCCATCGTGCCAGACAACAAGGTAAATGGCCGGTCGCCTTTGTTGCTTTTTATAAGGCTGAAGCCCGGTCAGGGTCAGGATAATAGAAAGCTTTTCCAGTGACCATTCATAGAGCGTTCGCTCTAAGCCGCCCCCGGGGCGTTTCCAGAAATCGTCTTTATCATCCGGGCCATCGTCAAAAGCTCCGCCGGATGCGTATACGTCACCTTTTCCACTATTCTGTTTTGGTTTTTCATAAGGCATTAAATAGTTTTTTGAGGAATTAACGGGGAGGTCATCCGCAGTGGTGATGACAACCTGAGTGGGTACAGGCTCTTCATCCTCAGTCGCTTTGGCATTATTGGTGAAAGATGCGCAGTCGGAACTAAAGTGCCACTTTCCCGGGTCATAATGGATAACATCACGGCCGGAAACTGACTGGATTTTTAAAAGTACTGATACATTGTGACCTTGAGAAGGTTCGTTATATAAACTGCCATTATTGGATGAAGTAAAATGGGGCGGGTCAAATGATTTACTCCGGTCGAAAGGGACTTCTTTTCGAGACTTGAAACAAAGTCGTATATAAGTGCTGTCGGGAAGAACCTGATTATCAAGAGACTTTTTTCCAGTGGTGAGCCACTCAACCAGAATACTTCCCGGATTTATTAAGTAGCTGTCGTCTTCTTGATTACTGGAGGTTCCTACCGTTTTTATTGAGGGTTCTCCCCGTGTATATTGAATTTGTATAAAGGCATGGGCGACAGGGCTGCAAAGAAAACCGGTGAAAAGGAGACAAAAATATCCAGTCAGCCAATAGAACATAAACTGACTGAAACTTTTATGTTGCTTCATGACAGGTCACTCTGATTTTGCAGAGCTTAAATTCTAGTCAGTAATTCATGAGAAGCAAAAACATGACCAACCTTGACCCATTCCGCCAACCGTTTGGCTTTATCTGCCAACCCTCCATGGCGTGACACAAATCAACATTTCTGCACACTCTCCATGTGTAATATGTCTGCCAGTTGCCCTCCTGGCAGGTCATTTATACGACCTATCTGTTAGTTGTCGTTTATTGTTTGCCAGGCAAAATAAGTTCTCAGACCAATAGTAATAACGATTGAGTCAAAAGCATGGAGCTGATTTCCATTCGGTTTTGACTATGGCTGTTTTGACCATGAGAGGTGCTTGATGATCCTGTTTAACCCCAAGAAACACAATATTGAGTATAAAGACCCGAAAACCCGTGAGTTGATGCAGAAGGTCATCGATTTTATGGAAGAAAAAGGTCTGAAAAGCATCAAGAAAGACTGGCACGATAAAACCTGGAATTATGAATTTGTTGAATTCATGAAAGAAAATCAGGTGCTGGCTACCCTGATGACGCCATCAGGCTACGGTGCTGACGATTCAAGATGGGACACTTACCGTAACACCCAGTTCGCTGAAATTAGCGCCTTCTACGGCATTACTTACTGGTATACCTTCCAGGTGTCCATGCTCGGCCTGGGTCCGGTGTGGCTGGGCAGCAACGAACAGATTAAGCACAAGACCGCCGAACTGCTGCAAAACGGTGATGTTTTTGCCTTTGGTCTGTCCGAGAAAGAACACGGCGCAGATATCTACTCCTCAGATATGATGCTTAAGCCTGCGGGAGAAGGCCAGTACCTGGCCGACGGTGACAAGTATTACATTGGTAACGGCAACGAAGCGGCACTGGTTTCCACGTTTGGCAAAATGTCCGACACCGGCGATTACGTTTTCTTCGGTGTGGACTCCAAACACCCTAAATACGAGTGCGTGAAAAACACCGTCAACGAACAGAACTATGTGGCTGAATACGTTCTGAACGACTACCCAATCACCGACGCCGACATTATGGAAAAAGGTCCCAAAGCCTGGGACAACATGCTGAACACCATTAATGTCTGCAAGTTCAACCTTGGTTTTGGCGCTATCGGCCTGTGCGAGCACGCTTTCTTCGAAGCCATTGACCACGCTGCCACCCGTAACGTCTACAGTCAGTACGTCACCGACTTCCCCCATGTTAAACGACTGTTTACTGATGCCTATGCCCGTCTTTGTGCCATGAAACTGTTCGCCCAGCGAGCCACCGACTACATGCGCTGCGCTTCCGAAAATGACCGCCGTTACCTGTTGTTCAACCCAATGGTAAAAATGAAGGTCACTTCCCAGGGTGAAGATGTGATCAACCATTTGTGGGATGTGATTGCCGCTAAAGGTTTTGAGAAAGAGCCCTTCTTTGAAATCGCTGCCCACGAAATTCGTATGCTGCCAAAACTGGAAGGCACTGTGCATGTGAATATGGCTCTGGTCATCAAGTTTATGAAGAACTACTTCTTCAATCCCGGCGAATTCCCTGAAGTGCCGGTTAGGGATGACAGCGCTAACGATGACTTCCTGTTCAACCAGGGACCCACCAAAGGGCTGAGCAAGATTCAGTTCCACGACTACAACATCGCTTACAACAGCGTCAATCTGCCTAATGTTGAAGTCTTTAAAGAGCAGATCAATGCCTTTAAAACCTTCCTGATCAAGGCGACACCGGATGAGCACCAGTCCAGGGACATTGAATACCTGCTGGCTCTGGGCGAATGCTTCACCCTGGTGGCTTACGGCCAGCTGATTCTGGAAAGCAAGAAGCTCCGTGGCATTGATGATGAGGTAATTGAAGAAATCTTTGACGTACTGGTCAGGGACTTCTCTAAATACGCCGTGGATATCATGACCAAGCCCAGCAGCTCTGATACCCAGAAAGAACACGCCAAAGCGATGATCAAAACGCCTATCCCCAATGCTGAGCGTTTCGAAAAAGTCTGGCAGGAGCAGATTTATAGCCTGAAAGGGCAGTACAAAATGGAAGACTAAATAGCTTCCCGCCATCCCCACGCTGGTGGGGATGGCGGTAGTGCTCTGCCCGATAAATACAAATAACGCTATTGGAAAAAATAATGACCATGACCCCATTCGATACTGCTAAGTGGCAAACGAACTTCGATAAAAAATGGCGCACCCTGGACGACGCCGCCAATGTTATTCAGTCCGGCGACCGGGTCTGGATTGGCGGTGCGAACTGCGTGGCTACTCCGGTGCTTCAGAAGCTCTGCCTGCGTAAAGAAGAACTGAAGGATGTGGAGCTGTTTGGCGGCCTGTTGATGTTCCCCTTTGATTTCCTGAAGCCGGACTTCAAAGGTCATATCCATTACACCGCTATCTTTGCCGGACCTCTGGAAAGAAAACTGTCAGGTCCCGGCAGTAATATCAGTATCAATTCACTGAACTTCTCCCAGTTCAATAATTTCCTGACCGATACCATGAAGCCCAATGTGCTGCTGCTTGAGGTATCCCGCCCTAATGAACAGGGCCTGATGAGCCTTGGACAGACCGGGGCGCTGATGGACAGCATAGCGGTTGAAATGGCTGATACCATTATTGCGGTGGTGAATGAGGAAATTCCCTTCCTGCCCGGCAGTGAACGCTGCTTCCTGCATGTGGATCAGGCGACCATGATCGTCGAGTGCAACCATGAGCTGCCTTATGCACCACAGGCCACCCCTTCGGAACTGGAAGATCGCATTGCCAGCCATATTCTGCCGCATATTAATGATGGCGATGTGATTCAGGTGGGCTTTGGCGGTATCTCTGACGCTGTCGCCTATAAGCTGGACAGCAAGAAAAACCTGAAAATCCACTCTGAAATCATGGCCGACTCAATGCTCTACCTGGTAGAGCAGGGTTCCATTGATCCGGAATCCACCATTACCTACTCCCTGGCTGTCGGTAGCCGCAAGGTGCTGGACTTCCTGAATGGCAATGAAAAAACCAGAGTCATGCCATTGGTTGAGGTGGTTGATCCCGCCACTGTGGGGGCCTACGACAACTTTGTATCGATTAACGGTGCGCTGATGGCAGACCTCACCGGGCAGATCGCCTCGGAAGGTGTGGGTCTGAAACAGATCTCCTGCACCGGTGGTCAACTGGATTTTGTTCGGGGAGCCGGACTGTCTGAAGGTGGTCGCTCCTTCCTGGCGCTGTCTTCCTCCTTCGAAGGCAAAAATGGGCTGGAATCACGGATCAGACTGACCCTGCCAGAGGGAACGCCTGTCACCACGCCTCGCAGTGACGTTATGTACATCGTCACCGAATATGGCGTTGCCGACATCCGCAACAAGCCGATCAAAGATCGGGTTAAGGCCATGATTGCCATTGCTCACCCGGACTTCCGCGAAGAACTTACCACCCGGGCCAGAGATGCCGGGCTGATGGATTGATTCCTGTTGTAACCATTTAATGCTCTGCCAGCTGACCGCCCGGTGAGCTGGCTTCTATCAAACATTACGAGGTCGTTGACGTATGTTGTTTAAAGGTCAGTACTTCAACATTTTAACTATCGAGCCCGGTATTGCCGAGCTGGTGTTCGATACTGCCGGGAAGCCTAATATTCTGTCCCAGCAGTCTGTTCAGGAACTGGGTGAAGCCGTTAGCGTGCTGAAACAGCACCAGGATTTGAAGGGGCTTTTGATCCGTTCCGGGAAAAAAGATTTTTGTCTCGGCGCAGACATTACTGAATTTACCCAGTTGTTCCGCAATGGCGATGAAGCTGAATTAAAAGACAAACTGCAATTTGCTCATTCAGTAATGAATGCCATAGAAGATCTGCCTGTACCGGTGGTTGCTGCGGTCGCCGGCAATGCTCTGGGTGGTGGTTGCGAGCTGGCGTTGGCAGCGGATTTCCGGATTGTCGCCACATCTGCCAGCCTGGGCTTGCCAGAAGTCAGGCTGGGCATTATTCCCGGCTGGGGCGGAACCGTGCGTCTGCCAAGAATTGTGGGCGTGGAAAAAGCCATTGAGCTGATCACCGGCAGCAAGACTGTTAAAGCGACAGATGCCTTGCATTTTGGCATGGTGGACGGTGTTGTTGATGACGACAACCTGCAAGCTTCTGCCCTGGCGACCCTGAAGCGAGCCATTGCCGGCGAGCTGGACTGGCAGAAACGAAAAGAAGAATGCCGTTCCCCAATGAACCTGAGTGAACCGGAGCGCACCCTGGCTATTGCCACTGCTTCCGGTCTGGTCAGCAAGGCGGCGGGCAAGTTTTATGTTGCTCCCATGGCGGCTCTGAACAACATCGCCAAAAACATTACTCAGGAACGCGATCAGGCGCTGTCGTTTGAGCGGGAAGCCTTTACTCACTGCGCTCAGACCGAAGTGGCACAGTGTCTGATTGGCATCTATCTGGCGGATACCGCTGTTAAAGCCAGAGGCCGCCAACAGGCCGGAGAACACAAAGGCCCTGAGACCGCTGCCATTATTGGCGCTGGCATTATGGGTGGTGGTATCGCTTATCAGTCCGCCAGCAAAGGCGTGCGGGTGACCATGAAGGACATCAACCAGTCCGCCCTGGATCTGGGAATGTCTGAAGTGTCCGGGCTGCTGCTGAAACGACTCAGCAAAAAACGCATCAAGCCGGAACAGATGGTTGAAGTGCTGAACCGTATTGTCCCAACCCTGCACGAGGGGCCGGTAACGGATGCGGAGGTGATTGTCGAGGCTGTGGTAGAACGGATCGATATTAAACATACGGTTCTGAAACACCTGGAACAGATCACCATGGGCAAGGCGGTACTGACTTCCAATACCTCTACTCTGCCTATCTCCAAACTGGCCAATGCCCTGGAACGCCCCGAAAACTTCTGTGGCATGCACTTCTTTAACCCGGTGCATATGATGCCCATGGTGGAAGTGATCCGTGGTGAAAAAACCAGCGATGAGACCATTGCCAAAGTGGTGGCTTATGCCCGGAAAATTGGCAAAACGCCTATCGTCGTCGGTGACTGCCCCGGATTCTACGTCAACCGTCTGCTAGTGCCTTACTTCCTGGCGTTCAATAGCCTGCTGGTGGAAGGTGTGGAGATGGCCAGCATTGACAAGGCTATGGAAAAAGGCTTTGGCTGGCCTATGGGTCCTGCTTACCTGGCGGATGTGATTGGTATGGACACCTGTGTTCATGTCATGGATACCATGAGCAATGGCTACCCGGATCGTATGGCGTTGCCAGAAGTGGACGCCTTCACCCTGATGAACGACGCTGAACGTTTTGGTCAGAAAAACAGCAAGGGCTTTTACTGCTACGAAAAAGACCGTCGTGGTCGTCTGAAGAAAAAAGCCTGTGAAACGTCTGTCAATATGCTGGTTGATGTCTGCGCCCCTGCCAAAGAGATGACCGCCGACACCATTGTTGAACGGATGATGTTGCCCATGCTGTTCGAGGCGGTTCGGGCGCTGGATGATGGCATTATCGCCTGTGTTGAAGATGGCGATATGGCGATGGTGTACGGCGCTGGTTTCCCACCGTTCCGGGGTGGCCTGTTCCGTTATATGGATAACCTGGGCCTGGCCGAAGTGGTCAGATTGTCTGACCAGTATCGTCATCTGGGCAAGCTGTACGACGCACCGGCGTCGCTGCGGGCTATGGCGGCTAAAGGCCAGAGCTACTACTCATAAATACAGGTGCTAACAAGGATTCTATCAATGAACGATGCAGTAATTGTTGATGCGGTTCGCACCCCTATGGGTCGTTCCAAAAACGGTGTATTTCGCCATGTCCGTGCTGAAGATCTGTCAGTAGCACTGGTCAGGGCATTGCTGGAGCGCAATCCGGCTCTTGACCCGGCAGATATAGAAGATGTAGTCTGGGGCTGTGTGCAGCAGACGAAAGAGCAGGCCATTAACATTGCCAAAATGATCGCACTGCAGGCGAAGCTGCCAGAAAACGTCACTGGTTATACGGTTAACCGGCTGTGCGGTTCCTCCATGCAGGCATTGCACGACGCTGCCCGCTCTATCCAGTGTGGTGATGGTGACGTCTATCTGGTGGGCGGCGTTGAGCATATGGGCCATGTGCCCATGACCCACGGTCTGGATCTGCACCCGAATATGGGCAAGCATACCGCCCAGGCTTCTGCCATGATGGGACTGACTGCCGAAATGCTGGGGGCTCACCACAAGATCAGCCGTGAAGCTCAGGATGCTTTTTCTGTTGAATCCCACCGTCGTGCCCATGAGGCCGCAGTGGAAGGGCGTTACGACAGCGAAATCATTCCCGTTCCCGGTCATGATGAGCAAGGCCAGCCGATTCTTGTGAAGCAGGATGAAGTCGTTCGTCCGGAGCTTTCTATGGATGACCTGGCTAAGCTGCGCCCTGCCTTTAACCCGGCAGGAGGCACCATCACTGCTGGCAGTTCATCAGCCCTGTCCGACGGTGCCAGCGCCCTGCTGGTGATGTCCCGGAAAAAGGCTGAGGCTCTGGGGTTAAAGCCCCGTGCCAGAATTCTCAGCATGGCCAGTGCCGGTGTACCTGCGGCGATGATGGGGATTGGCCCCGTACCAGCCACTGAAAAGGCACTGGCTCGTGCGGATCTGACTCTGGGTGATATCGACAAGTTCGAACTGAACGAAGCCTTTGCCGCCCAATCCCTGTCCTGCGTAAAAGTGCTGGAGCTGGAGGAGCGTACTGCGGATATTAACGTCAATGGTGGTGCGATTGCCCTGGGTCATCCCCTGGGATGTTCTGGTTCAAGGATTGTTGGCAGCCTGATTAATGTGCTGGAACAAACCGATGGTCGTTATGGTCTGGCGACCATGTGCATTGGTATGGGACAGGGCATCGCTACGGTGATTGAGCGTTATTAACAACCTGCTTTTAACGACTCTTTAATCACTTATTCTTTAATCACTTACACTGCCCCGGTTAGACATTTCATTGGTTTAACCGGGGCTTTTTTCATCCCTCTATCCAAATCGCCCGGCGCCCCGGAACCAATAGCCATTACTTACTTGTTATTTCTGCGCAAATAGTTAAATCAAACAATCCATCGTAGTCCTTGCTCCTCTTTATAGAACTCTCAATCACGGCTAATGCCTTATTTTTATTACATAACTTCTTATAGTCATCTGCTAAATCATCAAAAGCCGGGTCAATAAAAAATCTCAGTTCACGCAGTGGCACACCCTCCAGAGTTTGGCAGTGTGAACCATAAGAGATTTTATTAGTCTTAGCAGCGGGAATATTCGTATTTATTGACCAGACACTTTTAGCGTAAACATCTACAAAACTAGATAAATGATTTGCTTTTATCGCTGAAAGTTCCGGGTTGTCTTCTTCTTGATCGCAACTTTCGAAAGTAGAACAAAAATTATCATACTCAAGATCAGGTGCATAATCTTCTGTAAGTATCTTGAAAAACGACCTTCTTGCTTCCTCAACAATTGTGTCAAGTTCTAAAGAGGATACCCCATTATCGGAGGAAAATGACTGAGAAGAGTTAAAGAGAGCTATCAGCATCAAAAAGGTTGCTATTTTTTTAAGTACAGGTTTCATCATGGTTACCTCTAAAAAGTAGATTTGAATAATTTGACCACTACATAATTAATGAGTTCCCGAATTAAAAGAAGCTGGATTCAAGCAATAAGCAGAATCAGCGATGGCTTTGATACACTTGGCGTACGGATACAGGATGTGTTTTAGCTTATGAATTTGGGCGAATAAAAGCCTCAATGTCTGATAATCCCGGGGGGTCGTCATTAAACTTCCACTTTACAAGGCTCTTTTTGAATGAAAACCAGCTAAAATGGCAAGCCTTTGTATCATCAGCACTGACAACTTTAATGGCCGCACTTCCAAACCACCTGCCTGTTTCTCAAATCCTCCCACAGCTTCGTCAGGAATTGAACGACGATAAATGTGTTTTACTTCAGGCTCCACCCGGGGCGGGTAAAACAACGCTTGTACCACTTGACTTACTGCAAGCGGATTTCTTAAACGGCCAGAAAATTCTCTTACTTGAACCACGTCGTCTGGCAGCCCGTTCCGTGGCTCGCCGCATGGCCGGGCTACTGGGAGAAGAAGTGGGTGTGACGGTTGGCTGGCGCATGCAACTGGATACCCGGGTGAGTGCAAAAACTCGTATCGAAGTCGTCACGGAAGGCGTACTGACCCGCATGCTGCAATCTGACCCTTCACTGGAAGGCGTTGGTCTGGTTATTTTCGACGAATTCCATGAGCGAAGTTTACAGGCTGACCTGGGGCTGGCACTGGCTCTGCAATGTCAGGAGGGTTATAGGGAAGAAGATAACCCTCTTAAAATTCTGGTGATGTCCGCCACGCTGGCGACGGAAGAAATAGCAGGTTTCCTGAACTGTCCAGTGATCAAAAGCGAGGGAAAAAGCTACCCTGTCACCTGTTATTACCGGGAGCGTTCTCTTGCCAGAGGAGTCGCCATAAGGGACAAACGGGAGCTGATCAGCCAGTGCGCCTCTACGATTCAGACAGCTCTGAGCAGGCATGATGGCAGTGTGCTGGTATTCCTTCCGGGTGTCGGTGAAATACGACAGGTTGCTCAGGCTTTGGAAAGTGGCTCTCTATCTGACGCTCTGTTTAAAAAGGTCACGATCCATCAGCTGTATGGTGATCTTGATAAACAGGCTCAGGATCGGGCCATCCAACCTGCTCCTGAGGGTCTGCGCAAGATTGTGCTAACCACTGCCATTGCCGAATCAAGCCTGACCATCGAAGGTGTTCACATTGTTGTCGATGCCGGTTTGACACGAACTGCCCGTTTTAACCCACGCACAGGAATGTCCAGCCTGGATACTATACGAGTTTCAAGAGCCAGTGCTGAACAACGGGCAGGCCGTGCCGGACGTCTGGCACCCGGTCATTGCTACCGGTTATGGACTGAGACAGAACAACAGCAATTAATGGCACATTCTGCACCGGAAATAGTTAACGCTGACCTTTCCGCCCTGACTCTGGAACTACTGGCCTGGGGAGTCAGCGACCCGAATGAGCTGGAATGGCTGACACCGGTACCAGCACCCGCTTTTGCCCGGGCAATGGACTTGCTGGAACAGCTTGGTGCAGTCCGTAAAAATGAAGATCAGCCTGGAATTACCCGCCATGGTCAGAGAATGGCAGAGCTTGGCCTGCATCCACGTCTTGCACACATGGTGTTGATGGCTAAAAAGTACGACACTGAATGGCTGGCGGCACAACTCTGCGTTCTATTAAGTGAACGGGACCCGTTAGCCGGAGTCCGGGATGCCGGAAGTGATATCAATCTTCGCCTCTCATTACTGGAAGGACAGGCTATTCCTGGAATGACTGTTTCACGCTCACAAATCAACCATTACAAACAGTTGAGCCGCCAGTGGCAGAAACGTCTTGGTCTTGCTGCACATCGCAAGGATTATCAAACCGACGACATTGCTCTTTTGCTGGCCTGCGCCTATCCGGATCGTGTTGCCCAACGCCGCTCTCAGAATGGACGTTATTTAATGAGCAGTGGTCAGGGCGTCACCTTTCGGGATGCAGAGCCTCTCTCGGCAGAGGACTATCTGGTCATTCCTTCCCTGGGTGGGCACAGCCATCAGCGTGAAGCCTTAATCTATCTGGCCTGCCCTGTAACGACAACGGTTATAGAAAGACTGTTTCATGAGCAGATTGATACGATTGATGACATTCGCTGGGATAAAAAAGAGAAGGCCGTGATCGCCAACCGGGTGGATAAATTCAAAGCCATAACCCTCAGCAGTAAAGCCATCGAAAACTTAAATCCTGACATTAAAACCAAAGGATTAATGTCGGGTATTCGGGAAATGGGGCTTTCCGTTTTACCCTGGGATAAAGCCAGCGAGGGCTTCCGACACCGCATACAATGCCTGTACAGGATAGACGACAGCTGGCCAGATTTCAGCGATCAGGCATTACTTAACACACTGGAAGAATGGCTGGCACCCTTTCTTGCTGGAATGTCGAGACTGGAGCATTTGAAGCAGCTGAATATGACACAATGCCTTCAGGCAGCAACCGACTGGTCACGCTTGCAGGAACTGGACAAACAAGCCCCCGAAAAGCTGGAAGTACCAAGCGGTTCACAAATCCGTATTGATTACAGCAATCCGCAGGAACCGATTCTCGCTGTGAAATTACAGGAACTGTTTGGCTTGTCTAAAACACCTGAGCTGGCGTATGGCAAAGTGCCGCTGACCATTGAGCTGCTTTCACCTGCCCGACGTCCTGTGCAAAAAACACAAGACCTCGAAAGCTTCTGGAACAATACCTACCAGGAGGTAAAAAAAGAATTAAAAGGGCGGTATTCTAAACACTGGTGGCCAGATAGCCCTTGGGTTGCCGTGCCAACCTCCAAGTGCAAGCCTAAGAAATAGTACTCAATCAGAGTACTTCTTTTTGTTATCCAAGAACTACAGCATGAGTAAGAGAAGCCTACGATTCACTGTACGAACCATACAATACAGCCTGCAGAGAAGGCTATACAAGCTTTAATGCCGTCCCTATTAGACAATTTTGGTCGTATAAATAGAAACCTGCACAAAATCATGAGAAAGTGACGCCCTGTAAAGAAATCCCACAGGACTTGCAGAAGAGGATTTCAGGGGGTTAAGTAATGAGAGATCAAGAGTTTGTATCAGTTTTAAACTCATTTGGCGGGAGTTCATTTTCAACTTTCGAGTTTGCAAAAGAATACAGCTCCCAATATCCAGATAGCTGGGGTGAAATCATTGAGAAATATAATGAAGGCGGTAAGGGGTCAGGAACCCATTTCAGTGCGTACAGTCGGATTGCCCACTTCCTGAACAAACGATT
Organism: Endozoicomonas gorgoniicola; assembly: GCF_025562715.2. Classification (NCBI taxonomy): domain Bacteria; kingdom Pseudomonadati; phylum Pseudomonadota; class Gammaproteobacteria; order Oceanospirillales; family Endozoicomonadaceae; genus Endozoicomonas; species Endozoicomonas gorgoniicola. The sequence continues at coordinate 3,910,697 of NZ_JAPFCC010000001.1, forward strand.
CCATAATGAAGAGCTGGAAAAGCTTGACTACCGTAAAGCACCAGAAGGCTGGGGAAGTCCGGTTATTCGATACTGGAGTGAAAGCAAGCAAAAATATGACGACCCTTGGTTTTCTGAAGAAGTAGATGACGCTGATATAGTTACTGAAGGTGCAAAAATGCAAGTTACAGTCAATATCTACGAAAGAAGTCGCGCGGCAAGAACAAGATGCATTGAGAAATGGGGGGTAAAGTGCTGCGTGTGCGAATTTGACTTTGAAGCTGTTTACGGCAGTGCTGGTGCAGGCTTCATTCATGTTCATCACATTACACCTATCTCAGAGATCAGGGAAGAGTATGTGCTTGATCCAGCCAAAGACCTGAGACCGGTCTGCCCAAACTGCCACGCAATGATTCATAGAAAAAAGCCTGCTCTGACACTAAAAGACCTTAAAGCCATTATGCAATAAAAGACGTTTTTTTAGATACAGCCGCAGTTATCCAGGCCAACACCTTGTTTTTGGCCTCTTCCGTTGGCCTGCCATTACGAACCCCTTCAATCTGGTCATAGTTTGTAATGCACCCCTGCCTCACCCGAACACCAATAGTGAGAGACTCTGGTGACTCCATATGATAAACGAAATAATTGCCACCCTGGACGGTTCGAATATAGCTTCCGACACAATGCTCCATCCTCCTGCCTTCACTTTCTGGGTCTACCAAGCTTCGAATGTCTTGTTCCAGTTGAGGATTTGCTACTTCTGCTTTTGGCTTGCCCTGAGATACGTAATTTCCACAGCAAATAAGTCCTGTCCTTTTTTCATGCATCCCGAGTTCAACGGTATGACGGCCAAAATTGAACTCGGTTTCAGTAAGGCGTGGACTACCAAAACAGAGCTGTTCAGCGACTTCAGCAATAAAGGCTCTGTGTTCAGAGCTTTTTAGCAGCAAGTACAATGAGGTGTTTGCATTCAGGGGTGACATTAACGTTAACGTTGGACATGACGTTCACAATCAATCACAGAGGGAGTAAGCAGGAAAGATACTCCGGTAAAGTTTATTATGCCACTCCCCTAAGACCCCTGTAACGGCGATGTTTTGGTTTAGGAGTCATGAGAATTTATAGAAAAATATCAATGCTGCTGTAATGGCAGGTAGCCAGGCCGAAAATCGAATCAGCTGAATGTATACTCCAATCCTGAACATTTGCTTTGCAAGGCTTTCACGGACTTTTGTGATTTCTTTGTTTAGTGAATCAGCTTGAGTTTGAGTGTGGAAGCTTTTGAGTACCATCCGCACACTGTCACATACCATTGAGAACTGAATTTTCTGGTTACTTGTCAGTAATGATAAAAAGATACTAAGAAGCAAAGCGCCAAATGTCAGAATCGCTGCTGAAAGCAAGTCTTCTTGGTTGATCAATGGTCCAACTGCTGCCAGCGATACAGGGATAGTCAGTACTTTGCCGGATATGTCGTTTAACACGCCTCCTAGTTTCTTAGATAATTCAACCTGTTTGTCTGCAAGCTCCTGAGTGACCCTGCTGAATGAGAAGTCAGATATGTATATTTCAAAGTTCTTCTCATAGCAGTCGATCACTTCTTCCCATGCCTGTACCAGATCACAGATATTTTTATTGCGGCCTGGTCGTCTGCTCAACACTTCAGCAATACTGAATCGAAAGATATTCTTCCGTTCTTCAGCATGAGCTTTGATACTGCCTTCTCTATTCAGGATGTCTTCTAACAGTTCGAGATCCAGAAGAGGGTGGTCAAGAACTTGTGAATTAAATTCTGTAGTCAGGTCAAAAGGTTCGTAGGCATTGTCGTTTTTTCCACGTACAACGAAACCCATCTGGAGATGACCGCTGGGATGATCAGAACCTTGAAAGTGAGCCAGATCCCTCAGCATCTGGATGAGCTTACTGACGTTATTGAGTTTTTGTACTTCTCCAGGTGGGTTTGCCTCACCTGACAGGTAGTCCAGGTCAACAATGTAGGCGTTAGAGGCAGGCTCACCAGATTTCAGGCTGTAGGCGTCATCAGCATATTCTCTGGCACTTGCATAGAAATGCGCTTCGCCTGAAGGTAAGTCAAACTCAAGCTCTATTTTTGTACCGGGTTCAAGGTCAGGCAGCTCGCTATAGCCTTCAATATATTCAATGCCATCGACGGCTATGAACCGGACTTCACCAGAAGTGTTTGCAGGGCCAGGATTGCTTAAGAATGCGCCCAAAAGTTTGCAAAGCTCAGCATCAGCCCTAAGCTCACAGGAAAAACTATTGTTTTTCAGCTCAGGCTTATTCAGTTTCCGGTAAAGCGTGACTGTGCTGTTGAATATCCCTGATGGCTCTTGTGTCATTGCTGCGCGTCTCGAACTCTTTTACAAGCTGTTCTATCTCGGAATGTTGTTCTTTCAAAGTAAAGGTGAGCTTGTTGTTTTTTTCGTCATAATACACTCTCGCCCTTGGGGTTGTCCCGAATAAAGTGCGGTCAAAATTAAGATCAAAGCCGTTTTCTTTTGTTACTTTGACTTTTTTGTATCTTTTAATGATCTCATTATTCACATTAAATTGGGCTGGAACCTGATGATCTTCATCATTCATCATTCCAATGTATTTTTCGAACAGTTCGTCAGCATCTTCAGGTGGAAATAGCTTTGATACCACGTGGCCAATGTTTTCCAGTGTTACAGGGCCATTATTAATGTTCTCATCAAGGTATCGTGCAACACTTTCCCTAGCTTCTAACGCATCTTTTTGAAGGGTTGGCGTTTTTCTGAAAAATTCATGCGTACCCTTTATAACGGCGTCAGTGGCCTTCTTGGCGTTGCTGCCTTTTTTGCAGCCAAGCCCTTCTAAAAAGTAATCTGATGCGTCCTTGCCGGTCTTCTGACTGACAAATTTCAGGTAACCTGCATTGTCTTTTGTATCGGGGGATGATATGTAGTCTGAAAAAAGTGACTGGTTTATTTTGCAAGCCTGATGAAGTTTGCTCAGATCAATCTCCATCTGTTCTGTTGGCTCTAGGTCGTCGTTGATCATAACGCCAGGTCGTTCTTTGATCATGGCAACCATGAGGTAATTTTTATTTTGAGACTTGTAATCTGCAACCAGCAAGTAACCACCTGTTGAGAATGTCTCACTGGCAGCTTTGTCGGTTAGAGATGTCAGCGCACATAAGGCAATGGCCTTGAAGTTATCCTCATGTCTGGAAGAGTGGATATATGTCTGAAAATCTTTGGGGAAAATCTTGGTGGGTGATTCTTCAAATGTGCCGTAAGTAGCAGTGTTTTCACGTTTCCCAAATAGCTTGAAGATGTCATCAACAACCTTTATCACGATAGGAGAGTCCGTAGGTAATAATTTTTTACCCTCCTTGTATGTGGCTCCCCTTGTGTTCCGTTCTTTGATGATTCGGTGAATAATGACTTGATTGATGACCATTTCACAGCCTTCCTTGAATAGAGCATTCATGGTATGTTTTAAGACTGCATCTGGTATTGACCTGAAGCACTAAAACCCTTTAGAACCGATCCCCCGCCATAGCCTTTAACCTCAAAGGCTATGAAACAGAAAATCTACCTCGCACTTAATTCAGAACAGGAACAAGACCGTGTAGCCGTAGATCTTGCGCTGAACTTCCAGCTGACTGAATCAGGTCAGGCTCCCGAGTGGCTGCCGCTGATACCAGCCGGTCAGTTCTCCGGTCAGGACGGGCGCACCTGGCATAACTCCACCCCTGAAGCCGTTCTGGCAAGAACTCGCAATGTCGGTCGTGATGTTCCCTGGGACATCGAACACCAGCCTCTGACTTTTACCACATCCGGGCGAAGTTAAAAACCGGCTTCTACCGCTGTGGCAAGTTCTGGCCCCACGAAGGCAGAAAGATCAAGGCCGAGCTGTTAAGCGATGACCAGATCAGCCAGCTCAAGGCTGAGACAAACCTCATTATTGAATAGGCAGTGAGCGACTATGGCAGCCTACATCACCCAGCAGGATCTGATAGAGCGCACCGGCAGCAAAGACGAGCTGATTATCCTGTCAGACCGGGACGGCACCGGCGAGGTCAATACCGCCGTCGTGGATCGTGCCATTGCCGACGCTACGGACGAGATCAAAATGCACCTGTCCAGCCGTTACCTGATGCCGTTGCCAAAAGTGCCGGAAACCATTAAACGACTGGCGGTCAGCCTGACTGTGTACTGGCTCAGCGAGACTGAGGTTACTATGTCCGACCTGGTGAAAGGGCGCTACCAGAATGCGGTTAAAACCCTTAAGGCGCTGGCTGATGGTTCCATGCGTCTTGGCTTGCCCGAAGCCAGTACGCCGGATGAAAACACGGCGGGCGACGTGCAGCTGGTCAGTGGGGTGAACGGCTCCATACCCGCAAGACCCTGAGCGGCCTCCTGTAATGGCGGGCGTTACTCTTACCCAGAACATCAAAGGGTTGGAGGCGCTGGCCGAACGCCTGAACCAGCTGGCCTCAGCCGATTATAACGACCTGCTGGAGCAGATCGGCGGCATGGTGGAAAGCCAGACCCAGCGGCGTCTGTCCGAAGAGAAGGAAGCGCCGGAGGGTTCTCCCTGGGAGCCTTTGAGCGATGACAGGGCCACCCGCAAGTCAGAATGGTCGTCTGGCGGAATGCTGGAGTATCAGGGGCATCTGCTGGACTCCATCGCTTACCAGGTTAGTGGCGATGAGGTAAAGATTGGCACCGGGCTGATTTATGGCGCAATCCACCAGTTAGGCGGGGAGCCTGTCGGCAAACCGATCCCTGCACGGCCTTATCTGGGTCTGTCGTCTGATAATGAAAACGAACTGAACGAGGTCATCGAAGCATGGCTGAGCCAGCTCCTGTAACCCTGCTGAGCTTTTTAGAGGCGGTTATTGCAGGTGTTAAAAAGCGTTTACCCACCCTTAAAGCCTGCGACCTGCACTGTGGCCGCTTTGACGCTTCGGAGCTGAAGCAGCTGGGCAAAAAAGCACCTGCTATCTACCTGGCGGCACTGGCTGTACCGGGTAATATGGCACTGGGCGACGGTCGGCATCATGTGGAACTGCAACTGACGGCGTTTGTGGTGGCGAAGGATCTACCCGGATTACCCAGAGACCGGGCAGTGTTGAACCTGGTGGAAAGCCTGATGCTGCTGATTCCTGACAGCCTGTGGGGCCTGCAGGGGCAGTGCAGCACTCCCCAACGGCTCGATGCCCACAACATCTGGAATGAATCCGGGGTATTGCCCAAAGAGGTTTATGTGGGCATTGAGCCTGACACCGGAACCGGTAACGAGCATGAATATGAACGGATCGTTTGAGTTGGTGGAGCTGGCCCGCAAGCTGGCTAACCTGGCTCGCCCTGGCCGGGTACAGGCGGTGCGTTACGATCCGCCAGCGGTACGGGTGGAAATTGGCGATCTGGTTACGGCCTGGCTACCGCCACTGGTGGCCAGAGCAGGCAATAACCGCAGCTGGGATATGCCGGAAGTGAGCGAGCCAGCGGACCTGAAAGTAACAGCCACCGAACCTAGTTTCTTTTCAGAATGGTTGAGTTTGCCAAAAAAGTGGGGCTGAAAGTACGTCTGGTTTACTACCCCCCCTACCACAGCAAGTACAATCCGATTGAACGAGGCTGGTCTTATCTTGAGAACCATTGGAATGGCAGCCTTCTAAACACAGTAACGTCTGTTTTAGAGTGGACAAAGGCAATGGTATGGAAATGCATAACCCGATAGTGAAGCTACTTGATCAACCGTATCAAAAAGGGGTGAGACTGAGTAAACAGGAATTAGCTGAAATACAGCCTCACATCATTCTCCACCCTGAGTTAAAGAAATGGGATGTGACAATTGTTCCGAAACCGGTAAATTATTGATTGCCGCTCCCCTTAACTGAAAGAAGGCATCAACCAATATTCCAATTCTGGTTCTGAATCCCAAAAAAGATAAAATAGTGGATTGGACTACTGCTCTGCTAAAATGCGCTGCATGTGATCAACAAAGAGTCTACGTACTGGCTGTGGATAAGGTTCATTTGCGTTTGGGAAGAGTTTGTGACATTCGAGCTTACGAGGTATCTGTCGTGTCAATCTCGACCAATGAGAGTCCAAAAAGTGTCAATCTTATTGGCAATATTGGTGCGTCAATCACCCTTTCAACAAAAGCAGCTACATGCCTTACCATCATTGACTTCTCGTGAGTGTCAATCTATTTCTCGTAATATGATACGAAGCACTGGTGGCCTGATAACCCTTGGGATGCCGTGCCAACCTCCAAGTGTAAGCCTAAGAAATAGTACTCAATCAGAGTACTTCTTTTTGTTATCCAATAACTACAGCATGAGTAAGAGAAGCCTACGATTCACTAGTACAGCCTGCAGAGAAGGCTATACAAGCTTTAATGCCGTCCCTATTAGAATATTTTGGTCGTATAAATAGAAACCTGCACAAAATCATGAGAAAGTGACGCCCTGTAAAGAAATCCCACAGGACTTGCAGAAGAGGATTTCAGGGGGGGTTAAGTAATGAGAGATCAAGAGTTTGTATCAGTTTTAAACTCATTTGGCGGGAGTTCATTTTCAACTTTCGAGTTTGCAAAAGAATACAGCTCCCAATATCCAGATAGCTGGGGTGAAATCATTGAGAAATATAATGAAGGTGGTAAGGGATCAGGAACCCATTTCAGTGCGTACAGTCGTATTGCCCACTTCCTGAACAAACGATTCCATAATGAAGAGCTCGAGAAGCTTGACTACCGTAAAGCACCAGAAGGCTGGGGAAGTCCGGTTATTCGATACTGGAGTGAAAGCAAGCAAGAAGGAGTAGTTGACGCTGAGATAGTTACTGAAGGTGCAAAAATGCAAGTTACAGTCAATATCTACGAAAGAAGTCGCGCGGCAAGAACAAGATGCATTGAGAAATGGGGGATAAAGTGCTGCGTGTGCGAATTTGACTTTGAAGCTGTTTACGGAAGTGCTGGTGCAGGCTTCATTCATGTTCATCACATTACACCTATCTCAGAGATCGGGGAAGAGTATGTGCTTGATCCAGCCAAAGACCTGAGACCAGTCTGCCCAAACTGCCACGCAATGATTCATAGAGAAAAGCCTGCTCTGACACTAAAAGACCTTAAAGCCCTTATGCAATAAGAGAAGTTCTTTTAGATACAGCCGCAGTTATCCAGGCCAACATCTTGTTTTTTGCCTCTTCCGTTGGCCTGCAATTTTGAACCCCTTCAATCTGGTCATAGTTTGTAATGCGCCCCTGCCTCACCCGAACACCAATAGTGAGAGGCTCTGGTGACTTCATATGATAAACGAAATAATTGCCATCCTGGACGGTTCGAATATAGCTTCCGACACAATGCTCCATCCTCCTGCCTTCATCGAGCAGAGCCTGAGGAGTGAGTATTGGCTGGATATCCGCTGTGCCGGGATCTGGTGGATCAGGAAAGGGCAAGAAATCGCCGTCATCATCAGCGAGAGCCGTGACTCTGGCTAATCGTCCCTGATTGCGAACATTAAACGTCTCTATGGCACGTCTGTGGAGATTCTCAACGGCAGCAAAGCTCCGGGCACAGGCTAGTCTTTCCTCCACTTCCGGATCGTTCTGGGACATAGAACGGGTATCAATAACCCGTTGAATCAGCTCTTCGTACCGCCAATGGCATTCAATAGTATCAAGGGTTTTAGCAAGCGGCCTTCCGGCAATCCAGGGCAACCTTTGAATAAGGCGCATAAATGGCCGATCAATTTTCTGCTGGTGTTTAAATTGCTCAACAATCTCAGGCTGACGCCATAACTGTCTCACCAGCTCCGCCATTGAAGGGTTGTAGCTTTCAACCTGAATACGCCGAAGTGAACGCACCGACGATTTTGTCCCGGTTAGCCCGATGTTTTTTAAGATCTGGTGCTGTTTGAGGTTCAGTAACCGCCGGAGCCTGCTATGGGATAAATTATGAGTATCTGCATATTCTCTTACCAACCATACCAGTGCAGGATTAGAATCAATCAGGTCTCTCATTTCCCGCCACTGAAAGGCCATTTGTAACAGTGAAAAATTCCATAGACGAAAGGGTTGCAGGGCAAGAAGTAAATTTTCCGGAATAGTGGATTGCCAATGGGTTATGGCCAGGCTGTCTGTCTTCGCCAGCAGATTCAGGCCAGGCTCAGAAAATACCTCCGGGCGGTGAACTTCATCGGCCAGCTGAGACCACCACTCAGAACCATTTTTCCAACTATTTACATACAACTTGCAGGGATAGCCAAGAGTGTCAGACCAGTCAATTTCCAGTCTTTGCCGCTGTTCACACCAGTGAATTTTTTGAGAAGGGTGATCTGCACTTACCTTTTGAAAGGTACTTGTTACTTCCATTCAAGAGGATCTCCATATATGCCTTCAGGATCAGTCAATATATCAAAGAGATGAACTTCAGAGATAGCTTCAGATCAAAGACCAGACCCGTCTCAAAATAAGAGCAAGCCCAGCGAAGCCCGACAGTACGCGAGAAAAATGGCTATTAATAAAGCAAAACTGCAATCTTTAATCTTTAATGGGTGAGCAAATCAGTCATGTGAGAAGCTTTTTATGAAATTGTTACTTACTGTGAGTGCTGCTTTTTTGTGTTGTAGTTTCGTCACAAAAAATGCCCGGGCAGAAGCCCCTGCAAGCAGCAATGGTCTGGCTCTGCCGACGGACACACCGACACAGGTGCAGACACAGGCACCGACCAGGGGAGCAGACTCTCAGACTTATTTTTACGCTCCGTTTCACCGTACAAAAAAAAGTAGCATTTCCTACCCCTATAAAAACTACCCTGAGTATTTACCTCATAGGCACGTTAAAGGCATGGCGTTTACCAAAGACGGGAAATACCTCAATACGGGGGTTCGCGCTTATGTAGATAAAGACAACAAGTTTAAATACGGAGGTCAGTACGACACTTTTGATATCAGCCGGTTCAGTGAACCTGTTGAAGTCAATGAAACCAAGTTTAGTCATGGTTTTAATTATGACAATCAGTTCAGCCCGGACGGAAGATTTCTGTTTTCTATTAACCAGGACGGGCAGGTTCGTATTGACAATGTAGAAGATATGAAAAAGCCGCAACACGTCAGTACGCTTGCGTGGCCCGATGGACAAGCCAGTTGCCTTACCATCAGCCAGGATGGGAAATTTATGGTGGTAGGGGGAAGGAACAAAATATTCCGGGTCTATGATATTTCCAACCCTTTAAAGCCGCTGGAACAATCAAAAACCGAGGTGGGCAGCGTACTGTTTAATGTTGCCCTCAGCCCGGACCAAAAATGGGTGGCCTTCGTTGGCAATGGTTTCAGACTTAAAGTTTATGATTTAAGCGATCTTACCGCCCCCAAACTGATGATTACTGATAAATATCCCGAGGATGACAACGGAACCTGGACGGTCGATCTGACAATAAGCCCGGATTCCAGGTGGCTGGCGGTGGCTGGTTACACATTTCAACACTCCATTCTTTTTTATAACATGGAGTCTCCCGAAAATCCGACGTTATTGTCAGGCGTTAAAGAAATAAAGAGGCCAGTATCCTTTGTTGATATCAGTCGTGATGGAAAGCTGATGGCGATGGGAACCCTTGGCGAGGGCTCGGGAGTAACCATTTTTGATGTGGTAAACCCGGATCAGCCTCTGCAGGTTGATTTTGTAAAGGCCTATGAAAGTGTCTATGGTGGCGCATTTAGCCCGGTGAAAGATGAGCTGATTGTTGATCTGGGGCGTGAGGAACTGGAATTGTATGAATACCGGCATCATCCAGATCGCCTCATAAGACCTGATTTTACGAGCTTCAATTGTACGAGTTTTGGGGACGAAATGGGAGATTCTCAAAATTCTTTTCCTGCCTACGTAGTCAAGAGTCTTCCCATTGCGGTTGCCATAGGGAGTTGGACTTTTGCTGCGGGTGCAATACTGGGCTATGCGGCTCGTAAATGTTCGGAAGGTAGCGGATCAGTGAAGTTTTAAAACACCGGTTTTATCGGTATTGGCTCAGTTAAAAAGGCTGACATGGAGGTCACCTTTTTGGTGTTGCATTCATTTGGACGTCTATCAGAAAATACAATCCGCTTTGTCATTTTATCGGTATCAATGCCAGCGTCACGCTGAGTCTGACCACTGTGTCCATTTACAGCGACGGAACCAGAGAGACTATTCTTTCTTATCACCAACCGGCCAAAAGGCTAGCGCTTGATTGTCATTGAGTACTAAACTGGTTCTGTACGTTAAGTAGCCTTTAACGAATACAGCCTTGAGCGAATACAGCCTTGAGCTAATACAGCCTTGAGCGAATAAAAAAAAGGTACAGAACCTATGCCCCGTCCTCTCTACCCGGTGACCCTGATCAACCGCCATACCCTGAGCGACAACACCATTCAGCTGGATTTTCAGGTTGAAGGCGAGTTTGATTTTATCGCCGGACAGTTTGTGCAATTTATGATTGACCAGAATGGCTCGACACAAAAGCGCAGCTACAGCATTGCCAACTCACCGGACTCCTTTCGCAAAGAGGGACATCTTGAAATCGCTATCAGCCTTGTCGAGGGGGGAATGGCGTCAGAGTTGTTCAGTCAGACCGATTTGGGGTTACAACTGCAGGTGGCAGGTCCATTTGGCATTCTTACAGCCCCCGCTGAACATTCCGGACAAATCGTACTAACAGGCACAGGAACCGGGCTGACTCCATACCGGGCAATGCTGCCAACTCTGGCCTCAATGGCAGAGACTGGCATACCGGTCACGGTCATTATGGGAGTAAGGCACCGTACCGACCTGATCTATGAACAGGAGTTCAGGCAGGTTGCAGAGCAACACGCAAACTTCAGTTATCAGGTCTGTATGAGCCGCGAAACTGAGGTCGATAGTAGCATCAATGAGTTCAAAGGCTATGTTCAGCAGCGCTTTGAACACCTGAACCTCGACACAGACTCAGATCTTGTGTACCTGTGCGGTAACCCTAATATGATTAATGATGCCGCCAGAGTATTACTGGATATGGGGTTTGGTTCCAGACAGGTCAAACGGGAAAAATATGTTTATTCCGGTCACTGACTCAGCGTTTTTCCCGCAAGGTTTTTACTATCCAGATTATCATCACAATCAACAGACAGGCTGCGCCCATTAACCACCAGCCCCATTGCGGAATCTGTTTGATTTCATCCAGCTCTACGGCTGCTCCAGCCAGAAAGCCCGGCGTCATATACACCACTGCCCAGGGAACAGACGACATAAGATTAGCGATATAAAACTGCCGGGGCGGCATATTCAACATACCGGCAACGACCGGAACCACAGGGCGAACAGGGCCGACAAATCGCCCGAACGCAATACTCATTACGCCAAAACGGCGGATAAACCGCTCGCCCTTATCGAGCCAGTCGGTGTGTTTATAAAATGGCCACCAGCCTCGCACCCGGTTGTGGTAGTGATACCCAAGCTGGTAGCTGACCGCATCACCCAGGGCAGCCCCCAGAAAAGCCCACAGGTACACAGACACTATATCCAGCAACCCATTGCCTGCCAGAGCCCCCAGCGCAAAGAGAATAGCAACACCGGGCAATAGCAGCCCGACTGCGACCAGCGTTTCCAGAAAAGCCGCAACGCCAATCACCGGCCCCAGCCAGAGATGGTGTACCTCCAGCCAGGCATAAATGCTGTCAAAATAACTCAGCTCCATAGTAATCCGAATCTTATTCGTCGTGTCCAGCAGCATACCGTTTGCCGCCTGCTTTTGCCAAAGCTAAAATCGCTGAACTTTACACAGGCAATGATCAAACCCATGACACCGGAGCGTTACCACAAATTTCGTGCAGTACTGGATCGTCGTCAACCGGATTTAACGGTGATGACAGACCAGGTTCACAAGAACCACAATCTCTCTGCCATTATCAGAACCTGCGATGCGGTGGGTATAGCTGACCTGCATCTGACTCAGCCCAAAGAAGGTTACCGGGGCATTCGCCGACGTTCCATGGGCAGTCACAAATACGTCAACGTACACCACTATGACCGGGTTGAGGACACAGCGGCTCATCTGAAACAGCAGGGCTTCACTATTGTTGCTGCCCATTTTTCCGAACAGGCAATCCCTTATCACGAGATTGACTTCACCCAGCCCTGCGCCCTGATGCTGGGGGCAGAAAAACGTGGCATTTCCAGTGAGGCTGCCGCCCTGGCAGATCAGCATATTATTATCCCGATGCAGGGAATGGTCGCTTCCTATAATGTCTCGGTGGCAGCAGCGGTCATTCTGGTCGAGGCACAACGACAGCGACTGATTAAAGGCATGTACGACAACCCTAAACTGCCTGATGACATTTATCAGAGAACTCTGTTTCAATGGGGTTATCCTGAACTGGCAAGGTATTGCGACGAACGTCGTTTGTCTTATCCCGAACTTAACGACACCGGACAGTTGATTAACCCATCCCTCTGGTACGAAAAGGTTCGTGCCAGCCATGATTCACCAATTGATGAAGGAGGCCATTGAGCATGAGTAAAGTTCTGGACGAGCTGTTAGAGTTGCTCAAACTGGAAGCCATTGAAAAAAATATTTTCCGTGGGCAGAGCCAGGACTATGGTCTTGGCAGAGTGTATGGTGGTCAGGTTATCGGGCAGGCATTGTCGGCAGCCCGACAAACGGTTCCCAGGGAAAGGCATGTCCATTCCTTCCACAGCTACTTCCTGCGCGAAGGCGACGTGAATCTTCCCATTGTTTACAACGTTGACTGTATACGCGACGGCAAGAGCTTTACCACCCGCCGTGTTGTTGCTATTCAGAAAGGCAGGCCTATTTTCAACCTTTCCGCTTCTTTCCACATACAGGAAGAGGGATTTGAACATCAGGATGATATGCCACCCTGTCAGGATCCTGAAGGCCTGATTTCTGACCAGGCCCTGAAAAACAAGATGAAGGATTTCCTGCCGCCGTCAGTACAGGAGGTGTTTCAGGCAGAATCCCCCATAGATATTCGTCACGAAGAACCCTCCAACCCTTATGTTCCGGAAAAATGCCCGCCACTGACAAAAGTCTGGTTTAAAGCCGCTGGGAAACTTCCTGATGTTTCGGGGGTTCATAAATACCTGCTGGCCTTTGCCTCGGACATGCAATTTCTGCCTACTGCACTATTCCCCCATGGAGTACGCTTCCTGCAACCCAATCTGCAGGTGGCCAGCCTTGACCACGCCATGTGGTTCCACCGGCCATTCCGTATGGATGAATGGCTGCTCTACTCCATCGACAGTCCCACAGCCAGCGGTGCCAGAGGACTGGTGAGGGGGCAGATATTCGATCAACAGGGACGACTGGTGGCTTCGACCATGCAGGAAGGGCTTATTCGCCAAAGATAAAACGACACAGACCAGCTCTAAAGACAGGCACTCATCCGGAGTGCCTTTTTTACTGATACCTTGCTGGCTTTTCTGTTCTACTTTCCTATTGTGGGTTATTAAAAACCTATGTACTGTCGTTTGACCAACAAGATAACTCACCAATAAAGGACGTTCGATGAAACAGCTACTTTCCTGTTTCCTGTCGTTTAAAACCGCATTGTGTTCTCTGTTACTGCTTTCCGCTATGGTCAGTAATGCAGATGTGGTCAGTAATGCAGATATGGTTGATAGTGCTGACAGTGCCGTTTTTTTACAGTACCACCACGTCAGTGAAAATACCCCAAGATCCACCAGCGTGACACCAGACCGCCTGAAGCAACATCTGGATTATCTTGACGACAATGGCTTTACAGTAAAAAGCATTGTTGACGCTGTTGACTCTATTCGTGACGGAAGGCCATTGCCGGATAAAACGGTTGTCATTACTTTTGACGATGCCTATGTGAGTATCTATGAAAACGCTTTTCCACTGCTTAAAGAAAAAGGCTATCCATTCACGGTTTTTGTAGCGATTGAGCCTGTCGACAAGGGCTACCATCAATTTCTGAGCTGGGATCAACTCCGGGAAATGGGAAAGCATGGTGCCACTATCGCCAACCACTCCGTCACCCACTCTCACATGGTCGTTAAGCACCCCGATGAAACCCGTCAGCAGTGGGTAAACCGTAACCGTGACGAAATACTGAAAACCGAAGCCCGTATCAAAGAAAAAACAGGACAAAGCGTCAAACTATTTGCCTGGCCTTTTGGTGAAGCCAATCCTGAACTGAGGCAGCTGCTTGCCAGTATGGGCTATGTTGGTTTCGGTCAGCAGTCTGGTGTTGTTGAGCCGCTTTCCGACTTTACTCTGCTGCCCCGTTACCCAATGGCAGCGGACTATGCAGAAATGCGGGGGTTCAGAACCAAGGTCAACAGCCTGCCACTGCCTGTAAAAAGACAGCTGCCTGATTCAGCCATGGTTAAAGACGACAACCTGAAGCCATCGCTGACCCTGGAGCTGGCAGCCGGTGATTTTCAGAAAAATCAGCTGAAGTGTTACGCCTCCAACGCCGGGGAAATTCCCATAACATGGCTGGATGATGAGAAAACCCGCTTCACAACTGTTACACCCAACAGCCTGTCGGTTGGCAGAAGCCGTTATAATTGCACCGCGCCCTCTATGGATGGCAGACGTTACTACTGGTACTCACATCAGTGGTTGCGCCTGAACAGCGATGGCACTGCAATCGACTAAGGGGGGTCAGCAATAAAAAACTTACCTGCATCCCGTCATTCCCGCGAAGGCGGGAATCTATCACGAACAGTGGATCCCCGCCTTCGCGGGGATGGCGAGGGGAAGCCCACTCTTATCCGGTTGCCAATGACTGTTCTGCTCTTTTGTTCGATTTTACTGCTCTCCGGCTGCTCAGAGCCTGTCTCTGAATCACCAGAAATAAGCCTGTCTCCACAAATGCAGGCAGCCCGAAACAAAGCCCTGGTACTCTGTGCAGGCTGCCATGGCCCGGAAGGCATAGGAACTGCCGACTTTAATCCAAATCTTGCCTGCCAGAAGCAGGTTTACCTTGCCAAACAGCTGCGGGACTATCGGGAAGGTCGTCGAAGTAACCATATTCCCATGGTCAACATTGCCAAAATGCTAACGGAAGAAGAAGTCGACAGTATCAGCCTGTGGTATTCGCAATTAAATTGCCAAAAAAATCAATAAGTTAAATAAGCCTGCCTATAAATTTACTGTTTTGTCAGTCATTCTGACATTCCTGTCAGTGATCACTTGTCTCCTGCCATGCATTATCTTGACTCGAAGGGCTTCCACATCAATGGAACGCCAGGGATAAGGCAGCAAGGAGATAAAGCTATGAATCCAATTAAGCCAGACGATGGAATATATAACCCATTTGCAGACCCTTACGAACTGGAACGTAAACGTAATGGCGCAGACAGTGAGAGCGCTAAACCGTCAACGTCTTGGTGGCAGTCTTTTTCGCGATCGGTAAAGTCGATAAAAATGCCAGAATTGCATTTAAAGCGTTCTGCCAGAAATGCATGGAAAAACCTTGGATCGAAAACAAAATCATTGAAGGACTTTCTGATCAAACCGTTTAAAAACCTGAATTTACTCCGCACCACCAAAGGAACAAAGATCAAAGTGGCAGCGATTGCCGGCATGATTATCGGTGCGCCTCTTGGGCCTCTGGGGATGGCGTTGGGAGCTGGCGTTATGGTCGGTTATGCCGCGCATATGTGAAAACTACCCTGACAAGATAAGACAAAAGAGGCTGGCAAGCCTCTTTTGAATGCCTTTCAGCCACCACTACAGGGCAACTGTCAGCCTGACCAAGAAAAGGGTGCCACCAACTGCTAATTTTAAAGATATAAATCCAACACATTTCCTTCGGGAGGCTAAGGAACTGCCATGAATGACCAGACCGTCAAAAAACTCGCCCTTATTATTGCCGCCAACTGCACCCGGGAGTCTGAACTTGATGAAAGCCTGAAACAGGGAAAACTTTCACAGGAACAGCTCAACAGCTTTAACCAGCAGATGTCTAACAAGCTCTATACTTTCCTGACCTACCTGCTGAACAAGCCCGCTGATGAGTATTCCGTCATGATGGAAGCGCTTGCCAAGCATTTTCCGGAAAACTGGGAAACACCTGAGCTTGACCAGAGTTTTATGAAGTACTCCAGCCAGAATCAGCAGTCCAGTCCTTTCCAGCCTCACTGAACAACCGGTTTAGACCTGCCGGCAGCACTAAACCGGTCTATGCTGTTGCCGAAATAAAGACATCATAAGGCAGCTACTATGACCTTGTCTTATCTCCCTGGATACCGCCTGCGACTCATTCGCTTATGGTTTTTTGTTCTGTTATGGATGACGGTAATGAATTCAGAAATGACCAATGCAGCCCCTCTCCAGCCTATCTCGCCGATACACAGTGATGAACTGATCAACTCATTGTCTTCACTGCTGGACGAACTGGATGTACCACACTCTATGGATCTGGACTCAATCATAAATGCTTCCCAACGCTGGCGAAGAAAGCCGGATCAGGAACGCTGGGAAATGCCGGATATAGAACTGGATTTTCAGAAACAGCAAACAGTGATGGCGCATTTGACAAAAATCGGGCTGGTTGATGAATTAAAACCTTCCAGCCAGCATTTCGAATATGCTCTGGTGCTGGGCGCAACGGTACCAGGAATGGAGATTCGCCTGAATCAGCTGGTCAAGCTATGGCGTGAAGGCGTTCGCTTCAACCAGATCGTATTTCTGGTCGCACAGCGCCCGTTAACCGCCGGGATTGACCAGGTCGATACACTGATAGACAGGATGGTTGGCAAAAATGCATCTGAGAAAGCGCACAAAAACGTTCGCCCACTAACGGAAACGGAAGGCGCCCGGCTGGTTTTTGAAGTAACCGAAATGCCAGACGACATGCGCAGGCTACCGGTTATCTATATAGATACACCAAGGTATTGGCAGGACACCTACTGGCAACGAGCCAATACCCGCGACACCCTGAAAAGGTGGCTTCTGGAATACAAAGCGCCCAATGGCAAACCGGCTGGCGGCAAAACCCTGGTGGTTTCTGACCAGCCACATGCCCTTTATCAGCACGAAGTGGTAAGACAGGAGCTGCCTGAGACCTTTATCACTGAAGTCACCGGAGGAGCTGCGGGAGACGAAACCCGAACAGCAATATTTCTTGATGCCCTGGCACTTTGGTTACACAACCTGCAAAAGCGGGTATCTGCTCACCCACAGCATGAACCCTGATGAGCCATCCTTCGTGAAAAGCGAACGGATCAGGTTATTGCTCATGTTATAGCCAGGGCTATAAATAGTGATCCCCCCAGCTGGGCATCAACTCCTGCTCGCAGCCCAGCTGGTTCAAAATTCTTGCAACAACAAAATCCACCATGTCCTCAACCGATTCAGGTTTATTGTAAAAACCGGGAGAAGCCGGAATCACAACCGCTCCCATTCGGGTCAGCTTTAACATATGTTCCAGGTGAATTTCAGAGTAGGGGGCTTCCCGGGGCACCAGAATAAGCTTCCGGCGTTCTTTCAATACCACATCTGCGGCACGTTCAATCAGATTATTACTGGCTCCCGTGGCAATGGCCGATAAAGACCCGGCACTGCAGGGACACACGACCATTTGACTGGGTGCGCCACTGCCTGAGGCCACCGGAGACATCCACTGCTTATCGCCAAATACTTTAACCTGACCAGGTTCAGCCCGGGCATAATCGGTTAGAAACGCTTCCAGCCCGGAGTCTTCTTCTGGCAATATCAGGTCAGCCTCAACCACTGACACAACCCTCGCCGCCCTGGAAACCAGGCAAAACACCTGCACTCCTGAGGCGACAAGGCACTGCAGCAATCGAAAACCATACTGGACACCGGACGCTCCGGTAATCGCCAGCGTTACCCGTTGTGTACTATTTTGCTTGTCAGCCTTCCATTCAGACACATTGGCATCCTGATAGTTAGTTTTTTATCTACGGCTTTTCAGCGCTTCAAGCAGGCGGGTGTGTATTTTCTCAAAACCACCATTACTCATAATGACCCAGTGTTCATCGGGCTGTGCCGATGCCAGCAGATAATCAATGATTTCAGTGGTTGAATTCATCACCCTTGCGTTTACCGGGCTGCTCCTGGCAATCGAATCCTCCAGCCAGTCAATCCCTTCAGGCGCAAACCACAGCACTTCCGAAGCTGCGGCGGTTGACTGAGCCAGCACTTCTTTGTGATGTCCCATTTTCATGGTATTGGAGCGAGGCTCAATAATCGCCTTGATGGTTTGCGACCCAACCTTTGCCCGCAGGCCTTCAAGGGTGCTGGCTATGGCGGTTGGGTGATGAGCGAAATCGTCGTAGATGCGCACACCATTCACTTCTCCCACCAGTTCCATACGACGTTTAACGCCACAAAAAAGCGACAACGCCTCACAACACAGGGCAGGTAAAACGCCAACATGCCGGGCAGCGGCAATGGTAACCAGGGCATTGCTGACATTATGTCGCCCCTGATGTTCCCAGCGAACCTGACCAACAATCAGTCCATTCCTGAGGACTTCAAAATGACTGCCATCATCTTCGAGAATATTGGCTGACCACTCACAACTGTTGTCGCTTAAACTGACTTTCTCCATTTCCGACCAACAGCCCATGCCAATGACGTCTTCCAGCGCAGCGTCTCCACCCGGCATTATTATCCGGCCAGATGCAGGAATCGTGCGAACCAGGTGATGAAACTGTTTCTGAATAGACGACAAATCTGGAAAGATATCAGCATGGTCGTATTCAAGGTTATTCATTATCAAAGTTCGGGGATGATAGTGAACAAACTTAGAGCGCTTATCAAAAAACGCCGTGTCGTATTCATCAGCCTCAACCACAAAAAATGGTGTGTCACCTGACCGGGCAGAAATACCAAAATTTTCCGGAACACCGCCTATCAGAAACCCCGGAGACATTCCTGCATATTCAAGCACCCAGGCCAGCATGCTGCTGGTTGTCGTTTTTCCATGAGTACCGGCCACCGCCATGACCCATTTATCACGCAATACCTGTTCAGCAAAAAACTGAGGGCCGGAAGTATAGGGAATGCCTTTGTCGAGAACATATTCAACAACAGGATTCCCCCTGGTCATGGCATTACCAATCACGACCAGATCGGGGCAGAGCTGGTCCAGAACCTCCGGGTCATACCCTTGAATAAGATCAATACCCTGGGCTTCCAGCTGTGTACTCATGGGAGGATAGACATTCTGGTCTGCACCACTGACGGTTAATCCCATCTCTTTTGCCAGCAGAGCCAGACTGCCCATAAAAGTGCCACAGATTCCAAGAATATGTATGTGCATCCAGCGACTCCAGGCAATGATAAAAATAGAAAACCCGACTAGTTTACTATGAAAATACCGAAGTGTTCACAGTTCTCACAAGGGCAACGACAGCGGAAAGCGGACAGAAAATATTACTTGATCAGGGGGATACCGCATTGCCCTGACATTCAGTATGATTTTCACAGAACAAAAAGAAACATAACTCGTTAAGAAACATAACTCGTTAAGAGAGTCATTAAGGATGTCAGTCAAACACGCGTTCTATGCCCAGTCAGGTGGTGTGACCGCCGTTATTAATGCCAGCGCCTGCGCCGTTATCGAAACAGCTCGCCGCTATCAGGACAAAATCGGAAAAGTCTATGCCGGATATAACGGCATTCTAGGCGCGCTTCGGGAAGAGCTGATCGACACCAGCCTTGAGTCCGACGAAACCATTGGCGCGCTGCTGCGAACGCCGGGCGGGGCTTTTGGTTCCTGTCGCTACAAGCTGAAACCCATTGAAGAAAGTGAAGAAGAATATCGCCGTCTGATCGAAGTGTTCAGGGCGCATGATATCGGTTATTTCTTCTACAATGGCGGCAACGACTCCATGGATACCGCACTGAAGGTTTCCCGGCTGAGTGAAAAGATGGGTTATCCATTGACGTGTATTGGCGTCCCCAAAACCATCGACAACGACCTGACGGTAACAGACAACTGCCCTGGCTTTGGCTCTGCCGCAAAATACCTTGCTGTCTCCACCAAGGAGGCCAGCCATGATATTGCATCCATGTGTGATACATCCACCAAAGTATTTATCATGGAAGTCATGGGACGGCATGCGGGCTGGCTGGCAGCAGCAGCCGGACTGGCTGCCCGACAGGACAGTGACCCTCCACATATCATTGTCTTTCCGGAAATCCCTCTGAATAAAGAACGCTTTCTGCGTAAGGTGAAGGAGACCACCGAAAAAGAAGGCTATTGCGTTATTGTTGCTTCAGAAGGTGCCCGTTATGAAGATGGCAGCTTTGTGTCAGCATCAACCACCGTCGTTGATTCGTTTGGTCACCATCAGCTGGGCGGTGTGGCTCCTGCGCTATGTAACACCATCAAGCAGGAGCTGGGTTACAAATACCATTACGCCGTGGCTGATTACCTGCAACGCTCAGCCAGACATATTGCTTCCCGTGTCGATGTTGAACAGGCTTACGCCGTTGGTAAAGCCGCTGTTGAACTGGCGGTAACCGGAAGAAACGCCGTGATGTCTGCCATTATTCGAGAATCCAATGCCCCCTATCGCTGGTCAGTGGGAGAAGCCTCTCTCGAAAAAGTTGCAAACTTCGAACGTAAAATGCCCGCAGACTTCATCACTGAAGATGGCTTTGGAATAACCAGAAGCTGTCGTGAATATCTCGAACCCCTGATAGAGGGAGAAGAGTATCCGGCTTATCTTAATGGCCTTCCACGTTTTGCCAGACTGAAAAAAGTAATGGTCAGAAAAAAACTCAACACACCATTCAACATTTAGAAATTGGCTAACCTATCGCCCGGAATGAATATTGATTCAACTGGGCGAATACTGTTTTATTTTAAACGACTGCTAACAAATAGTTATTCATACCTACCACAAAGAAAGACCGAATAACCAAAAACGCCCATATTACCCAGAGTTATTTACCGATCCTTTGCAAAAGACAGAAAATCAACAAAGAATTGATCTATATCAATAACTTACAATACAAAGTCTTTGTTAAAGTTTTACAAAATAAAAATAAAAGGGGACTGACGATTAGATGGATACAACTCAAGGTAATTATAAATGCATAATACGAGTAGCGCGGCGAGCGACTCAGGCAATATGAGCGCCAGCCCGACATTGATGGATCGCTTTCTTAACGGTATAGAGCGTACAGGTAACCGCCTTCCTGATCCGGGTATGCTGTTTGTTTACTGTCTGGGCCTGGTTCTGGTGCTGTCTGCACTGTTTTCCATGGTCAGCTTCAGTTACATCAACCCGCGTACCGGCGAAGCTCTGCAAATCGCCAACCTGATGGATGCGGAATATCTTACCGGGCTATTTGCTTCCATGGTGAAGACCTTTACCGGTTTTGCGCCACTGGGTATGGTTCTGGCATCCGTCATGGGTGTGGGTATTGCGGAGTCTTCCGGCTATATCAACATTGCCCTGAAAAAAATGATTCGTATCACTCCGGACAAACTGCTGGCTCCCGCCGTTGTTTTCATCGGTGCGGTTAGCTCCATCGCTACGGATGCCGGTTATGTACTGGTGATTCCAATTGGTGCAATCATCTTCAAGGCTGCTGGTCGCCACCCTCTGGCTGGTCTGGCTGCGGCATTTGCCGGTGTATCCGGTGGTTTCTCCGCAGGTCTGCTGCCTTCTGCGCTGGACCCTTTGCTGCAGAGCTTCACCCAGTCTTCAGCACAGCTGCTTGACCCGGATTACCAGGTGAACCCTCTGGCAAATTTCTACTTCACCTTCTGCTCTACCTTCCTGGTAACACTGATGGGCTGGTTCGTCACTGAACGTATTGTTGAGCCTCATTTGCAGTCTGTTGAAGTCAGCGAAACCGAAGCTGAAACCACCAACATGAGCAGCTACACCGCAGAGGAGAACCGTGCGTTCAACATCAGTTCTCTGGTTCTGCTGGGTATGGGTGCTGCCCTGATCGCCCTGTGCTTACCGGAAGCGTCTCCAATGCGCACCGAAGATGGCAGCCTGACTGCGTTCACATCGCCACTGATGCGTTCTATCGTGCCATTGATTTTCCTCTTCTTCCTGATTCCGGGTGTTATTTACGGTCGTATGACGGGCACCTTCAAGAATCACCGTGACGTTATGAACGGCATGAGTGATTCCATGAAGACCATGAGCAGCTACATCGTTCTGGCCTTCTTCTGCGCCCAGTTCCTGAAGGCATTCGGAGACTCTAACCTGGGTACCCTGCTGGCACTGTCTGGCGCAGACCTGTTGCAGGCAATGAACCTGCCAGGCCAGATAACCATCATCGGTATTATTCTGTTGACGGCTGTCGTTAACCTGTTTGTGGGTTCGGCATCTGCAAAGTGGGCGATCATTGGTCCAATCTTTGTACCCATGCTGATGGCAGTGGGCATCTCTCCGGAGCTCTCACAGGCGGCTTACCGTATCGGTGATTCCTCCTCCAACATCATTACCCCGATGATGGCCTACTATCCGGTCATCATTGTATTCGCCCAGCGTTATGTTAAGAATGCGGGTATCGGAACCATAGCCTCCATGATGATGCCTTACTCCATCATGTTCATGATTGGCTGGACTGCCTTCCTGCTGCTGTTCTGGGCTCTGGGCCTGCCCCTGGGTATTGGTGCCACTTACACCTACCCGGTGATGTAATGCGTATCAACTGATAAAAAAAAGCCCGCTGTTGCGGGCTTTTTCATACACGGATTTATCAGATTTTTAATGATTTGAAAAATCGGATTTCCTTAACGCTTTTGTTCCTGAACATTAATGACGGCAAAGACACCCCAATCGCCAAAGACAGCAGAGTAAAACCAGCGGTCAAACCATTATGGGCAGTGGTTGACAGCAATTCTACCGAGGCAGACTGGGTACTGCTGATCTCCAACAGCCCCATCATGGTGCGATAGGCAAAAACACCCGGCACCATAGGAATAACGGCAGGAGCCATAAAGACTGTGGTCGGAGTATGTACCCAGTGAGCAGCCTGTATAGCCAGAATACCAATGCTGCACGATGCGATAAGCGTGGCAACAACAAGGTTGAGCCCAAAAAACATTCCTGCGCTGCGCAGGGCGTAACCAATCATTGCTAATGACGCCACCACCCAGAATGCCCGCAAAGGGACAGTAAACAATGTCGCAAAACCCAAAGCAGCAATCGCCGCCCACAAACAGCGTTCCAACAAAATCCATCCAGTCATGACAAAACCCCCAGAGTTGCCGAACTTAAAATAATGCCGATGGCGATAGCAAAGGAAATCACCGCACCCTGTACACCCCGCGCATGACCGATGACCGTATGCCCATGCATCAAGTCAATAACGCTGTTAATCATAGGAACACCGGGTATCAGAAACAGGACGGAGGTCGCAACGGCTATCTCGGGAAACTGGCCCAGGCTACAGATAATGCCTATACCTGACACCCCACTGGCGATAAAAGACGCACAGGCAATGCTCAGGGCAACATTATAACCTCGCGATAATAATGAATGGCGGGTTAGAAAGCCTGAGCCCGTTGCCAGACCAGCCAGAATGACCGGATAAGTTTCACCCCCAGCAACACGACAGAATGCCATACCAGCCAGCATAACCATGATAACAAGAACCGCTTTAGGGTAATGAGGGAGTTTTTTTATCCGTTCAACTTCGTTCTGAACAGCGCCCAGATCCATTCGCCCTTCATAGGTTGCCCAGCTTAACCGACTGATCGCTGAAACAACTCCCATGTGTACCCCATAAGATTTGATCTGCCGAAAAGCAGTGTAATGCAACCCCGGTTTTTGATTGGCAGAAATTGTCAGAGTGATACCAGACAGAGAGAAAAGCAGATCGGCATGATAGCCCAGAGATTCAGAAATACGCTGAATATTCCGATTAACCCGTTCAGTATGAGCACCAGACGACATTAGTAGTACAGCTATATCCAGCAAAAGCTTCGAACACCGTCGTTGGGTGTTATCCGGGGATTGGATTGAGGGTTCCATAGGTTGCCTGAAATAAAGTTCTCAACAGGGTAAAGAACTATACTCCAGCAGGCTGTTAGCCTGTATATGTATCGGGTACAAGAATCTTTGCCAGAGGCGTAGCCGGACTGGCATTAAAAAGACTTCTCGGGCATTTACGGCAGGGTTTGATTTGAGGGCTGGCACCCTCCCCGCCGAAATCACGTGGGAGAGAATGCCAGAAGGTCTTCAGATTAGAAAACTTTGAGAGTGTAGGTAGCGATCACCTTCAGGTCATTCCGGCTACTCTTGTCGATATTTCGCTTCGCATCCTTATTAACCGTATCCTCAGATCGCGCCGTGTCAGACACGCGCAGGAAGGATGGGAACACACCAACCCAGAGACCTTTCAGCGGCTCAGACTGGAAGCTGTACATAATCTGGAAGTCCAGGGCTTTCATCTTGCCATCACGGTTTTCTGTGCTGGTGCCACGGTTATTGTAAGCATCCCAGGCGTAGAAGGCATTGACACCCAGAGTCAGACCCGGAATACCCTGCTTGTCGAAGTTATAGCTCATACCGGCACGAGCCACTTTCTGACCATCCCACAGGAAGTCATCCAGAGTAGAAGCCGTTTGAATGAAGTTGCGATGGTCAGAGTTACCCCAGGCCGTCAGTCGCAGCTGATATTCACCACTGTCAGGCGCATGGGTCTGGCCGTAACCACCGACAAAGCTCCAGCCGCCATGAGTCAGCACAGCACTGGAACTCCAGGTGTATTCCTGCTCGGCCTTGCCCCTGGTATCAACAATCATGCCTTTGCCAGCCTTGTCATCCTGATACTTGGCAGTCTGATAATAAGTGGTAAGTGTCAGACGAGTGTCGTCTGAAAGGCCAAAGCCATAGGAACCAGCAAAGTGCGCATTCTTCCGGTAGCCCTTGCCTTCACCGGCGGCCAGTTCCATCCAGCCATTTTCACCTTCGTAGCGACCACCAAGGCTGTGGATGTATTTTACTACTTCTCCATGACCTGCCTTATTCTCAGTGTTGTTCTGGTGCCAGGAGTTGGTCATCTCCAGCAGTTCATCGTTCCAGTCATTCATGAAACGATCGGCATAACCGTAGGTCAGGGAGAAGTTCTCAAAGTGGCCTTTAGCTTCTGCACCACGATAGGCATGACCGTTAGCACCACTGGATGTACCGATAGTTCCCGCATGAATATCGGTAATACCGGCCTTGAAAAAGGCTCCCATCTTTTCATCACCAAACTTCATACGGAATCTGGCACGACCCAGACGGCTGGAGCTACGTTCCTTGCCCTTGTCTACGTCGTAATACAATGTCTCTGACTGACCGTAGCCATGTCCACCCATCAGGTCGATGTTGGAGAAAGCGGAGACATCCATGCCAAACCAGTCCTTGTACCAGCCTGACTTCAGGTTAGCGTTCAGACCCAGGGTGCTAACCTTGATGTCCCGGTTATCATTTATGCCAATCTTTCCGTCCGCATTGGTGTACCGGTCACCCTTGGCATTACGCTGTCGTCCATAGTACATGATGCCCATATCCATGGATGCGCCATCAACAAAACCGCTTCCAGTCTCCGCCACTGCAGCACCGGATGACATGGCCACTACTACTGTGATTGCGCTGGCAATCAGTGACTTCTTGAACATATTGACTTTCCCCCTAAACCCCATTCTTTCCAGGTTCTAATAGAAAGGTAATGAATGGTTGATTGTGCTTTATCCAGCTCCCAATACCGTTTGAGGGCTGGAAACGTTTTTTATGTCAGCGGGTGGTATTCTATGTTCAAAGTTACGTAAATGTAACGGGTTAATGTAAGCGTTTACATATAAATTGAGATGTTATTGATTTATATCAGGCTCCGAATTACAAAAATTCCAGTCTGTCGTGTGGAAACTGAGTAGCCATGTGAAATATTGTCTATTCTTTGAACGCTCTAACCAGGCACTCCTTCTTAACTGAGGAGTTAAAACAGACACTAACTGGCCTTGAGAACCCGACTGAAAAGGCTAATGAGAAAAACAACCTGTTTCTCTCGATCAGTAAAAATTCATGATAAGGTCATCGGCGAATTTATCTCCAGAGAGCACTCTCCAGAGAGCACTCTCCAGAGAGCACTATCAACAGTTTTGATTCATGACCTGAACAGCTTCTAAGAACAAATATTGACATGAAGCAATGAAAATCGACTCTTGTTTACATAATACTTAAGGCGTCCATCAGATACGTCGTTTTGCTCAAAATGTAAGCGCTTACAAAAAAACCAATATAAAGATTCGAACTACAGCATTTTAACTTTACTCGTGTTCGTGATCGTAAAGATTTAGAGAAAAATAAATACGTAGAGAACATCCACGACAGTTCTATGATCGCCAGGGTCGAATTTAATTGGGTGCGGTTCATTTGCTACGACGCTCTACCCCAGCAAAACCAACCACTTTGGCGACTGAGAGCAAAGAAAAAAGGGCTGTTTCGTGGTGATATAACGTCGCCAAACAAATAACACCGGAAAAGCAGCCCTTTGTGAACGCATCTTACGCCAATACTCTCGACTTTCAATTTTTTTCTCCTGCACAGGATCACTTTAATAGCATGATCCGCCACCTCGAATCTGCCTGCCTGCAGGAACATGGCACAACTGAAGAGTACATTCGAACCAATGGGGACGAGCTGCTTCGGCTAATGTTTCAGGGCTATCTCGATAAACAGGCTGAAGATGAAGAAAGAGCAGTGTCTGTCACTCCCGCTGACGGCATACCTCGTAACCATATTCGTCAAAATACCAGCCGGGTTCTCACCACGGTGTTTGGCAAGGTAACGGTCAAACGGTTTGCTTATAGCCAGCGCAATGTCTCCAACGAATTCCCACTGGATGCCGGGCTCAACCTTAATAACGACCAATATTCTGATGGTGTACGCAAGCGTGTGGTCACGGATGCTATTGATCGTTCTTATGACAATGTCGTCAAACGGCATCGTGAAAATTGCCCCGGCATAGTTGGCAAGTACCAGACAATAAAGCTGGTTGAAGGCACAGCTCAGGATTTTGTCGAATTCTATGAACAACGAACCATAGAAGATGAGCAAACAGATGACCTATTGGTTCTGAGCTTTGACGGGAAAGGTCTGGTCATGTTGCCAGATGGGTTAAGGGAAGCGACCCGCAAGAATGCAGAGAAAAGCAAGAAAAAATGTCAGACACGTTTAAGTCCGGGAGAAAAGAAAGACCGGAAGCGTATGGCTATGGTGGCGACTGTTTACACTGTGCGGGCAAACCCACGCTCACCAGAGTCCATCATGAACTCTGAAAAGAAAGCGGACAATGTCGTCAAATTTCGACCTCCAATACGCAACAAGAGGGTTTGGGCCAGTGTTGAGAGGGACGGAGAAACAGTCATCGAAGAAGCCTTTGATGAGGCTCTCAAGCGTGACCCGGAACGAAAACGACAATGGGTTGTCGTGGTCGATGGGCATCCGCATCAACTGAAAATGATTGAAAGAGTTGCCCGCAGAAAACAGGTCAAAACCAGCATCATAATGGACTTCATTCATGTGCTGGAATATCTGTGGAAAGCCGCTCATTGTCTGCATGATAAAGGTGATAAATCTATTGAGAAATGGGTTGAGCAGCAAGCACTGAAAATTCTTCATGGGCAGTCGGGTCGGGTAGCCAGGGGCATAAAGCAAAGTGCCACGAAACGAAAATTGAAGAATCGGGAAGCTATTGATAAATGTGCTAGCTATCTGCAAAAAAACAGAGACCGGCTTTGCTACGATAAGGCGCTACGCTCAGGCTTTCCTATTGCCAGCGGAGTGATTGAAGGCGCTTGCCGACATTTGATAAATGACCGTCTTGATATAACAGGCGCACGATGGAGCCTGCAAGGCGCGGAAGCCATTCTGAAGCTTCGCTCAATAAACTCCAGTGGAGACTGGGATGAATACTGGTCATATCACCATTCGTGCTCTAAGAAACGAAATTACGGTGAGTTGATGGTGAATAGGGAGGCTTCGTCGTAGCAAATGAACCGCACCCAATTTAATTCTGGTCTCTACAAGGATTTCTTTGGTTTTGATATGGGGGTTGTAGGGGATGATAGCTGGACGCCCAACACTAAAGAAGAATTTTTAATTAAACCGGGTACTTATCGGTACCGGATTATTGTGGGCTGAGCTTCAGTCTATCCAAAATAACCAAGGAGATGTGCTAGATGTCAAAATCTAGAGGCTTTGAAAAATTAATGGCAGGAATGGAAAAACACCTGCTACCAATGGCCGACAAACTGGGTAATATTAAATATCTTGCAGCTGTTCGGGACGGTATGATCAATGCCATGCCGTTCCTGATTGTAGGCTCCCTGTTGTTGCTGTTACTGAACATTCCGGTGACGGATCCGGAGAGTGTGATTTATGTTGAGTGGTATGCCAACTTGATGGCTACTCACAAGGCTAAGTGGCTTCAACCTTTTTATGCTTCCCTGGGCATGGCCTCCATCTTTATCAGTTTCGGCATTGGCTCCAATCTGGCCAAGCTCTATAAGCTGCCGACAACACCAGGTGGTTTTCTGGCGATGTTTGCCTTCTTTATCGTAGCGGCGCCAGTAGATGGCTGGCCTCCAATGGTGCAGGCACGCTTTCTGGATACGAATGGTATGTTTACTGCGATTGTATTCAGTATCTTTGCCGTGGAAGTGTATCGATTCATGACCAGCAAAGGCATGACCATCAGGCTGCCAGAGCAAGTACCTCCTGCAATTGCCCGCTCTTTTGAAGCTCTGACACCTGTCATAGCTCTAATGCTGATCCTGCAGCCAATGAACCTCTTCGTAGCATCTCTGGGTGAAGGCGGTATGCTGATTCCTGAGCTGGTGACAAAGTTGTTTGCGCCAATGGTCTCCGCAATCGATACACTGCCAGGCTTGCTGATGCTGGTGTTTGGCTTCCACATCCTGTGGTTCTTTGGTATGCACGGTACCAATATTCTGGGCGGTATTGCCGCTCCTGTGGCTCTGGCAAATTTCCAGGCAAACAATGCTGCATTCGTTGCAGGTGTAGCCGCTCCAACCATTTATGCTGGATCTTTCCTTGATATGTTTGTCATGATTGGCGGCATTGGTAGTACTCTGGGTCTGGCCATTGCCATGTCTCTGTCCAAAAATGCCCACCTGAAATCCATTGGCCGTATCAGTATTGCGCCAGGCATCTTCCAGATCAACGAGCCTGTCATGTTTGGTACACCGATTGTAATGAACCCCATTCTGGGCATCCCGTTCCTGGTTGTTCCTCTGGTCAGCACAGTCATTGCCTACTTTGCGGCATATCATAATCTGGTCGGTCGAGTTGTAACCCTGGTACCATGGACTACCCCGGCACCTGTGAGTGCACTGTTGGCTACTAATTTCTCTCTAACTGCCCTGATTCTGAGCCTGTTCCTGCTGGCATTTTCTACCCTGGCTTACATGCCGTTCCTGAAAATGTACGCCAAGACGCTGGAGGCTGATCAGAAACAGGAAGAAGTCAATGCGATAGAGTCTTCTGAGCCAGCCACAGCCTGAATCTGAATTCACTTTCTTTAACTCGATTGCTGCCTGATTTAATGTCAGGCAGCGTTTTAGTAAGGCTGTAAATATTATTAACTCTGAAGTTCGGTACGAGTTTCCTGAAGGCTTCTGGTGGGGTGCTGCTACATCTGCGGCCCAAAGTGAAGGTGCTTCTAATGAAGATGGCAAATCTCCACACATCTATGATCAGTGGTATGCCGAAGCACCTGAGCGCTTCTTTAATCAGGTAGGGTCACAAGATACCTCTACGTTCTATGACCTTCTTGGTTGAGGAATAGAGCCCACCGAATGGGGGCTTGGACTCAGAGCTTTCTGATGGTTATAAGTTGCCAAAGTTAGTCAGTTGGAATCCCTCAGACTCTAACCACTGGATCAAACCCGGGTCGCAAAGAGCTTCCAGCTCTTTAGCGCGAGCAAGAGAGTAGGAGGAGAGACTCATAAGCGTCGTATCGATAAACGCTGGATGCGTCATTATCTCCAGGCTGCTAATGCCGTCATACTTACTAACCCGAATATTTCATAAATGAGCAACAAGTTCCGGAAAAAACATCCCATTCTGATTTTTTCGGAGGTCTGTTGCTCTACTGTCCATGAAAAAGGTATTACAACCCGAACTCACCATTAATTCGGATGTTTTTTGATCAGCACCTGCTTTTTCAGGACAACAGAATTCCCCAACACTCTTTCTGTTGGTCGCTATTTTATTCTGATTGAGTTTATGAAGCTGACTATCCCGGTCGAGGCAGCGGCATTGAATAAAAGACTTCGGTTATATGCTGCAAAAGCCCTTTTATTGGACAGCTGCGGGGCAAGTGAAGTTTGATTCGGTCTTTATACTCAACCACTTTAACCGCGACCTTACAAAGTTTTGTGATCACGGTTGATGGCTGTGCCTTTTCCAGCTCCGTACCTTTCAGTGCCTTGGTTCTCAGCTCATAGTGAAGAACATAAGCAGCGCAGGCGTAAAACATTCTCAGGTGATTTGCCAGAAAGCCTTGATCTGACAAGCGATCACCGGACAAATCACTTTTCAGATGCTTAATGAAGTTCTCATCCTGCCCTCTGGGACAATAAAGGTCTTCATATATTTCCTCGGGGGAAGCCTCCATCATCGAAGTCACAATAAAGCGGGGATTGTCGCCTTTCTGGTTGACCTCTGCCTTATAGATTATCCGGGTGTCCAGCCCTTTCCAGCTTTTTGCCTGATAGTCCGTTTCTCCGTAGAGCCTGAGTCGCTCAGGCTCTGGCATGTTGTTCAGTTTTGCCAGCCCGGTTTTAACGTCGAGAGCTTTCCGCGCTTCATCCAGCAACTCTTTGGCTTTAGGTCGCAAGGCCGTCTTGTGTCCTGCGCCTTTTCCCAGCACGTAGTCGGAGTGAGGGTCATCCTGAACAACCTGCATTAACTCTGGTTGGGCAAAGTGGCTATCCCCACGAACCAGTAAATGGGTTTTCGGCCATCTTGTACGGATCAGCTTAATGAGGCGCTGGAGAATAGCTGCATTCTCTCGGCCTGTGGGTGTTTTTCCAGGACGCAGGATCGAAGTGATCAGCTTGCCGCTGAGCCCCTCAAAGATCATTAAGGGCAAGTAACAGTAGTCTTGATATTTGGCGTTGAACAGGTTCATCTGCTGGCCGCCATGGGTGATAGCAGGCGTATGATCCAGGTCGATAATGATGGCTAATGGCGGGTATTCATAACTGCTGATGAAGTGATCAGCCAGTGCTTTGGTCATATTATAAATATCCCGTTTGGTCATGGACTGACCAAGCCTTGTATACGTTGGAGCGGAAGCCAGATGGTTATCATCGTCCAGTGGGTTTCTTCCATTGGCAAGCTTAAAGATTGGGTCTTTACGCAGATGGTTGCTGTCGTTTGCATCTTCATAACCACAGGCCATTTGCAAAACTCTTTGGGCAATGAGTTCTTGCAGGGTGTGGTCGATGTAGGATTGATGACGTTTATCGTCAATGCCGTCAGTCAGCCTGGATATGATACCGCTGTGAAGCATTGTTTCACGTAGCATCAGGGCGCCAAAATCAGAGGATAATTCTCCGCCATTGAAGTCTGCCCGGATAGTTTTTCCGTTGGAGGGGTGAAAACGAAGCTGTTCTTGTGTAAATTTGTTCATGGCAAGTTCCGGTTTGCTTCTTCCGAAGCATTTTTTTGGTCGACCCAATTATATCAAGTGATTGGGCGGAACTTGCCTCTTTTTATGAAATATCCGGGCTAATGAGTTGTTTAATGCGCGGCAGCCCCATATTGTCGTCAGAACTGAGGGCGTAATAGCTGTCATCAAATGCCTCACTGGACTTAATGTGGCCGGGCTTCTGTGAAAATTGACGAACGGGAAGGTCGTAGCGCTCTGCTACAGCAGTAAAAGCGAGAGAGACATTATTCAATCGATGGACATGATGATGACTGTCGATGTGTGTTGGAGTAATACCCAGTTGCATGCAACGCCTTACCTGAGCACAAAATTCTTTTTCAATTAATTCTGCCGGAAGTGCAGCGACATGATCCTGATTTCTGAGGAAATTCCCGGCATGGTCCGATAACTCTTTGTGGGCAGTTAATGGTTGGCCTGCGGTCAGGGTCAAATGTAAGCCTACGCCCAACGAGGGGGCTGACTCTGCTAATTTCACAGCATCTTCAGAGCCGGGCATATTGACCATCAGGCTTGCTGAGCGCACTACACCATTTTGGCAGGCTTCAATTATCCCAAGGTTAACACCCCGGCAAAGCCCGAAATCATCTGCATTGAAAATCAGTTGCAAAATATCATCCCAGTAGAGTCATACGTTATGATCATTTTGATCGTCGAATGTGATGATATGGAAAAATGTAATGGCTTTCATTGATAGTGATCAATTCTCTATATCGCCATCCGGAGTGGTTGTCCTGGGGGTTGTCAGGTGTTCAGGTGCTTTGTTCGTTGTCTTGGCATGACGGCGACGGAGTTGCTGTGGATCGAGTATTGCGTGCGGGGAAAATTGATCTGCGTCTATAAATGACACCTTCTGGCTATCGATCAATTCAGCCATCTGGATCCCTACAACCCACGTAGAAACTGAGGTTGTGTTAATTATTGGTTAATTGAGTGATAGTTGTATTTCAATGTAAGCGATTACATTTTGGTTGACTTTATAGCCTGAAATGGAATCATAGAGACCGTTTCCGGAGCCTGTTTGATGGCTTTGAATTGAATAGCTTTAGTTTGGATGTAAGATCAATGAAAAAAATTCTACTCTGCTGCAGTGCTGGTATGTCCACAAGCTTGCTGGTCAAAAAAATGATTAAAGAGGCGGACGACAGGGGGCTGGAACTGGAGATTGTCGCTTACCCTATGGCTGAGTTTGAAACTGAGGTTGCAAGCTGTGATGTTTGCCTGTTAGGTCCTCAGGTTCGTTACAAACTCAATGAATTCAAGAAATACGCTGCAGAACATAATGTGGAAGTGGCGGCTATAGACCCAATGGCCTATGGAACCATGAATGCCAGTAAGATTTTGGATAGCGCCCTTAAGATGGTGGCTAGTTAAGTTACAGATCCACTGATCAATATTTTTAGAAGTAGCTCGGAGTGAAGTGTGGAATTAGAAGCAACTATTATCGAGTTGATTGTTCATTCTGGGGAAGCCAAAAGCCTGATGCTTGAAGCCCTGGCCTCCGCCAGGAGTGGGGAATTCAATGTGGCCGATGAAAAAATGGCTGAATCAAGGGAGGCCATTAAAAAAGCTCATTGCATTCAAACAGATTTGATTGGTCAGGATGAATGCGAGGGTAAAGTGCCTGTGACGCTCTTGATGGTTCATGCACAGGATCACCTGATGAACACCATGTTTGGTCAGGATCTTGCTGAAGAGATGATACACCTCTATCGCAAGCAGTTTGCCAGATAAGTCATTGTATACGGGGGCTCTCTGGAAGTGACTCTTCAGATCGGCACGACAAGAGTCGCAGGGCGAGAAGAGTCGCAGGGCGAGAAGAGTCACAGGGCGAGCCTCTGATTTACTATTAAGCTGCTGTACAATTATAGATGTATCAGAAGCTAGCTTGGAGTGTCTAAGCAATTAATGAGTAGTATTAATGACGTGGCGAAGCTTGCAGGTGTATCGACTGCCACAGTATCGCGAGTGTTGAACGACACAGGTCAGTGTAGCCCCAGGACCCAGCAAAAAGTCATAGCAGCAGTAAAAGAACTGAACTATCAACCCAACATTCTGGCTCGCTCACTGGCGAAGGCATCATCGGATAACGTTGGTCTGATGGTAAACAGTTACCGGGGCAGCTTTTTTGCGGCTCTCGTTTCTCAGTTGCAGGAATCTTTTGAGAATCAGAATAAGTTTCTGCTTACTTGTCGGGCTTCGTCCAGCAGAGAGTCGGAGTTGCAGGCTATAAGCCGTCTGAAAAGTATGAGTTGTGCTGCACTTGTATTGCACTCCCGGGCTTTGACTGATGAAGATTTACTTCAGCTTGCAGAGGATAAAGTACATTTTGCCCTGATAGACCGCTTTGTTCCCGGGCTTGAGGACAGGTGTGTCACATTTAAGCACAGGAAGTCTGCAAGGCTGGCGGTGGAACACTTGTATAAGAAGGGGCATAGAAAAATTGCCTGTTTATCCGGCACAATGGAGCGTCATTCTGCCAGAGAGCGTTATGCCGGTTATGCCGAAGCCGTGGAAGAGTTTGAACTTGAAGACATTCATATTGGTTACGGACATTATAACCAGGATGGTGGTTATAAAGCGGCTGAAAAACTGTTTTCCAGACGCTCTGATGTGACTGCAATTTTTACCTGCAGTGAGCAGATGTGTGTGGGAGCCTATGAATATTTTCACCATGCTGGTTTGAGGGTGCCAGATGATATCTCTGTTGTAAGTATCGACAGTGTTGATGTATGCCAGATTTTGTCACCCAAAGTAACCACTGTGACGTTTCCAATAGAAGATATGGCTATTGAGACACAAGAGTTGGTTTGTAGAATGATGGATGGCAAGCCTGCAATCAAGCCTGCAGTCTTCACTCCGAACATCAAGATTTTTCATTCTGTTAAAACGCTCTAATTGATAAAGATTCAGGCTCTTAATGAACGGATATTCAGAAAGTTTGTTTTATCCTGCCTTCAGGGAAGTAGGCAGTTACTAAATTAAATACCCATTCAGGAGTTTATAGTGAGCAGTATTAAACTTGCAGTTATTGGCGGGGGGAGTAGCTATACCCCGGAATTAATTGAAGGCGTTATCCAACGTGTTGAAGCATTACCTGTTTCAGAAATATGTCTGGTTGATGTAGAGGATGGAAAAGAAAAGCTTTCGATCATTGAAGGCCTGAGCCGACGTATGGTTGAGAAGGCAGGATTGAATATCAGGGTGAGAGCCACTCTGGATCGTCGCGAAGCAATTCGTGACGCTCACTTTGTCATGACCCAATTCCGTGTTGGCGGCCTTAAGGCTCGTGCGCGTGATGAGCGTATTCCTCTGAAATACAATGTAATTGGACAGGAAACCACGGGACCTGGCGGTTTTGCAAAAGCCTTGCGTACAATTCCGGTTATTCTGGATATCTGCAAGGATATTGAAGAACTGGCCCCAGATGCATGGCTGATTAATTTCACCAATCCGGCAGGCATCGTAACTGAAGCTGTGTTGAAGCACACCAAAGTAAAAAGTATAGGCCTGTGCAATGTGCCTATAGGCATGCAGTATGCGGTAGCGGAATCCCTGAACGCCAAGCCTGAAGAAACTTACATTGAGTTTGCAGGCCTGAATCACATGGTTTGGGGGCACAGGGTTTATGTCAATGGTGAGGATCGTACCCAGGAAGCTATTGCAGCCCTGATTGAAGGGGGGAGTGCGACCATGAAGAATATTATTGATACACAATTCTCCTCAGAGTTTATTCAAGCCCTGAATGTTATCCCATGCCCTTATCACCGTTACTTTTATTTGAAAAACACTATGCTGGAAGAAGAAATGAAGTCCAGTAAAACAGAGGGTACCCGCGCAGAACAGGTGATGAAAACTGAAGAGGAGTTGTTTGAAATTTATGCCAGCCCCGAGATGGACAAAAAACCGGAACAGCTTGAAAAGAGAGGCGGTGCTCATTACTCCAAAGTTTCTTTGAACCTGGTAGATGCCATCTGGAATAACCGCAAGGACATTCACACCGTTAACATTTTGAACAATGGTGCTATCTCTAACTGTGCTCCTGATGTTTCTGTTGAAATTAATGCTGTGATTGACTCTGCCGGTGCTCACCCTATCACTTTTGGAGCCATGCCGGTGGAACTGAATGGCCTGATGCAGCAGGTGAAAAGTTATGAAAGCCTGGCAGTCGAAGCTGCTATCACAGGTGATCGCCATAAGGCTCTGCTGGCACTGACGGCTAACCCGTTTGTTCCGGATGCTAATGTGGCAGAGCAGATGTTGAATGACATCCTTGAGCAGAATAAGAGCCTGCTGCCACAGTTTTCGTAGCATGACACTAGGAGCCTGACCGAGAATAGGATTTATCTGATATAATAGCGTTCAAAACGCAGCCCTGATGAAGCCTGATGTCGCCACCACCAAAATTCAAGGATAGCCCTGTTGAGTTCGACCAGCACCTGCTGTTTCCAACCAACATCTTTGATCTTCTTCCCAAAGATCATGACTGCTACATCTATGAGACCATCTTCCAGAACATTGATACCTCGGAAGTTGAAAAGCAGTACCATCACCTTGGACAGCATGCCTACCCACCCAAGCTGATCGTAGGTATCCTGATCTACGCCTACAGTCATGGTGTATTCAGCTCCCGTGAAATAGAAAAACGGTGTCGGCAGGACTTGGCATTCATGTACATCTCTCAGATGAATTGCCCAAACTTTCGGGTCCTGGGGGACTTCCGCAAAAACAACCTGTCGTTTTTTCATGACTGTTTCAAACAGTCCGTCAAGCTGGCGATGGAGCTGAAACTGGCATCGCTTGGGCATATCAGCCTGGATGGTTCGAAATTCAAAGCCAACAGTTCAAAGCATAAGGCCATGAGCTACGGCCGGCTTAAAGCCAAAGAGGCAGAACTCAGCGCTGAGGTTGATGAACTGATCAAAAAAGCCAGCCAGTGCGATCAGGAAGAAGACGACGCCTACAAAGAAACCAATGGCTACAGTATTCCTGAAGACCTCCTGTTTAAAGAAGAACGGCTGAAGAAAATTAAGGCTGCTAAAAAAGCACTGGAAGAGCGTGAGAAAGCCCTCAATCCGGACGAGCCAATAGACGACAAGAAACAGATTAGCTTTGCAGACCATGATGCCCGGATGATGAGCAAGAAGGGGTACTGCGAATACAGCTACAATGCTCAAATTAATGTAGATGCGGATCAC
This sequence comes from Endozoicomonas gorgoniicola, assembly GCF_025562715.2. NCBI lineage: Bacteria > Pseudomonadati > Pseudomonadota > Gammaproteobacteria > Oceanospirillales > Endozoicomonadaceae > Endozoicomonas > Endozoicomonas gorgoniicola. The sequence goes on from NZ_JAPFCC010000001.1 coordinate 3,947,566, forward strand.
CAGATCATTGTCGGCCAACACATCAGTCAACGCGCCAACGACGTACAGGAAGTAGAGCCTGCTCTTCAGGCTTTGTCAGAATCTACCGATGGCGCGGCTGTGGATAAATGGAGTATGGACAACGGCTATTTTTCAGGGCCAAATCTGCACACCTTGGATAAACATGGAATAGACGGTTATATCGCTACTGACAAGGAAGAAAAACCGGCTGTTACGGACCTTGAAAATACTGATCGAAAATTTGTCAAAGCGGATTTTACATACAATATTGAAGCTGACGTCTTCATCTGTCCGGCTGGGGAAAAATTGGTTACCAATCCAGCCAGTAAAGCTAAGAGGAAAGGCTACCGGGCAAACAAGGAAGTATGCCGAGAGTGCGCTTACCGCTCCAGATGCAGTGGCTCCAAGAAAAGTGCAGGCAAGGTAATTCGCACAGACAAGTTTGAAACTGCACGACAAGCCATGAATAAAAAAATGGAAACAAGCGAAGCGAAAGCGGTATACGAACGTCGCAAAGTAATAGCGGAACCGCCGTTTGGTCAGATAAAAAACTCTGGATTCAGGAGTTTCAGTCTGCGCGGGAAAGAGAAAGTGGAAGCAGAGTTTTCACTGGTATGCACAGTGCATAATTTCAAAAAAATTGTGAAGAAAGCTTTAACGGGGTCACTCCGTCTTGAGGATTTAAAAAAGGTTGAAAAAGCGGCATAAAGGTAAAGAAAAGCTGTAAATTGGCAAAAATGAGCAAATCAACCTCAAAAAGTGGTTGTTTTTTGCTCATTTTGAATTTTGCGAAACCTTTAGGAGGACTGCCTAAGCTATTCTCGGTCAGGCTCCTAGTGCAGCGAAGCGTTTATATCCATACAACCGTCATTCCCGCGAAGGCGGCTCTTGTAAAGGAGAGAGTACCACGGTAGTGGATCCCCGCCTTCGCGGGGATGACGAAAGCGTTGCATGTATGGTTTTTAGTGCTTAGCTGCACCAGGGCGAAAGGGTTGCAAAGTTAGCAGCCTGGCCCTTTAGGGCTACCTGATAGAGCTAAAAAATAGTGATTTATACGACGATAAAGACATATATAACAATCAGTAGTCGCTTATTGTCAGTTTATGCTTTGTTTTTGTTGTCAGCTTATGGTGTTTCCGAAATTTCCAGACTACTCCCGGACTATTCCCTGAGTTCATGCGCCATCCGGTAACCATTTCTGCCGGCTTTCTTTGCAGTATACATAGCATCATCAGCCGCCTTGATCAGCGCATCAGGGTCATCGCCTGAATGACAGGACGTTGCAATGCCAATACTGGTGCCTACTTTACGCATCTCACCCGATAAATCATGGGGTAAGGCAAACTGTTCCAGAATCTTTTCTGCAATGGTTCTGGCATCCTGTGGCTCTGCCACATCATCCAGTACGATAGCAAACTCATCGCCACCAAGGCGCGCCACCATGTCACCATCACGAACGCACTCCTGCAAACGATTGGCAACACTCACCAGCAAAGCATCTCCGGCATCGTGCCCCAGTGTGTCGTTGACTTCCTTGAAGTGATCCAGATCAAGGTACATGACCCCCGTATTCTTTTGCCGTCGTTCACTGCGAGCCAGTGACATCTGCAGAAACTCCTTAAACAATGCCCGGTTAGCCAGCCCTGTCAGGTTGTCGTATTTCGCCATTTTGGTGAGCTGATCTTCCAGTTTCTTGCGCTCGGTGATGTCATTGAACACCAGAACCGCACCCTGTACCTGGTTTTTTTCATTGACCAGGGCTGCCGCGTTTAACTCTGCCGGAAAACTTCCCACGGACTGACGCCAGAGGTCAGAAGGCATCTGGAAATTACCTCCGTTCTGTAGACAGTTCTCTTTCATCCCGGAGCTGTCCCAGCTTGTCATGGGGTCATCATCCGATGCATACATAAACTGACTGATGTGCTTCTCCAGCAGTGATTCTTCTGTTCCGCCCAGCAGTGAGCAGGCTGCCGGATTAATGAATGAAACCTTCCCGTCATTATCCAGACCAACAATCCCTTCACTGGCGCAATCCAGCAACAGCTTGTTTTTGCGGCTGATCCATCGCAGTTGCCGGGTGACGTCTTCCAGTTCCAACCGTTGCTGTTCCAGCTGTAAAAAGACTCTCACCTTTCCCAGCAGAATTTCCGGAACAATCGGTTTGGGAAGATAATCAACGGCTCCAGCCTTGTAGCCTTTGTTAACATAAGCCTGGTCTTTGTTGATTGCAGTCACGAAAATAATAGGAATGTTCGCGGTCTGCTTGTTGCTGTGGAGTAATGTGGCACATTCAAAGCCATCCATGCCCGGCATCTGGACGTCCAGAAGGATGACGGCAAACTGGTGATTCAACACTTCGGACAACGCAGCTTCTCCGGAATCCACCTTACGAACCTCTGCACCCAGGGGTTTCAGAAGTTTGTCCATGGCCAACAGATTTTCCTTGCGGTCATCAACCACCAGTATTTTTACTTTGCTTGTGTTACTCATAGGCTCCTTCCCTGAGCGGCACCCCTGCTCAAAACTCCTGTCGATGTAAACTCTATTGCGGTTTAAGCTCGTTTATGGCTGTCTGAGATAACTGGCAATGTCTGCCAGATCAAGAATGGCATCGGTACATCCAGTCTCAATCGCCGCCTTAGGCATTATCTTCACTTCAGCTGATTCAGGTGACTGAGCAACCACTTTGCCACCCGCCTCTTTAACGGCTCTTACACCGGCGGCACCATCACTGGTGGCACCGGTTAAGACGATAGCAGTGACATTTTCACCAAAGACTTCAGCGGCTGATTCAAACAGGACATCAATGGCTGGCCTTGAGTGGCAAACCCTCTCGTCAACGCTCAGGCTCAGCATCTCACGGGACTCAACCTGCAGATGGTAATTGCCAGGTGCCATATAAATGCAGCCGTTGTGCATGGGCAATTTATCCTGCGACAACAAAACTGTCGTACCTGTACGCTTGGCCAGAACATCCACCAGGCCTTTTTCATCACCTATTCCCAAGTGTTTACAAACCAGTATGGGAAAATTAAATTTGCTTCCCAGCTCTGAAAAAATGGTTTGCAGGGCGCTGAACCCTCCTGCCGAGGCACCAATCACAACGATGCGTTCAACCGGTGATACTTCTTTAACAGGCATCAGACTTTCTTCCTGAATATTCGCTGATGCCGGTCAACGGTTTCGAGCAGGTCCGACGATTCACTGAACTGGATATTTTCTCGCCGCCCAAGACACAAAATCCCCCGGGACCTCAAGCTGTCAATCAACAGTTTCAGCACCCGGTTCTGCAACACGTTGTTAAAATAAATCAGTACATTGCGGCACAGAACAAGGTTCATTTCACCAAAGACACCATCCGATACCAGATTGTGGTTGGCAAAGGTAATATGCTCTGACAGCCGGCCATTGAATTTGATCGAGTCGTACCTCCGGCTGCAGTAATTTTCCAATGACGTATACCCACCGGACTTGCTGTAATTGTCTTCATACAGGGGTAACTCAGCATCCGGATAAATGCCACTGCGGGCAATTTTCAGGGAATTTTCATTAAAGTCCGTCGCGTATATCTGACAGCGATCCAGCAGGTTCTCTTCGTCCAGCAAAATCGCCATGGAATACGCTTCCTGTCCTGTCGCACAACCGGCATGCCAGATTTTTATAAAAGGAAAGGTCTTTAACAGGGGAATGATGTTCTTGCGCAATGTCTGAAAAAAGTCGGGGTCACGAAACATTTCTGTCACGGTGACGGACATATCTTTAACAAAGTGGGCAAAGACTGCTTCATCATGGATAAACAGAGGAATAAGATCGCTGATTTTGTCCGTTTTAGCCGCACTCATATGCTTGCGAATTCGCCGCATCATTGAAGCCCGGGCATAATGGGCAAAGTCATATCCGTATCGAGCTTTCACTGCATCGAGTAACAGCTGTAGCTCCAGATCCTGATAAGTTTCTGTCATTTGAATAACCACAGCTTCATCATGGCCACCAGCTTTTCCAGATCAACAGGCTTGGTCATGTAATCATTGGCTCCAGCCTCAATGCATTTTGACTTGTCGTCTGACATTGCCTTGGCCGTGAGTGCAATAACCGGCAAATCCTTCCATTGCGGTTGTTCCCGCATCTTTGTCATGGCTTCATAGCCGTCCATCACCGGCATCATGATATCCATCAACACCAGTTCTATGCCCTCTTCATCTTCCAGCTTCTTCAGGGCATTCTCACCGTTATCAGCGATCAGTACTTCCAGTCCGATAGCCTGAAGGCCTTTTGACAGGGCGAAGGTATTACGCAGGTCATCATCCACCAGCAGAATTTTGTGACCTTCCAGAGAGTTCTCTGGAAGCCTGACAGGTTCTTTTTCAACGCCATCGTTCTTGTCAATGGAATGCATGAACAGGCTGACCTCATCAATCACCCGATCCGACGCCATATCGCCTTTCATAACCATAGAACCGCTGAATTTTTGCAGCTGGTTATGCTCTTCCTTACCTAAGACCCGGCTGGTATGAATAACAATCGAAGGCATTTTGCCCTGCAATTTTTCGTACAGCCCCTCCAGAAACGCCAACCCACTCATATCTGGCAGGTCAACATCCATAACAATGCACTGCCATTTATGTTCCAGCTGTGAAGCCATGGCATCGGCAGCCGTTTTGGCTTCGCCAACATTCAGCCCTTTCTTCACCAGCAGTTCTTTCATGTGCGCCCTGCTGTTTTCATCCGCATCAAGCAGCAATGTGTGGCTGATGTCTGATGAAATAGCCTGCTCGACGCTGGTAAACACGGACTCAAGATCCGCTACCGTGACAGGCTTGGTTAAATAGCCCACAGCCTGAGTGTTTTTAATGTCATCCCGATCCCGACCGGAAATAATATGAACCGGAATATCGCGGGTTGATGGTTCGTTCTTGAGAATATTAAGAACCGCTTCGCCATCCATATCGGGCAGACCGAGATCAAGCACAATAGCCCCTGGCCGACTGGATTTAGCCATCTTAATGCCTTCCTCGCCGCTGTGAGCCGTTAAACAGACAAACTGATGGTTTTTCGCTATCTGCGATAAAATGGTCGAAAAATGTTCATCATCTTCAATCAGCAACAGGGTTTTACCGTCTGAAGACAATGGAGCAGCATCGGCTTTCGGAGTTGGTGCAGGTGTCGCAGCCATTTCCCTGATTTTTTTACGCCCCTTTCCAGAGGAAAAGGCTAGCTTGTCTGCTGCGGTTCCTGACAGACCATCAGAAACAGCCGGTGAGTAGCTTTCTGCCAGAATTTTTTCACCGGTAAGAGAGCAAATGGCATTGTCTGGCAGGTAGAGCGTAAAGGTTGTACCTTCACCTTCTGTACTTTCAAGCCCAATGTACCCACCCAGCATATTCGCCATTTCTTTGGAAATGGCCAGGCCAAGACCGGTGCCGCCATACTGCCGACTGGTTGATCCATCAGCCTGCTGGAACGCTTCGAATATGGCTCTTTGCTTCTCTTTAGGAATCCCTATACCGGTATCCCTGACATCAAACGCCACAAAGGTTTCTTCACCATGCTCTGTCTGTCGGCTGGTATTGTGAATACGGATATAAACACCGCCGGTTTCAGTGAACTTGAATCCGTTAGACAGGAAATTCTTGATAATCTGCATCAACCGCTGGCTGTCTGAAAGAATGCACCGGGTAGTACCCGGATCGACTTCTACGGAGAAGTCGAGGCCTCGGTCATCAGCCAGCGGTTTAAAGAGTGTTCTGGCACTGGTACACAGTTCTTCAATATCAACATCTTCCAGATTAATCGCCATCTTGCCCGCTTCAACCTTGGACAGGTCAAGAATGTCGTTAATCAGGTCAAGCAGCTCTTTACCACCGTCGTATATCACCTCAGCAGACTCAATCTGGTCTTCGGTCAGGTTGCCCTCATCATTGTCTGCCAGCATTTGCGCCAGCAGCAACAGTGAGTTAAGAGGTGTGCGAAGCTCATGGGACATATTCGCCAGAAACTCTGACTTGTATTTACTGGCCAGCTCCAGCTCTTTGGCTTTTTCTTCCAGTGTTTTACTGGACAGCTCAATATCAAGGTTCTTACGTTCAATTTCAGCTTTCTGCTGTTGCAGCATCTCGGTCTTTTCTTCCAGCTCAACGTTAGACTTCTGCATCTCCTCACTTTGAGCTTTGAGTTCTTCCTGTGATTCCTCCAGAATCCTGGCACGGTTTTCCAGCTCATCATTCACAGCCTTCAGCTCTTCCTGCTGTTTGCGCATGGCTTCTGACTGTTTGGTGGTTTTGTCCAGTAGCTGGTTAACACGGGTTCGGTACTGGGCTGAGTTAATGCCTATCGCTACGTTTTCAACAGATTGTTCAAGAAAGTTTTTCTGATCTTCGGTCAGTGGCTTCAGCAGCCCAAACTCAAGAACACCTTTTACTTCATTTTCATAAATGAGAGGCACTACGATAACAGAGTGAGGTGAAGCCATTCCCAGACCCGACTCAACGGTCATGTAATCGTCTGGCAGATTGGTGAGTTCAATTGTCTGCTGCTCAAGCGCAGCCTGGCCGACCATACCCTCGCCCAGTTCGAAGTTGTTTTTGGTCTGCTTTCGCTTACTCCAGGCGTAAGATCCCATCAACTGCAACTGTTTATCATCATCCAGAACGTACATAGCGCCTGTCTGCATATCCAGATATTGCGCCAGATACGACACGATATTCTTACAGAGGTCAGAGATTTCCAGTTCACCGCGAATACTGTTGTTCAGCCCAGCCTGTCCATCCTGTTGCCAGCTTTTCCTCTCATTGTCATTGATCACCCGTCGCAACTTTTCGGTCATTTCAGCAAAGCTGCTACTCAGCTCACTGATTTCATTATGACCACTGATCACATCAACCTGCACATAGTCGCCGGACGCCACCCGATTCACCCAGGCGGTAATGGTACGAATGGGTTTTACCAGCCTGCGGGTTATCAGCAGGGCGATCATCAACACCAGTAGAATGGTGATCGCAGTAATGAACAGCAGTCGATTCCTGAAGTTTTTGACCGTAGAAAAAGCGTCCGTTTCCAGTACTTCTGAAATCATCACTAGTGGCGTCCCAGCCACATTTATAGGGTGGAAAGTTCCTAGTACAGGCTGATTGGCAGCGTTTTTATAACTGAGGATATGACCGCGACTGGCATTTATTATGTCTTTTCTTTTCGAATGTCCTCCGGCTTCCTCAACGTCCAGGCTCAGATCACCAAACTCATTTTCACTTAATTCCTCATGGTCATGATCCCGGAGTGTATCAAGCTCAACAAACTCAAAAGTCTCTTCATCCATATGACTGATCCAGTTGTCAACAAGCGGGTTATCGACCTGAACCTTCATGGTCTGGTCAGAACCCAGCTCTGTTCCGTAGCGGACATACTGGTCGGTACCAACAAGGTAGGACTTCAGCCCCTCACCAAACTGGTTATCATTCTCGAATATGCTCTGAACGTTATAAGCCAGTATCTGAACGGCCAGCACACCATCCACCTCTTCCCGGTCATTGACAAGAGGCAGAATAAAAAAACTAACGGGCTGGTCGTGAATGGCTGGGTATAAATCAACATCGGCATAACGGGGTTCAGCCAGCTCTATGCTGTTTTTGACGGCAATAGAAAAAGTGGTTGCTTGAAGTGCTTCGTCCTCAAACAGGTTTTTCCCAAGATCGGAATAGGCGTTCACTGTGTAAAGAATATTGCCATTCGCATCCGCCAGAATGACATCGGAATAATCGTAATAGCGCAGGAAATCAAGAAACGCCCAGGAATAGTCCTCCAATATGTAGTTATAGGGTCTGGAGTAAACAAAATCATTCAGGCTGCCGCCTGACTGAACAAAGCTACTCTCAAGCTTCTGTAGAAACGTCTGGGCAATACCTGCCTTTATAAACAGATTGGTGACGACCGAATCAAAGTAATCATTAATTTGCTGGCTCAACAGGATGTTGATGGTGGTCAACTCCTGATAGCGACTATCAACAATATCCTTTTTCCCTTCACGGTATTCATTGAAGCCGATGATTGCGATAGGCGTTAAAGAGAGCAGCATGAACCAGCCAAACAAGGTAGCTGCGAGTCCATGTCTGAATTTGTTCTGTGATTGTTGACTGTCTGTTTGCTTCATAAAGGGCAAATCCATTGCATCCTGATCAGCTGGATATTCAGGGTTTAACCCTTATTCAATCGCCCCCACTGTAGAAAGGTTTAGCGGATAGTCCTTCTTTCAGAAAACAGAAAAGAGGCTTTTAGCGAAATAAAATAAAGACAAACCCAGTGCCAAAAGAGAAAGAGACAGCAGGACTATTTCCTGACGGCTCAATTGATCATTCGAAGGTTTCATACTGCTCACCTCGTACTGCTTAATCAGTAAAAATTATAGAAAGCCACTCAAACCATTCCAGGTCAGACAACAGAGAGTCCATTGCCCGTATCTTCGGCCTGTCGGGATAATTGCAGAAAGAAAGAAGGCAGGACTGGTCGATACCCGGCTGATCAATGGTAGGTATCGACCTTTAAAGGGTGAACATAAAACAGGGCAACGTCACTAATTTGGCAATTCAGGCACCAAGATACGCTTCCTGAACCGCTTCGTTGGTCAACAGGACACTGCCCTGATCCTGTAGAACAATGCGTCCGTTTTCCAGAACATAGCCCCGGTCTGCCAGTTTCAGTGCCTGATTGGCATTCTGTTCAACCAGAAAAACCGTCACGCCTTCGCTGCGCAGCTTGTCGATGATTTCAAAAATCTGCTGAATAATAATGGGCGCCAGCCCCAGCGAAGGCTCATCCAGAAGCAGCAACCGGGGTGAACTCATCAGCGCCCTGGCAATGGCCAGCATTTGCTGCTCACCACCGGACATCGTGCCACCACGTTGTTTTAACCGCTCTTTAAGTCGGGGAAACAGCTCTAATACATGTTCAATGTTTTTCTGAAACGTTTTCCCATCGACAAAGAAGCCGCCCATGGTCAGGTTTTCCTCAACCGTGAGGCGGGAAAAAATCCGGCGCCCTTCAGGTACAATCGCCAGTCCCGAGCGCATAATGTCTGATGTTGGCTTGTGTGTGATGTCCTGACCATCATAAATAATGCTGCCTGAGCTGGCCCGGGGTTCACCGCAGATGGTCATTAATAATGACGTTTTGCCTGCCCCGTTCGCACCAATCAAAGTGACTATTTCCCCCGGACAGATATCCACACTGACACCATCCAGCGCCTGAACCTTGCCATAAAAGGTGGATACATTTTCCACACTCAGCAAAGGCTTTCCCATCCATTGTTCAATAACATGATTTGCCATGATTCAGGACTCCCCCAGATAAGCCTTGACCACTTCCGGATGACTTCGCACCCTGTCCGGAGTACCAGAAGCCAGAGGTCGCCCCTGATTAATCACGTATATACGGTCTGAAATGTCCATCACCAGTTTCATATCGTGTTCAATCAGCAGCACAGAGACATTATGATGATCTCTGAGGTCTGAAATCAGCTCATTCAGCTCTGCGGTTTCATTCGGGTTCAGCCCGGCTGCCGGTTCATCCAGCATGAGAAGCTCTGGCCTGGTGACCATACAGCGAGCTATTTCCAGTCGCCGCTGCTGACCATAAGCCAGGTTCCCTGCCTCCCGGTTGGCAAACTCTGATAACCCAACCTTATCCAGCCAGTATTCAGACTGCTCCAGAGCCTTCCGCTCACTACGCCGAAAAGCCGGTGTTTTAAACAGACCGGATAACAGGTTGGTATTCAGCTGCCGATGCTGTGCCACCAGAAGATTTTCAAGCACTGTCATCGATTTAAACAACCGGACATTCTGAAAAGTCCGAACCAGTCCCAGACGGGATATTTTAAAACCCGGCAGTTGATGAATGGCCTTACCCTTAAACCGGACAACACCGCCCGTTGGCTTATAAAAGCCCGTAAGACAATTAAATACCGTTGTTTTACCGGCACCGTTTGGCCCAATAATGGAAACAATCTCTTTCGGGCAAACTTTCAGCGCCACCTGATCCACGGCCAGCAACCCGCCAAAGCGCATACTCAAATCGTCGGCTTCCAGTAACCATTCACTCATGAGGATGCTCCTGCTTCGACAACCTGACCTTCAGAGGCTTTATTCTTTGTTTTTAACGTCATATGTGGGCGCTTCATAGGCAATAAGCCTTCAGGACGCCAGACCATCATGCATACCATCATCAAGCCAAACATCAGCATGCGGTATTCCTGAAACTCCCTCGCCAGTTCCGGCAGCATCGTCATAATCACCGCAGCAAGAATAACACCCAGCTGAGACCCCATTCCCCCAAGCACAACAATGGCGAGAATGATGGCTGACTCAATAAAGGTAAATGACTCAGGACTAATAAACCCCTGTCGTGCAGCAAAGAAGGTACCGGCAAAACCGGCAAAAGTAGCTCCGATGGTAAAAGCAGACAGCTTGATCGCCGTTGGATTCAGCCCCAGAGACCGGCAGGCAATATCATCTTCCCTTAAAGCTTCCCAGGCTCTGCCAATAGGCATTCGAAGTAAGCGGTTAATCACAAACAGTGTCGCCAGAACCAGCAGCAAGGCAAGAATATAAAGGAAGATAACTTTATATACGCCACTGTAATCAATCCCAAAAAACTCATGGAAAGTCGTTCCTTCTCTGGCACGCCGGTTAAACTCCAGACCAAACAGTGTGGGCTTGGGAATCTGAGAAATGCCATTAGGGCCATTAGTCAGTTCCGTCCAGTTATTCAGCAGGATGCGGATAATCTCTCCAAACCCCAGCGTAACAATGGCAAGGTAATCCCCTCTCAGACGTAAAACCGGGAAGCCAAGAATAAAACCAAAGAATGCAGCCAGAAGCCCACCGGCTAATAACCCGGTCCAGAAGTCCACACCAAAATACTGGTTCAGCAGCGCGTAACCATAAGCCCCTAACGCATAAAACCCCACATAACCCAGATCCAGCAAACCCGCTAAACCAACAACAACATTTAACCCCAGTCCCAGCATGACATAAATCAACGTCAGGGTAGCCAGGTCTATAGCACCTCTTGAGGCATAAAACGGCCAGACAAATAAGCCGGCAACGGCAAAGCAAAGCACCAACCTGCGGGCATTGTTGAAAAAAGAGTTAAAATAAGCAGGCTTTGTCGTCAGTACCGGCACAGCAGGCAAATTCTGCTTTACTGACTTAAAGCCATGATCCAGCCAGTCCCTGAACAGCTGAAAGATAAAAACAACACCAGTGGCTATAGCGATTGACGTATAGATGGATGATTCAACACCCTTAATCCGCAGAATCATACCATCAGACTGAAGTCGTACACCCAGCATAAGACTGGCAAGAATCACGAGAACCACTGATGACAGAATGGCCGGAGTCCATCGAAGTGTTTTCATACTTTTTCAACCTCCGGGCGACCAAGGATACCTGTGGGCCTGAACAAAAGAATCAGGATCAGCAGACTGAAAGCAACAGCGTCTTTGTACTCAGTACTGAAATAACCCGCCGTCATCGCTTCAGTCACCCCAAGAATCAACCCACCCAATACAGCCCCGGGAATACTGCCAATCCCCCCCAGTACCGCAGCGGTAAAAGCTTTCAATCCGGCCATAAAGCCAATGTAGGGATTAACAACACCGTAATACAAACCCAGCAAAACCCCTGCTACAGCAGCCAGTGCCGCACCAATAACAAAAGTCAGCGAAATGATCTGGTTGGTGTTAATTCCCAGCAACCCGGTCATACCCAGATCTTCAGCGCAGGCCCGGCAGGCTCTGCCCATACGTGAACGGGAAATAAACAGCGTCAGAACCGTCATCGAAATAAAAGTGACCATAAAAATAATCACCTGCATATACGACAGGGTTGCATTAAACCCGTCCTCAGGCCCAAAGACCCAGCCGCCACTGATCAGCCCCGGCATGGCAATATCCCTGGAACCCTGCGCCAGACGAACATAGTTTTGCAGAAAAATAGACATACCAATGGCGGAGATCAGCGCTATCAGACGGTTACTGTTTCTCAAGGGGCGATAAGCCACTCGTTCAACAGCAAAGCCGTAGGTACTGGTGATGATAATGCTGATAATAAAAGCGCCAGCCAGCATTAAAACGACACTGTCAATTCCCATCATAGCCAGCGCCGCTAATACAATGAAGGCAATGTAACTGCCAATCATGTAGATCTCGCCATGCGCAAAATTGATCATACCAATGATGCCATAGACCATTGTGTAGCCTATGGCGATCAGGGCGTAGGTGCTGCCTATCGTAAGCCCGTTAAGTACCTGTTGAATAAGGTAATATCCGGAATCCCCCATTCTACATCCTCTTTTTTATTATTCTTGATAAATACTATTGTCAGGACCTGTCCGATTCTCTCATACGACAGTGGTTCTTGGTAGGGAAGGAGCATTCAATCCCCCACGCCTTTCCTGTACCCTACCCCCATCTAAAACTCAGGCCGTCCGTCAGCCGCATACCGGCACAATCAACCGGACGCTTGCATCACCGGTTACACCCATGTCACAAAAACTCAGCCTGGAAACCCTCGAAAGCTGGCTCTGGGAGTCTGCCAATATCATGCGGGGCTCCATCGACAGTTCCGACTTCAAGAACTACATCTTCGGCCTGATCTTCCTCAAGCGGTTCAATGACGTGTTTCAACCTGCTTGATCCGCAACCCGGCCACACTGTGTACGACCCGACCTCTGGCAGTGGCGGAATGCTGGTAGAAAGCGCTCACCATGTGGCGCAGTTGCCCAACGGCACCATTGCCGGACAGCCCAACATCCTGCTCTACGGTCAAGAGAAAAACCTCGGCACCTGGGCCATTGGCAAGCTGAACCTGTACCTGCACAACATGCGGGCGGAACTGGAACGGGGCGATACCCTGGTTCAACCCCCTGCACCGTGATGAAAACGGCATCCTGAGTTTTGACCGGGTAATTGCCAATCCGCCGTTTTCCGCCAAGCAGTGGTGGACACCCATCGAGATCAACCGCCCCAGAAAAACCGACAAAAACGGCAAGAAAAAGGAAGTCGCCCCCAGCTACAAAAAAGAGCTGACCGACCCTTACGGACGACTGGGTTATGGTATTCCGCCCCGTGGTTACGCCGACCTCGCTTTCGTACAGCACATGCTCGCCAGTTTGAAAGACAATGGTCGCATGGGTGTGGTACTGCCCCACGGCGTACTGTTCCGGGGCGGTGAAGAAAGCAAAATCCGCACCGGCCTCTTGAAAGGCAACGACGAACTGCCCGGTGATCGCATTGAAGCCGTTATCGGCCTGCCCTCGGCCCTGTTCTACTACACCGGCATTCCCGCCTGCATCCTGATTCTTAACAAACAGAAGCCGGACAACCTGAAAAGCAAAGTGGTGTTTATTGATGCCAGCCGTGAATTCGCCGAAGGCAAAAACCAGAACAGCCTGCGCCCGGAAGACATTGAACGTATCCACAATGCTCACAGTGCCGCTTTCTACCACAACACGGAAGAAGACAAATACTGTCGTGTGGTGGAGCTGAAAGAGATTGCAGACAACGACTACAACCTGAACATTGCCCGCTATATCGACACCTCGGAGCCGGAGCCGCAGGTGGATATTCCGGCGGTGCTGGGTGAGTTGAATGCTATCACCGATAGCCTGAAAGCTGTGGATGATGAGTTGGATGGTTATCTGGAAGAGTTGGGGCTGACTGCTACCCGTCATTCTCGCGAAGGCGGGAATCCAGAAATGGAGGAGGTGTGATGGGAGCTGTGTTGCCGGAAGGGTATCAGGACTCCGAAGCTCTCCCCCCACTCCCCGAACAAAAAAAATCGCCCGAATCCTATCCACCGTAGACCGGAAACTGGAACTAATCGACCAGCAGATCACCGCCACCCAAACCCTGAAAAAAGGCTTGATGCAAAAGCTGTTTTCCGAAGGCGTGGGGTCGCAGGATGCCAACGGGCAGTGGCAGCCTCATACCGGGTTTAAAGATTCTGAGCTGGGGAGGATTCCGGCTGGGTGGGAGGTAATGCAGCTTGGTGATGCCGCACTTTTGCAGAGGGGCTTTGATTTACCATCGCAGGATAGAATCAAGGGGGAAGTTCCAATCATTTCCTCAAGTGGAGTAGCTGGTTATCACAACGAGTACCAGGTTAAAGGCCCAGGTGTTGTAACTGGCCGATATGGAACAATCGGTGAAGTTTTTTATGTTGAGCCTAATCACTGGCCGCTGAATACATCTCTATGGGTAAAAGACTTCCACGGCAACTACGAGCTTTTTGTGTATTATCTGCTCAAGACTATTGATTTCAAAAAGTTCAGCGAAAAAACTGGTGTTCCCGGTGTCAACCGTAATGACCTGCACAAGCTCAAAATAGCCTTGCCTCCAGTCTTGGAGCAAAAAGAAATATCGAAAATACTTCAGGCAGTTGAAACAAAGCTGAACCACCTGACCACCCAGAAATCCCAAACCCAACAACTGAAAAAAGGCCTGATGCAAAAACTGCTCACCGGCCAGATCAGGGTTAAGCCGGAACCACAGGATCATTAACCGGCCGGGTTGTCTCCGCACTGCGGGGGCAATTTCCTTAAGTAGCATGATATCCGTGCTATTATGATTCGATGATTACTTCATTCAAAGACAAGGCGACTGAAGATATCTTTAATGGCAGAGCCTCTCGTCATGCCCGAAAGGCGTGCCCACAGTCGCTCTGGCGCCTGACCTGCCGCAAGCTGGATCAACTTGATTCGGTGTCGTCACTGGATGATCTCAGGGTTCCTCCGGGCAATCGTCTTGAGGCTTTATCTGGCAACCGAAAAGGACAATACAGCATCCGGATTAATGATCAGTACAGAATTTGCTTTGTCTGGCTTAAGTCTGCCCCGGCAGAAGTGGAAGTAACGGATTACCATTAGGAGAACAACCAATGACCCGCATCCCCACAAACCGCCCACCCACTCATCCCGGTGAAATGCTGCTGGAAGAGTTTCTGTTACCGATGAACATTACTCAGCGGGAGCTGGCATCGGCCATTCATGTCCCTTACCAGCGAGTCAACGAACTCGTCAACGGCAAACGGGGCATTACCCCTAGCACTGCCCTGCGACTGGCTCGCTTTTTGGGTATGTCACCAGACTTCTGGCTTAACCTGCAATTACGATGGGATTTATACAAGGTACAACAGGCTGAAAAAGACGACATTGATCGAATAGAGGTGTTTACAAAAAGGAGCGCATAACTCAGTCACAAGTGAAAGTACCAGTTCACAACAAACACGCTGATGATGGTAGTAATCAAACCGCCAAAGGTGATCCAGTACTGCCGGTGCATATTACCCAGTTCGGAGCGGATACTGCCTGTTTCTTTGTGCATTTCTGAACGCAGACCGGATATTTCTGTCTGCATTTCTGAGCGCAGGCCGGTTATTTCTGTCCGCATTTCTGAACGCAGGCCGGTTATTTCTGTCCGCATTTCTGAACGCAGGCCGGATATTTCTGTCCGCACTTCCGAGCGCAGGTCGGTAATGTCTGACTTTAATGCCAGATAGCTGCGCTCACTTTGAAGCTGTATCTGCATGATGGCTTCCTGCATCACCAGTACATCTTTCTTGCTGGCATTGTGGTCAGGGTCAAGAGAGGCACTGACGGATACGGCAAGTTCTTCATCAATTCCGATGCGTTTTAATTCTGAGAATAACGACTTTTCCATAGCTCACCTTCCGGATTGAGAGGTGATTATAGACTCTGTAGCGGCAAGGTTCCTTCGGCTACCGTTGCCCGTTGCCCGTTGCCCGAAAAAAGTTTCGCTGTTTTTTACACCGTCGTCTACTCACAAGTGAAAGTACCAGTTCACGACAAACACGCTGATGATGGTAGTAATCAAGCCACCAAAGGTGATCCAGTACTGCCGGTGCATATTACCCAGTTCGGAGCGGATACTGCCTGTTTCTTTGTGCATTTCTGAACGCAGACCGGATATTTCTGTCTGCATTTCAGAGCGCAGGCCGGATATTTCTGTCCGCACTTCCGAGCGCAGGTCGGTAATGTCTGACTTTAATGCCAGATAGCTGCGCTCACTTTGAAGCTGTATCTGCATGATGGCTTCCTGCATCACCAGTACATCTTTCTTGCTGGCGTTGTGGTCAGGGTCAAGGGAGGCACTGACGGATACGGCCAGTTCTTCATCAATTCCGATGCGTTTTAATTCTGAGAATAACGACTTTTCCATAGCTCACCTTCCGGATTGAGAGGTGATTATAGACTCTGTAGCGGGAAGGTTCCTTCGGCTACCGTTGCCCGTTGCCCGTTGCCCGTTGCCCGTTGCCCGTTGCCCGTTGCCCAAAAAAGTTTCGCTGTTTTTTACACCGTCGTCTACTCACAAGTGAAAGTACCAGTTCACAACAAACACGCTGATGATGGTAGTAATCAAGCCACCAAAGGTGATCCAGTACTGCCGGTGCATATTTCCCAGTTCGGAGCGGATACTTCCTGTTTCTTTGTGCATTTCCGAACGCAGACCGGATATTTCTGTCTGCATTTCTGAGCGCAGGCCGGATATTTCTGTCCGCACTTCCGAGCGCAGGTCGGTAATGTCTGACTTTAATGCCAGGTAGCTGCGCTCACTTTGAAGCTGTATCTGCATGATGGCTTCCTGCATCACCAGTACATCTTTCTTGCTGGCGTTGTGGTCAGGGTCAAGGGAGGCACTGACGGATACGGCCAGTTCTTCATCAATTCCGATGCGTTTTAATTCTGAAAATAACGACTTTTCCATAGCTCACCTTCCGGATTGAGAGGTGATTATAGACTCTGTAGCGGGAAGGTTCCTTCGGCTATCGTTGTCCGTTGTCCGTTGTCCGTTGTCCGAAAAAACTTTCGTTCAGGA
Organism: Endozoicomonas gorgoniicola; assembly: GCF_025562715.2. Taxonomy (NCBI): domain Bacteria; kingdom Pseudomonadati; phylum Pseudomonadota; class Gammaproteobacteria; order Oceanospirillales; family Endozoicomonadaceae; genus Endozoicomonas; species Endozoicomonas gorgoniicola. Next base: position 3,964,448 of record NZ_JAPFCC010000001.1, read on the forward strand.
ATGTTCTTTCAGCCATTCATCAAAAGAGCAAAAACTAAAGCATGGTATATATTTGTAGTTTAAAAGGTATACTGGAAGGTATCGATCAGTGTTGTTCGAGTATGATCCTGATAAAAGCAGAACCAATATGGATAAACACGGCATTGACTTTGATGAGGCTCAAAACCTCTGGCTCGACGAGTCAAGAGTGCTTCTTCCTGCCCATGTAAACGGTGAAAAGCGGGTGTTAATGATTGCCACTTACAAGGGCAAACACTGGACCGCCATTTATACCCTGAGAGGCGATAAAATACGGATTATTTCAGTACGACGTTCCCGCACCAAGGAGATCAATTACTATGAAAACTGAAGACTTCGATAGAGCCTTTGATGAAGGCAGTGATGACATTGATGCGGTGATCCAGTGGGATCAGGGACACCGGCCTGACCTTGAAGCCAAACGAGTTAACATCGACTTTCCCCTCTGGATGCTAAAGGCACTGGATAAAGAAGCCGCAAGGCTGGGTATTGCCCGGCAAGCCATTGTAAAAACATGGTTGGCAGAACGGCTTGGGCAGGTAAGAAACTAATGCAGTCGGGCTTTTTGGTTCTTCGCTCATAGTCTGCTCACAAGTAAAAGTACCAGTTCACGACAAACACGCTGATGATGGTGGTAATCAAGCCGCCAAAGGTGATCCAGTATTGCCGGTGCATATTACCCAGTTCGGAGCGGATACTGCCTACTTCTTTATGCATTTCTGAGCGCAGGCCGGATATCTCTGTCCGCACTTCCGAACGCAGGTCGGTAATGTCTGACTTTAATGCCAGATAGCTGCGCTCACTTTGAAGCTGTATCTGCATGATGGCTTCCTGCATCACCAGTACATCTTTCTTGCTGGCGTTGTGGTCAGGGTCAAGGGAGGCACTGACGGATACGGCAAGTTCTTCATCAATTCCGATGCGTTTTAATTCTGAAAATAACGACTTTTCCATAGCTCACCTTCCGGACGTTGCCCGTTGCCCGTTGCCCGTTGCCCGTTGCCCGTTGCCCGTTGCCCAAAAAACTTTCACTCAGGGCTGCTTTTGTGAACACAGCTCAATACAAATTCGTTCTATCTTTTCAAAATCATGGTCAGTCAAAAACTCAAACCGCTTTCTTTTACGCTTGCTCAGTGTGCCGTCATTATCCAGAATCATTTTTACCATAAGGCGCAGTTCTTTGGCCGGAAGGTCAAGTACCTGATCCAGTGCGCTGTACAGTTTGTCTGCCAAAACCAGGGTGTCGATCTCTTTAGGCAACAGATTCTCTGCCACATCCTGAATCACGTCACACAACCACTGGCAATAGTGAGTTAAATCCAGATAGCGAAACAGGTGATCCGTTTCCCCTGCAATGGTGATCTGTCCGGCTTCATCAATATAAAAATCAGTCTGATCACAAATCAAGCGGGATAAATAATCCAGTGTCTGATAATAGGTTTGCTGCCGATTCAGGATGCCACCCGATACCGGAAGAAGAATACCCGGCTGTAATAGCCCGGACTTGGCCAGCACATCCTGAATCAGGTAACGACTTATACGACCATTGCCGTCCATAAAGGGATGTAGATAAACAAAACTGGCCGACAGAATGCCCGCACGGACACTGGCTGGTATTTCAGAGTCATTCAGCCGCTCTACCATGGCAAACCAGTCGTCCATCAGGTCTTCGATGTTTTCTGGTCGGGGAGGTGTAAGCGCAACCCCCTGAGGGCCGGGACCGCCAATATAGTTTTGTTCAACCCGGTAATCCGGCTCCTGTTGATGGCTGTCCTTGATGATGTTCTGAATCTCAATCAATCGCTTTTTAGTCAGTGGTGTCCCACCGGCCAGTTCCAGGGCCCGGCCAAAGCGAATGTATTTGTCCGGCGTAATATTTTCCGATTCAATCTCTGACGAGGTTCGGGTTTCATAGGTGGTCAGAAACCGGGCGGCTCTGGCAAATACGGTTTCATCGTAATCTCCCAGTACCCTGTGCAGGCATTGTTGCAGGCTGTCGTCAGACACGCCCTGCAACGGTTCGATCTTTCGAACCAGTGGCAAAAAACCAGCATGACCAGGAAGGTTGTTACGCAGGCAATAACGACGAACATTTTCAGGCCGGGCGGTAAAATACTGGCTGTCGTTCAGAACCGGTTCGTATTTAACGGCTTTGCAGTCAGGCAAAGGCAGTAACTGACCTGTCAGCCATTCATACCAGAACCACAAACGGCGACTCCATTGACTGTTAGGACGCTGACGAATGTGTGCAGCCACCTGCTCGCTCACACCTTCCTGTGCAAACACTGATTTCAGGTAGGCGGGGTTCACCCCTTCATGTTTCAGGGCAAACAGCAAATGAGCGCAGGTAGAGTCATCAGCCCTGGCAGACTCCGGAAAATTTTGTTCAAACACCTGATGCCGCTGAATCTGGCTGGCTTTGGTTCCCAGCAGCCCTCCCGTATAAGAGCGTACCGAATGAGGCAATACCCGAAGCTGATAATGTTCTTTCAGCCACTCATAACCAAGAGGATAAGACATAAATCAGACCTTTTTAAAGACAGTAAATCCTAAATCTACACACTAAATACTAAATATGCCCATCAAAAAGAGCAAAAAACTAAATACTGCCATCACCCAAACCGGATACCACCAAACCAGCAGGAGTGATAAAGTTTCCCCGTTTTAGATTGTGTACTGAAGTCAGGAGTCTTGCGATGAACACGGACGATGCCCCCTTTCATCGAAAAGGTAACGCTGAACGGGAAGGCGTCGAAAAGCCCGCCATCGTCTGGTTGCAACAACTGGGTTACACCCACCTGCCCGGCAAAGCAGTGGGCAAACAACAGCCACACCGCCACCTGCCCCCTATCCTCACCGATGTACTGACTGAGCGGTTGCTGTCGTTCAACCCGTGGCTGGCTGATGTGACTGCCGGTGTCGATACCGTACTTCGTGAATTAAGAGGCGCTTTTAATAAAAGCGGGAACGACAACCTGATGGCCGCCAACCAGAACGTCTGGGCGTCGGTGATTCATGGCAGCGGGATTCAGGTTAAGGACAAACAGGGTCGCCCTCGCAGTGTCTGCTTTTTCAGTCAGTCTGAGCCATTAAACAACCGCTTTCATGTGGTGGATCAGTTCGTTGGCACCAACAGCGATGGTGACGAGTTCCGGCCCGACCTGCTGTTGTTTATTAATGGGCTGCCGCTGGCGATGATTGAGTGCAAAGCCAGCCACGTCAAAATCGGCAAGGGTATCAACCAGTTGCTGAGTTACCAGAACAGCCACCCACGACACTTTGTGTTTAACCAGGTGTGTGCAGCCATCAACCGTAACCAGGCGTTGTACGGTGCCATTTTCACGCCAGAAGCCTTCTATTTCCGTTACCGGCTGGAAGCCAGCGAAGAAGCAACTGTACGTCAGCGGTTGCACGCTATGCAGCCCGACAAAGAACCCACGGAACAGCATCGCCTGCTCTGGGCTCTGTTCGAGCCCTCCCGCTTTGTGGAGCTGGTCTGCCAGTTTGTGCTGTTCGAACTGGACGAAGGCCGCACCATCAAAAAACTGCCCCATTACCAGCAATGGCGGGCAGTACGAAAGACCCTTGCCAGACTCACGGCTGATAAACCGGAAGGTGGTGTCGTCTGGCACACTCAGGGCAGTGGCAAGTCGCTGACCATGGCGTACCTGACCCGTTACCTGCGAGCTGAGTGTGTAGGCTTGAACAATCCCAGCGTACTGGTGCTGACGGATCGCACCGACCTTGACCGGCAAATCTCCGATACCTTCACCAATGTAGGTATGAGCCCCATCAAAGCCCCGTCGGTTGCCGGACTGGAGCGGATGCTATCGAACGACTACGGCAGTGTATTCACCAGCACCGTTTTCCAAACACATTAAATTTTTTGTCAAAAAGTTACAATAACATCTGAATGCTTCGGAGCGAGCTATCAAACCCTTCGTAATGGGACGCAAAGGCTGGCTGTTCTCGGATACCGTAGCGGGAGCAAGAAGCAGCGCCATAGGAGACCGCTAAACAGAATGGGCATGAGCCTTATGCGTGGCTGCGCCATGTTCTGATGCTTTGCCGTCCATGCCCAAAGGCAGCGATGTAAAAGAGTTGCTGCCAATGAATATTCAGCCAGAGTCGTTAAGATACTCGCATTGAGGCTTCAGGGTAGGTGTTGTTGGCTGAGCGCTCACGATTATATGATGAAGGTTCTTGGGTTGGTTAACATGTGATCATGTTTTTGCCGTGCTGGCAGTGTTAGCTCACAACAGATTTTCATAAGTATGGTTAGCCCAACTGCCAGATAGCGGTATTTGGGCATAAGACAGCTTCATTGCATCATGATTCAGGTTCAGATGTGTTCTTTACTCGTTCCGTTAGTGTGCGCTCTGAACAATGCAGGAGTCCTGCTGCATTTTTGGTACTTCCAAAATGCTTAATGGCCCAATTAGCCATTTTCTTCTGAAACCAAGCAGTTCTTTCCTGCCAGCTCCCATCCCCAAAGTCTGAATCCGGATTTTCACTCCTCTCCCAACGTTGCCACTCTTCAATTGCAGTATTTATAGCCTCCTGCTCAGATTTTTCTCCAATCCAAACCATCAGAAGAATAGCTAACCTTTGAAGATCTCTGAGGTTTCCCCCCAAATAGTGACTATCAAAGATGTCATGAAGAGGAGCGCACACAGGAGCCTTCTCAGGTATACGCTCTGATCTTCGACACTCTCTCCATACTTGCTGCCAATCTGCCTGAATATCTTCCCTGCATAAACGCAGAGGGGGAACTTCAACAATCAAATGAGCTATCCGATCAAAAAAATCAGGGTAGAGTTTTTTTCGGAGCTGATCGAAATTTAGATTACTGGCACAAACCAGTTCAAAGTCAGAGGTTTGCTCCTGATCTGAACCAATCTGCCGGTATCTGTGATCCCGATCTTGTAACGTTCTTACTAATTCTCTCTGGACTTTATTCGGCAGGTCTTGCACCTCGTCAAGGAACAACAGTTTGCCATCTGCTTCTCTTAGCAGCCCCTTTCGCTCTTTGTCAGCTCCCGTAAACGCACCTTTGACATGACCGAATAACAAACTTTCTGCCACGGTTGAATTGAGTCCACCACAGGCAAGAGCTACAGCCTCTCGCTGCTTAATTTTGCTGACGTGACTTTCTACTAAACGGGTTTTACCCGTACCTCGTTCACCGAGAATAAGGAGAGGATGGCCATGAAAGCCCGAGAATTGCTTGAGTCGCCGTAAAGCGTCCAGCCTAGCTTTAGATTTTGCTTCCGGTTCATATATCGCCCGATCAGGATTCAGCAACTGATCGTCACGAATTTCGGACAAATACGTCGTTATAGCAAATTTAACTGGCTTCAGGCTGGTTCTCTTAGTATCCGGATTATACTGAGAAGACCACAGCCTCGTTCCAAACGGGAAAGCCCCGCCAGCCGAGAGCATAAGCCAGATGCTGTGCATTGCTGGAGTTCCGGGCGAAACATTGATATGAAGGCACTTTTCATTACCACTTACCATAGGCACAATCTGATTCTTTACAAACTGATAAACTTCTTGGTGATCAGTCGGGTCTTCCAGTTCGGCAGAAATCTTCTCGATGCAGGCTCCTTCAAGTTGCTCAGGAATACTTTCGATTGTAATTGAGGTCGTCTGGACTAGATACAGAACGGTCTTTACAGGCTCTCTTCTGTTTAACTTTTTAAGAGTGTTTTCGAGTACTTCAATGCCAGCACGCTCAGCGTGCCAACAAAGAAGTATATGGCCATTGGTATCCATAAAATTCACTCCAGAACAATCGCGCTCAACTCCAGCTCATCTTTTAAGCGCTTGGCTGCCCTCAACTGCTGAGGTGAATTAATCACAATTACTTTTCGACCGCTGGGTTCCTTATAAACAGCCGGACTATACGGAACCTGCTTAGGTTTCTTCTTTTTACCATCCTTTTTACCTTCATCGTAATCCACCTTTTGTTTAAACTCCTGCTTGGCTCCTTTCGCCAATCGCGGAGCCGTAACCAACCACTGACAGTTCAGCTCATGTGCCAGATATGGAAGCTTTTCATATGGCGGTAATTCCGGCATTGATCCTTTAATCTCTTCTGCTGAGATTGAGTTTTTTTCACCCAAATCCAGATCAATGCTTCGTAGAACATCATGTTCATTCAGAGACTTGCCATCCCATATCTTAATCTGTCCCAAAACATCACCTATCTGAGCTATGGGGTGAAGCTGCCAACGGGAGTTAGATTTCCAATATTGAAACGTGTGCAGCAGGTCTTCCATACGATCATCGTTAATGACGATACCGAGTTCGAAGCCTTCATCAAGCCCATGCTTTTGAAAATTAGCAGACATCACCATAGCTTCCTGTTGGTCCACTATCAAAGCCTTCGCATGCAGCCATTTGAAACCTAAGACCATTGCGCCGGCTTTTGCCAACGCTTCTAAAGCGGACATGGCAGCAGGCCTAATTCGGGCAAAAACAGTAACAGAGATACCTAATTTGGCTTTCTTAATAATTGCCTGAACAATTTGATGTTCAAGATCCCAACCGAAACAACAGACTTGAATTTCAGATTGAGCACTTCGAATCATCGCAAGTGCTTTTTCAGATATTTGTTGTCGCTTTTCTGTGGTAGCAATAACTGGAAGGCTCTCTGCTGGATGATCAATACCACCAAAAGATTTAACTGCAGCAAATGAACCTGACTCAATAGATTCATGTTCAGCTGCTTCCCACAAAGCCCATTTCAAGTACCCTGCCAGTTGTTTCACTTCGAACTCTTCAAGCTCAAGTAGTAGCTCTTCATTTCGTTGCATTGCATCAGTTGTGATATTAGCGGTTAATAACACCCCTTTGGCATTGGAAGTTAAAGGATCAGCCAGTACCACTTTCGCGTGAAAACTGCTACTGGTACGGAATTTCACCTTTCCTGCCAGCCTTTTCAACATGGCTTTGTGCTGCGCCAATACCTTCCTGTCAAATTCCCCTTCAGGATCTTCGCGATCTAACCGTGCTTCAGCTGCAATCAGACAATAAGCTCGGACTCCACGCTCTTCAGCTTCAAGCAGTGCTTGCTCTACATCCTCATCAGCCAACAGAAAACTGCATAAAACCAACATTTCCTTTGTGCTATTTATGACATCCAGCACGGCATTCTTGATTGCATACTTTTCAGTTACAGAGTCCTTAACTCGACTAAGATTTTTTACAGCGAACACCGGTTCTTGAAAAGAGTAATCAGCCCAAAGCGTTGGGAGTGATATCGAGCGATTATTTACAATCTTCGAGAATGTTTTACAAAATATTTTGTCCAATGTGCTCATTCTTAAACTCCCCAATCCTTAGCTGCCATCAGGTGCCAGACTGTTGATACATTTTGAGTATCGTCCCGTTTTTCCCAAATATCGAAAGCAAGTTCATCGCGTGTTGGAAGCTCAATAGTGTCCGAATATTCGTCAAAGGGTCTCAAAGCTTCTTCACGCCATGTGGGAAAGACTGACTCAGTAGCGTAGGTGTTGATCTGATTCTGGAGTTTCCATTCTGCCCACTGTTGAGCATCTTCCTGGCTCTTCGGGAATATTGCCACCGTCCGACATGTTGGCCCAAAATTCCCGAACTGATAGAGACGAGGCTTTGCAAACTCCAACTGACGCTGCATTAGCGAACGTTCTGCGCCTTTGGTCGAATCAAAAGAAAGCAGCAAGCGCTCTTTTGGTTTTTCCCATTGGCCCCAAAGCCGCTCGTTTTCCAACAGCTCTTGCCACACTGTGTTAAAGGAAACATCAGGTGCCTGTGGAGTTGCATTTACAGAGCTTCCATCAATTGATCCACTGATTTCCAGATAGTTAGCTTTTGGTATCCATTCGAGAGTAAGCTGAGCATTACTATCAATGCACTCAACTTTTGTGTCAATTTTATCCAAACGTATCAATTCATTACCGATAGCAGCAGGCATATTGACTACCGAGCAAGCATCACGTAACCATCTGCTAGTATCTTCAAAATTTTCATTCCGGTTTTTCAACTCTCCCTTTTTATCACCTTTTATCTCATGATACGCAGAGCACTCCCTAAAGGGTTCTACCCGTAGAACTGGATAATTCAGCACTGGGTCATTAGATGCCCAAATCGTCCAGGTACCTTCCTCTGGCACCATCACACATCCTGATTTCAGAGCCTCCTCTCCTTCTTCAGTTAAATAATAACGGGGGCGACTCCTTTCTCCCTGATTTACAAGTAGTCCCAGTGATTCACAGACGTCCAATAATCGAACTCCAACAGCTTCACGACCAACTTCTTCTCCAAGCAAGTGGCTTGCAATGTCTTTGCCATATGTCCCGTTGTTCTCCTGAGTACGTCTGAGAACTGGTAGCAGATCATCACGTTTAGCAGCCTTGGATATAGTGGCCTTAACATTCCAACAAAACACATCAATATTACGGTGAAGAACAAAATCTTCCGACTTACCGGACTTTGATCGTTTCTCCGCAGATCTTGAAGAGGACGTCTTATGACCAGCATTCAGTTTCTTTAATTTCGTTTCTTTTGCCTTAGCAGCGTGTTGTTGGCTACCTGAAGCTCTCATTAAGGTGCCCAGTTTAGATAAATCATTCGTTTTCAAGGTTCGCACTCCATTTGCTGAGGCTAGCCAGCTTGCCGACCAGACTATTGGATTTTTTAAATGCTTGACGATTACCCACCATCACCAACTGATATTTTGCCCGGGTCAATGCCACATTCAGGCGGTTTGGACTTTCCAGAAAGGATGTTACGTGATCATTGGAAAACGACAAAAAGACAAGGTCAGCTTCGTGTCCCTGAAAACGATCTACTGTGCACAATTGTATGGACAAATAAGGTGTTTTTTGATCTCCACGATAGAAGTAGCGTTTGGATCTGCTATTAGCCCATTTTTTCAGCCGCTGCTGAAGCTCATACTCCTGACCACGGTAAAAACACAGAACAGCAACCTCCCATGGTTTTCCATCATTTGAATTACAACTGGCCCATTCAGAAAAATGTTTCAGTCTCTTTATAATTTCTCCAGCTTCCGCCTTATTAGAAGTTTTTTTCCCAGGCTTGCCTTTTACATCAACCCAGGCCGAGCGAGAGGCATACTTCTCGTAGCCCCAATGGCGTTTCGCACTCATATTCTCGGGGGAGATCAACGCATCTCCATGATAAATATATTGATGAGAAAACTCAGCAATTTCAGGGTGCATACGATGTTGGTAAGACAGTAATACGCGACGATCATTAATAACATCGTCAGGCATACCATCCGTCAAAGCTGAGCCATTACGGTCACGGCTAGCACGTTCAAAACCCAAACGAAGGCATTCCAGTACAGATGGTAATGCAACCCTGCGTACTGTATCGATACTGTCTTTTACCTTATATACATCAATCCCTGAAATACCTGCGACGGGCATCAGATCAGATAAATCAGAATTCAGTCTTTCTATCGTATTTTTTCTTGATTCACCATCGGCTTTTTCTGGCGCAAAACGTTGCTCGTATCGACGAGCTTGCCGCCAGGCTATTTCATTTTCCCACGATGGATTACCATCCAATCTCAGGCTCTTCCTTCTTGTATACGCAACTGCACGGCGTTCAGCCATGGGTAAAATCGACTGATCGTTACCAGATCGGAATGTGGTAGCATCCAGCGGCAAGTAATCTTCACTCAACTGCAAGTCCTGACGATTACCAATAACAATGGACGCATAACCAAGTGAATGATCAGGTTGAGCTCGTCTCAACAACACACCATGCTCTGATGCCTGCTGTTTATAAACCTCAGCTATATCAAGATTTCTATCTTCTATGATTTCAACTACAGAGACCCGCCGTTTTTTTTCTGAGTACTGTTTTGCCATAAAAACATCGACACAAGCATCCCTAATTACAGCTTTTTGCAGGCATGGTGCGATGTTAAGTGCCAACTCCTGATCATCAACATAGGGTGATAACTGTTTTGGGTCTCCTACTAAAATCCAACGCTTGGCATGTAAAGCAGGCACCAGGAATTCCTGAAAAGTAGTTTTGGATGCCTCATCTATGATCATGACATCAAACTGTGGATGACCTGCTTTATTGTTTTTTATATCCGGATGTTGCAGCAGACCGATGGTGGTACCACATACGAGATTGGCTGAGTCCAGAACTATTCTCTCAATCAGCGAGCTGTTGTTCTGCAAGTTTTGCTTCAGCAAAGATTGGGAGCCAGTAAGCGAACTCTGCTGGTTCAGATGTTTCTTGATCCTGTTTGATTCTGTTTTAACGAATCTATTTAACGTCCATTCCGCTACATGTCCTGAAACACTCTCATCCTTGCCAATACGCAAAGGGATAACATGGTGGCGGTACGGGTTATTTTCCTCCATCAAACGTTCAATTACGTTGTCAACCGCTACGTGAGTAGAGGCGCAGAGTAATACTCGCTTACCTTGCATTATGAGTTGAATAATCAACTCACAGATAGCGGTGGTTTTGCCAGACCCAGGGGGACCTTCCAGAAGAGCAAAATCCGGTGTACTCATGGCGGTAGCAACAAATAGACGTTGCTCAGTTGTCCCAGGACGGCTTGAATCGGTTAAAACCTTCCAGTCCATTGCTGCCGCAATGCCATCCACATCAGGCACGACAGTTTCTTGCCAGGTAAACTGATTCAAATCCTTCTTAAAGCACTGTCTCTTAAATTCATCTGGCATAGATGGCCAATCTGCATGGTTGTTATCTTCAAATAAGCGCAACAGCGGCAAATGAGACTGAGATGGTGAGTTTTGCAACCGCCAAATTGCTTCTAGCTGCTTTTGAATGGTATAGGTATTAGGGCGAAGTAAAATATCGCCTACAGGCATACGTTCCAGCTGAAGCTGCTCGGTTTTGGAGTCTCGTCCCAAAATGCGAATTTCGCTCGATTGGGTGAATTTCTGCCGTTTGCCCTTACTCTTTGATGCCCCCGGTTCCTCGGACAAATCTTTACCCGTTTCGTATACTGACTTCACATCGTCAGCAAGAAAAGCCTCGAAAACTTTATCAGACACATCATTCAGGTCTTCTGGGTCAATCAACTCAACCCACACCTCCTCTCCACTCTGCCTTTTTGCGGACTTCTTTTCTTTGAAATTCTCCGGCTCAGAGCCTTTGCGAACAGCAATGCGCAATACCGCATTGTCGCTTTCAAAGTATGTCTTAACGCGATCTAAGTAATCTTTGTGGCTTTTAAGTCCAAAAAATACTTTTTTCATAAGCACATCCGGTCGATGACCAACCAGATTCTGGTAGTGGAGTAGTGCCATTACGTCTTCCTATAGCAACAATATTGTTCTGATTCTCACAGCTAGAACCATGCCAAGTTTTTTATTTTATTTAAGGCTTGATATAACAGCATAAAGACAATACGTAAAAATAGATATTCTGAAGTATTTTTCAATATTTGAATTATTTTTCAATATTTTGAAGTCTAAGTAATGTATGTAAACTACATTAGGATGAGATTCATTGAGCATGCTGCTTTCTGGTGAGCACTCAGCCAACAACACCTACCCCTGAAGCCTCAATGCGAGTATCTTAACGACTCTGGCTGAATATTCATTGGCAGCAACTCTGTTACATCGCTACCTTTGGGCATGGGCGGCAAAAGCATCAGAACATGGCGCAGCCACGCATAAGGCTCATGCCCATTCTGTTTAGCGGTCTCCACCCGACTGTATAGTATGGCGCTGCTTCTTGCTCCCGCTACGGTATCCGAGAACGGCCAGCCTTTACGTCCCATTACGAAGGGTTTGATAGCTCGCTCCGAAGCATTGCTGTCGATATCAACCAGCCCACTGTCCAGATAGCGCTCCAGATAGACCCACTGGTTTTGCATGTACCGGATAGCCTCACCCAGCTTGCTTTTCGGGGTGATTTTTCAGAAGTTTCTACGACCACGGGAACAACAGATTGTACCGGTCTGTCTTCGGCGGGCGTCTTGCAGTGACGACGCTTGTGGTAATTGAATGTTTTAGGTGGCAGGTTGTGACGGTGTGCGTACTCAGTCTGACTTAAGTCGCTGGCTTGCCAGGCTTTTATATGATTAAGCCACTACTGGTGCTTTTGTTCTTGCGTCATGGGAACCTCCTGGGTAAAGGAGGCATCAGTATTCAGGCAAATGACAGGCTTTTGAAGGTGGGGTTTGCTGAGCGCTCACGTTGTATCGGAACAGTTCGTCTTGCATTGACGTAGAGTTAGCTTGAGGTTTCTGCCTGCCCAACAGCTTGTTGACTGAACGACATAATAACTCCTTCGTTACAAATAGCATGTTCAGAATACGGGTAGAGCCAAGTATGTTGGTCAGGCAGAATCTTTATAAAATCTCTATGACTGAGCTGCAAACATCCTTGCCGCTTTTATAAGTGTAGGGAACTGAAAACAAAACCGCTTCTGCTTGAAAACAAGAGGCGGTTCCTGCTCACAATCATTGAAAATAAGATTCCGGCTGTGCTCACATTCATTGAAAATGAAACCAAAATCATTGAAAACAAGCCGAAAACAGCCAGTTCTGCTCACAATCATTGAAAATAACGGTTACCCTCTGTACCACAAGGGCTTCGGTGACTCAAAAGATTTTACCTATATTCACTGAAACAAACCGAAAGCTGCAGGTGTCAAAATAGGTGGGATGCGCTAGATAGTTTGAGGCTGCGCATGATTGCGGAAGTTTCTTCGTCAACCCTGGCTGTGCAGAACTTCAAAACCACCACCTCCATACGTTTCTGCGTATGATCTCACGCACTTTTCCTGATGCAAGAGGTTGCCCCATAATTGGGATACTTCGACTCAAGGGATTACGGGGATGAAACGGAATTGCTTGCTCAGGCAAACAAGGAAGGACAAAAACAGATCGGAGGCACTATGAAGCTTCTCTAAAGTGCGCCAGCCACAAGGTTGGCGTATTTCTTTGCACCTTTAATTATGGCCTCCTGCATTAGTGGGCCAGTTGATCAGCAATAGCTTTTATTTCTAATTCGGAGAACTCGAATTCTTCGCCTTCAGCCATAGCGATAATTTGAAGAAATAGTTCATCCATTTCAGAATCTAACTCAAAGCAATACTCATGGTATATTTTATAAGCTTTTTGAGCCAACTTGACTGGATCATAACCAGTATCAAGCTCTGATCTAATAGCTTGTTTTAACAGCCGGACTGGGGTTCTCATAAACCTAGCTCCTTAGCGGTCGGAGGATAATGCAGAGACTCTATAATTTGGCCATCAATGGATTTGGGGTGCACACGTATGACATCGCCTTCCTCGTTATAGCTCTCCATCCACTGTCGAACTTGATTTATTTTTGGATCATACTCAGTGACAAAGCTTGCACCACGAGTTGGCCCTTTAGTTCGTGCTGGAACTTCTTTTGAATAATATCGAATTCTTCCATCAGGCAACTGCTTGGTTTTGACTGCTGTTTTTTGAGCCTTTTCCAGTCCCGACAGCTTTCCTTTTAAAGCAGAGCGAGCATTTAAACTGTTCGCAATATTATTACCTTTATTTTGCTGCTCTGTCTTGCTGTCAACCTTGTTATTTTTTTCATCTAACTTCTGACTCCCCTGTGATCCTTGAACCTTGCTGGCTTTACCTAAGCTCAACCCAAGCCTTCCAACTGCCAGCTCCGCAGCGGCCACCACAGCCACACGTCCCAGTTCTTCTATTTTGCCCTGTTCTCCGGGATGGGTGTCAGGGTGGAAGGAGGCGGCCACCCTGTCGACCTGGTTCGTTGTATATTCCGTGGTAAGTTTGGTGATGCCTTCCCGGTATTCTTCAATGCCTGCAGTGATACCCGCAGAACTGATCAGGGCTCCCAGGCCGCAACCAATACCGCTGACACATAATACCGACCCTCCGGTCACAGAACCCGCTGCAGTGCCGACACCTGCCAGTGTCTGCACAATTCCGGTGAACCGGGTGATGCCTTCGTCGTGACGATTCAGAAAGTCTTCGGTGGCGTCTTTGCGGGTGTAGGTGAATAGTTCGGATGCTTCCAGCTGGGTTAGTTCTGTTGTGCAGTCTGAGCCAGCCAGCTCCAGAGTTCTGAAAGTGTTGTAGTGCGGATCGTCAGGGCTGAGACCCTGTGAACAGTGTACTTTAGCGCAGACTGCCGCCAGCCAGCGTGCCTGCTGTTCTTCGTCCAGTCCCTCGATTTGTTTTTGCAGGAACCCGGCTTCTTCACGGTGCAGCTCCCGGTTGTAGTGATGCTGGGTCTGACCAAGCCAGGCACCGGTTTGCGGATCACCACCGGCTAACTGCGCAGCAGCGGCTGCGATAATCGTACTGGTGGCTTCCTGGACTTCATGGGACAAGTCCTCGGTCAGTCCTGCGGTTGCCTGGGCTGTTCCCGCCGCTGCTGCTCCAGCCAGTGGTTTGCCGTCTTTTAATTCACCCAGTACTGCCCCGACGCTGGAGTGGAGGGCGACTTTGGCCGATCCCCCTTCTTCCCAGCCCCGTGATTTGGCGTAATCACCTGCCCAGTAGTTGGCCTGCGCCGCCAGTTCCTGCCAGGCTTCGCGGCTTAAACTGGAAGATAACTGGTCTTCCAGTGATCCACCCTCAACCACCATCCCTGCTCCGGTACGACTACCGGCACGAACGCCAAACGCCTGAATCCGCTGAGCCAGTGGCGCTGAGGGTGACACCAGGTAAGGCGTGTTGGCCGCGCCCATTAACCCACCGGCAATGGTATCAACGGCTACGGTTTTTATAGTGTCTTCAGAGAAAAGCTGTGTTGCAGTCTGGCCAATATCCCCGCCGTTACTGGCCAGGTCGACCGCACTTTTGGCCACCAGTGTGCTGAAGGCAGCGTTGGCGGCATTGGTGGCAATAAGGCTGCCGTTCATGACAGCTGGCAGAAAAGAGGCACCGACGCCCTGGGTCGCAACAGTGACAGCGGCGGTGACAATAACACCCAGCAGTGGGCTGATGCCTTGGGTTTTGTTACTCCACTCCTGGTAGCTGTTCTCAACGGTTTGCCATTGAACCTGATGGTGGTTCCGTAGCTGGGCAATCCAGGCCAGATCAGGGTAGGTTGACACCAGATGATCCAGAGCCTCGCTCAATGATTGCCCAGGCTCAATGCCAACCATTGCCTCGACCTTCTGGACATTCAGGGTCAATACGCCATCACCGGGATCAAGCCGGGTGTGGACGGTCTCTGTCCGGCAGTGACCACTGATTTTATGAGAGGTGCTGAGCAGGCCGGAACGTTTCACTTCATCGGAAATGCAGTGGTGATCCCGAACGGCCAGATTCAACCATTGCCGGGCATCAAACCGAATACCATGGGCGGCTTTAACCCGGGTGGCCTCAGTCATCAGTGTATTGGCTTTGATATGAATCCTGTCGGCTTCAATTTCCGTAGGAACGGCGGTGTCGTGTTTTTCCTGGTGTTCTGAGGTGCGTTTACTGGTTCCCAGAAAGCCTCGTTTGGTGTCACTTTCAAATTCTGCGCTGGTTTCCCTGCCTGAAGAGATCACAACAGTCTGACCCGAAAGAGTGGCACTGCCTTCTTTGGCTGTCAGCTGGCTGGACTCAATATATAAATCCTGTTCAGCTTTTACTTTGAGGTTTTTACCGGCAGTGAGCGTGCTGTCTTTTATGTGAGCCTGACTCGTTTCTACAGAGACATCCTTCGTTGCTTTCAGCTCGGATTTCCCGGTTTCGGAAAAGACCCGGGTTTTAACTTTAACGCTACCACCCTGGACATCGAGTTTTACCCCCTTCATGGCAACTGACTCACCGGAAATAATAAATCCACCTTTTCCATCACCTGTAATGTCTCCCGAAAAAGTACCGCCATTCAGTACTAAATTCGCAGACCATAAAGAAGGACTCATCAAAGAAGTCGAAGTAGCCAATAAGGCAATGAAAAGAGCTGAGAGCGATTTGCTTTTACGCTTCATATTCATCAAACAGAACTCTCAATATGTGAAAGTGGTGATGGACAAAGGTTTTAACGCACGACGGCATTTAACTAATTGGAAACCTGCCAGAAAGGTCAGGTTTGATGGCAGGGAAGAGTAGCCCATCCAGTCAGGATCGCCATTAAAAAAATGGTTTAATGCTTTTGTACTATGGTCTTCAGGCAGTTTATGAAGTGCAAGCTGACAGTTCAGTTTAACGAGGGTTATTCTGGAATGTAGAACGATCGATCCGAACCTGTCGCCAGCCCAACAGAAAGCGTTCGCTTTTGCCGTCCATAATTTTGTCGTCTACTTTTTCTCTATCTGCATGAGAAAACCCTACACGTAGTTCGATTCCCATGAAAATTGGTTATGCAAGAATCAGTACATGCGATCAGAAGCTGGACTCTCAGTTCGATTCTCTGCACAAAGCAGGCTGTGAAAAAATTTTTCAGGATGTTGCTTGTGGTGCAAAAGCAAAACGATCCGGACTGGATGATTTACTGAAAGCCATCAGGCCGGGTGATGTTTTGGTTATCTGCAAACTGGATCGGCTGGGAAGGTCATTGCAACACCTGGTGACGCTGGCGAATGAACTCATGGAAAAAGGTGTTGGCCTACTCAGCCTGAATGATCCTGTAGATACCTCAACGGCTCAGGGGCGTTTAAGCTTTAATCTGTTTGCAGCCCTGGCTGAATTTGAAAGAGAAATTATCCGGGAGCGCACCCAGATTGGTCTTTCATCGGCAAGGCTCCGAGGGCGCAAAGGTGGTCGCCCCAAAGGTTTGCCTGCAAAGGCTCTGCCAGTGGCTTGTGCCGCTGAAACGTTGTATCAGGAAGGCAAGTTGACCGTGGATGAAATAGCCCGACAACTGAATATCTGTAAAACAACCCTTTACTCGTATTTGCGTCATCGCGGCGTACCCGTCGGTGGTAATACTCAGCAGCGTGTCATTTGTCATGAACCGTAAGCCGATACCCGATGAAGCTCTGTTTGATATCCGTCGTCGCCGCTTATCCCTGCCATCACGCAGCCCGGAAAGACGACAGATCATCACTGAAGCCGCCAGCCTGTATGGTGTTTCAGAGGTCAGCCTTTATCGTGCTTTGCAAAAACTGGGAAAGCCTCACACCGCCAGAAGAAAGGATCAGGGCATACCAAGGGTGATGCCTTTGGAAGAGCTGGAAGGTTACTGCGAGATTATTGCAGCAATCAAAGTCAGAACCTGCAATAAAAAGGCAAGATGCTTGCCCACAACAGGGGCAATAAGGTTGCTGGAAACGACAGGCGTTGAGACTGGGAAAGGCTTGGTCAAAGTACCTCCCGGAAAATTGAAGTGCTCGACAGTTAACCGATATTTACGCGCCTGGGGTTATGATCGTGTGACGTTATCACGCCAACCGGCGGCTGTTCGCTTTCAGGCTCAGTACAGTAATGAGTGCTGGCATTTTGACCTGAGTCCATCTGACTTAAAACACATCAAACGACCACCCTGGCTTAGGGAAGGTGCAGGTTCTCCGACGCTAATGATTTACAGCATTGTCGATGACCGTAGCGGTGCTGCTTATCAGGAGTACCACTGTGTATACGGGGAAGATGTGGAAGCTGCATTGCGCTTTTTATTCCGGGCAATGTCTCCCAAAGAGAGTAATGATTTTCCTTTTGGCATACCCAGCATGATCTACACGGACAATGGCCCGATTATGCGTAGCCAGGTTTTTCATCGGGTGATGGCCTACCTTAATATCGAAGTAAAATCCCATCTTCCGGCAGGCAGTGACGGGCGACGGGTAACTGCACGATCCAAAGGCAAGGTTGAACGCCCCTTTCGAACCGTTAAAGAATTGCATGAGACCCTGTATCACTTTCGTGAACCCGAAACAGAAGATGAAGCGAACGCCTGGCTCAATCGTTTTCTTGTGCAATACAATCACTCGGATCATCGCTCCGAGCCATGCAGCCTTATCGAAGACTGGTTGAAGCATCTGCCCAAAGATGGCTATAGAAATATGTGTGACTGGGAACAGTTCTGTCATTTTGCAAGGGAACCGGTCAAGCGCAAAGTCGGTATTGATGCCCGGTTTGAAGTTAATGGCGTGGCTTATGAAGCCTCCGCAGAGCTGGCGGGAGAAGAGGTGGTCATCTGGTGGGGGCTTTACGATGAAGAAGTATTCGTAGAGTACCATGGAAAACGGTTCGGACCTTACTACCCATCCAAAGGTCCGATTCCTCTACATAAATATCGCGCTCACAAAAAGACCTCACGGGAGAAGCGAGCAGACAGGATAGACCAGTTGGCAAAAATCCTGTCATTACCAGAAGCGGCCTACCGTGATGCTAGGCTCGTTAAGTCTTTTTCTTCCGTACCAGAAGAGTCACCGTCTTCTATACCGTTCTCCCTGCAAGACCCCTTTCATGAAACCTGCTGGCCTGATGCCATCACTGCCCGGAAAGCCATTGCTGACCACTTGGGGGAACCATTGGCAAAACTGTCCGGGGAGCAACTTGAGGTGATCCGGCAGATTCTTGAAGAAACGCTGGATAAGGAAACTGTTCTGAGCCGTGTTGACTCAGCCTTGAATCCAAGTACCACCGAGGTAGTACACCATGTTGAGTGAAGTCATGTCCCACTATGAGATCACCAGGGAGTTTGATCGGGTCGATTTTTTCGAAACGGAGGAGTTCAAGAACATCCTTCAGGAAGTGCGTCATAACATACAGGGCGGACGGTTAATCGCATTAACCGGCATTGTGGGGTGTGGAAAAACACGCATACTCAGCCAGCTGCATGAGACCCTGAAAAAAGAGAAGAATGTGGTTGTGTGCCAGTCACTGTCTGTTGAGAAAAACCGCTTGACCCTGGGAACCCTGATTACAGCTCTGTTCTGTGACTTACGCCGGACGAAAACTGAGAAGCTACCTTCGCAGCCGGAACAGCGGGAAAGGCATCTCAGGGACATGGTAAAAAACAAGAAGAAACCCGTTGTTTTGTTCGTTGATGGGTAGTGGGGCAAACCTGTTATATTTCATGGATGTCAATGCCAAATTCGATTTTGTTGATCAACAGGCCAATAACAATATCGTGCATTTGTTCTAACTTTGAAAAGCATATTGTCTTTCTGGCCAGACGCTTAATCCAAGTTCTAAAATTCAGGTTTTTACGTTCAATTTTCTGAGTATTTTCTTTTCCAATGATGTGTCTGCTTTCGTCGAGATTACGTTCATAGGCTCCCCAATCATCAGTATAAAATTTCTTGATACCAAATGGTTCAAGAAGCTCTTTTAGTTTTTTGAAAACCTCATCCTTTCGTTTCCCAAAAACGTAAGCCAAAACAGTATTGGTCGCATGATCAACTGCATGCCAAAGCCAACGCTGGTTACTTTTTTCAAACACATACGACCACTGTTCATCTATCTCAGACTCTTGGCAGGCACGGCCTACGTGAATCACAGCACCCGTTCCAAGATCCATTTTCTGAATATTTGGATTAACTTGAACTAAGCCTTTCTCTTTTTTTTTAATGTGTTTATTACTGTTTTTTTATTAATTCCCAAAACCCTGCTTGTATCCCTGATGCCGCCACCATTAATTGCCATATCGACGACTTTTTCTTTAACGCCTGGCTCATAAGCTTTATACCGGTACTCAAGCATAAAGGACTTGGTTTCACATTCAGCATTACAGCAAAAGTAGCGAGGAACATTATGAACACTGTAACCAAAGCTTTTAACGTCATTACCGCCACATTTCGGGCAGTGAACTGGCGTGGAGCACATTTTCATATCGCACCATGACAAATACGGCATACGCCGTATTTTAGCAAACAACTACAAAATATCAGGTTTACCCCACTACCCGTTGATGAAGCCCATGACCTGCATGGCAAAACACTAGTGGCATTGAAACGACTGATTGAAGTCATGCAGGGAGGCGGTGGTGTTTTATCCATTGTTCTTGCCGGTCATCCCAAACTGTCGAACGACCTGAAACGTCCCACAATGGAAGAAATAGGAGCCAGAGCAACAACCTTTATTCTTGACGGTATCCAGAAGCAGAAGAAAGAGTACATCGACTATTTGTTCAAACAGTGCCTGAAGCCAAAAGTAAAAATGGAGTCGATTATAAAGCCCGATGCTATCGACTTCCTTGCCAGTCAGCTGTCAACACCTTTGCAGATTCACCAGTATCTCAACTTGGCTCTGACTGAAGGCTACCGTGCAGGTATCAAGCCTGTGACTGAAGACCTGGTGAAGTCGGTTCTGGCTTTTGATTTGAACGGCAGAGAAGCACAATTGATCAGGCAGGGTTATGACCCTCGTACTCTGGCAGAAGCTCTGGATATCAAGGTTAAGGAAGCCCGTAGCTTCATCAAAGGTGGTCTGAATGGCTCTCGCCGAGATGAGATCATGGACGGCATCAAGACTCTTGGAATAGTTCTGTAAGACCAGTAGACCGTTGTAGCGTTTGCTGCACAAGGGCTAACGCTTATTTTCAATGATTGTGAGCATAGCCGGATTCTTATTTTCAGTTAATGTGAGCAGGAAACGACCTCTGTTTTCAAGCGCCTACACATACTGTTCAAGGAAGTAACAGTATTGATCGAAGTTAAACTCAATCCCAAAAAATCGTTGGAAAAATGCAGCCTTTTCTTCGTCAATTGGATAACAGTAGTACATTGGGTCCTCGCTTGGGCGCCCAAAAAGGCTTTGCATTTTAGATAGAGGAACACCCGAAAGAGGAAATTCGTTAATCAACTTTTCAGTTTCATTACTAAAACAGGTTACTCGAAATTCCATAGTTATTAAGGCTCCACTCGTCGTGTGCTGTCTGCTTTCTTTAGAGGCTTGCCAGTATTAGGGTCATACTCACCTAAGTGTTTACCACGCTTGTCGTATTTCTCAATAGAGCCATGCTGGTAATCCCATTCATAAATATTACCCTTACTGTCCTTCCAACGTGCCCTGACCTGACCACCACCTTGGACGGGGGTTTTCCGTTTTTCACGAGTAGCATCTGGATAAGCTTTCAATTTTTCTGGAGCTGGGACATAACCACTAATCCCCTGATAATCATGATCTTCCCGCCCATCATAATGCTCCTGCCACTCCTTATGCCGGGCCTCCACACTGTCCGGATGCCAACCGTCTTTCTTCAAAGCCGGTGATGGTACTCGTGTCAGCTCCGCCAGTGCCTTAACCCTGGCAACCGGCACCAGCACCGACAGCACCTTCCCAGCCCCCAGTATACGAACCCGGGTGGGTTCGTCCAGTTTGTGCCACAGGGCGCTGGCCAGATTACCGGTGCTGTCGTCAATAAACTCAACCGTTGCATCCGTCACAGTAGCGATGTGGCTCAGGGCATTGAGTATCTGACGGGTTTCCTCCGGGAAATAGTCGTAGGAGATTCTGACCAGGTTTTCTGTAGTTCGTTCAATCCCAAGTGTTACAGGATCTTCACCCCGGCCCAGTAATTCCAGTGCGGTGAGCAGCTCGTTGCTCTGGGCATGGGAACTGCGTGCGCCTTTCAGGGTTTGAATCGTTTCCTTTATATCGTTAATCCAGTTTTTAACGACAGTCGTATCCGTCCCCATGGGGAGAACGGGCAGTAACTCGCCAGTTAAAAATTTCAGCAGGTTCTGCCAGTACTCAATTTTTTCCGGGCGTGTCAGCAGCACTGACCGGTGCTTTTCAAACCGGGCAAACATTGCATCGGCTTTTGCTTCTGCTGCTCGCCTCTCCCGAGCTTCTCTTGCGACCTTTTCAAGATATTCCGGACCTATCTCAAGGGCGACCACGGTAGGGGTCGGGCTGAGAGTGAAGGTCTGAGTCATCTGGGTGAGATAGCCGGTTTCACTCTCATACCTTTTGCCATTAGATGACCAGGTGACCCAGGAAACCATTTCTACAGGAAAAACAGTGGTTGATATTCGCCCGTAGTGTTGAGTAAACCCTTCTGCTATAACCTTTTTGCTCACTGCCTGGATTCTGTTTCTGTTTCTTGAAAGCGTTGCTACTTTTTTTGTGCTTGTGGGTTTTATGGTTGTGGGGTTTGTAGCTGTAGGTTTAATCGCTCCTTGGTTTTGCCGACTATCCACTTTGATCACACCATTGACGACGGCAAGGCTTCTGCTTTCCCACTCAATAGCGTCCAGCCAGCCACTTCGCCATAGCTGCTCAGCAGCCCCTTGTTCTTCCGGTGTCAGATCCTTTTTGTCGAGAAGCTGAAGTACCAGAGCCTGTTTGTCAGCAGGCATGATGCTCTTGCCCACCTGCTCCCCGGAACGGAATTCATCACCACGGCCACGACGGGAATCATGACTGCTGGCAAATCGGTGAAACCGGGCCATATGTTCCCTGACCTGTCGGGTGGGATGGTAAGGTGTTGCACCGCCTGGCCTGATTACCACGGCGGGGCCTCCGCCACGGTCACGCATTACACTGGCTCCCGCACTTGGCAGGCCAAAAGCGCCACTGTCCTGATTAGTGGTTTCCAGACAGGGAGCGGGATAGCGTAGGAGGGTTAGTTCTTCCAGATGAGAGTCGAAAACCTGCCCCTCCAGCCATTCCTGCCAGAACTGCTCTCCCTTCCACAACCCTCCTCCCGGAGTCAGTCGTAACCACTCCCTGGCAAGCCAGTGAAGAAGACGGTTGCTTTGCTGTTTTTCCAGCGCTTTGTGCCACACTTCCCACTGAGCATCAAACGACGACTCTCTTACAAAAAAATTCAAGACATAACGGAAAAGAGAGTCTGGAAAGGATGACTCTTCAATAGAACAATCCAGCAGTGAATGCTGAAACTGTTGAACCTGTATCAGCCATGAATAAGAGAAATTACCCGCAAGGATATCAATAAAGGTTCTGGAGTTTTGCCCCGTCAGCGCCAAATATGCGGGTGCATGAAGAGAAAATTTAACGTCGTCATACAGGTTTTCAATAATCAGTGCTTCGAGATCAGTCGCATTGCGATCACTAGATTCTGAAACTGAGCTGGCACTACTTGAACTCGCCAGCAACAGTGCAAGAGTCAACCTGATCAGTAAGCCTGTACAACTCATGTCAGAACCGTGATTTCAGAAAAAAAGAAGGATAGACGAGTTTTTTTGTAAAGAGCTGATGACCCGGGCGAGGCTGAGCCAAGTGGAGATAAGGCTATTAAGTGTTCACCTAATACTTACTAAAAAAGATCACAAAAAAGCTGTACCTACTGCTACACAAGGGCTAACGCTTATTTTCAATGATTGTGAGCAGAACTGGCTGTTTTCGGCTTGTTTTCAATGATTGTGGTTTCATTATCAATGATTGTGAGCACAAGCAGATTCTTATTTTCAATGATTGTGAGCAGGAAATGCTCTCTGTTTTCAAGCAGAGCCTGTTTTGTTTTCAAGCGGCTACACCTAGCGATGAGTGAAGCGCCTGCAAGCTGTAAATATGGCCTGTGGACAAACGGTCTGGATTTTTTCTTCTTTCAGAAAATAGTTGAGCGTTTCGACGTTAAGTTCAATCCTCTCGGCCATTGGCCGCCAGCTGATGGCACTATCGGCACCAAGGATGTTCACTCTGATGCGAAACTGCGTAAAGCCGACCCGGATATGCTGCGTACTGCTTTCCGCCGTTGTCATAACTTTATTCACGGTAATGAGGGGATGCCTAAGGATGCTGCCTTCTGGCAGTTCCTGCGCCTGATTTACTGCAAAATGTACGACGAAGGGAAGAATCAGGCTGAGCGCCGTTTCTATGCAGGTTATATCCCTCGTGAAAGAAACGGTAAAACTGAATACATCGACGAACAGTTTGACGACGAAGGTCGCCAAAAGATTCGTGAGCGTATCTTTTTACTGTTTGAGGATGTAAAAAAAGCCTATTCCAACTTGTTTGATGGCACTGAGAAAATCACCCTTTCTGAACGGGCTCTGGCCTTTATGGTGGCAGAACTGGGCAAATACGATATGCGTCGCGCCGATGTAGATGCCAAAGGTGCCGCTTATCAGGAAATTGTTGGTACCAATCTACGTGGTGACCGTGGCCAGTACTTTACGCCACGTTCAGCTATCAAGCTGGTTGTGGAAATGCTGGATCCTCAGGAGAATGAGAAAATTCTCGACCCGTCCTGTGGTACCGGCGGCTTCCTGGTGGAATCTGTAAATCATCAGCTTCGCCGTTTTCGTAAAGAAGATCAGGAACCGGAAGATACTGAAGAGTTTCTGTCTGAACTTCAGCGCATCAAAGAATATGTGGCTGAAAATGTCTTCGGTGCCGACTTCGACCCCTTCCTGGTAAAAGCAACGTCCATGAATATGACCATGGCGGCAAACGATCCGGGTAATCTGTTCCATATGGATTCTCTGTCCTTCCCTAAAGGACACCTGTCTGGCGTTAAAGAAGCCAACAGCATGATTCCCTTTGGCTCCATCGATGTATTGATGACCAACCCTCCTTTTGGTTCAGATATCCCAATTACTGACCCTGCTGTGCTGGGTGAATTTAACCTGGCAGGCAAATGGGATAAAAATAAAGAAACCGGTGTAATCAGTCGTGGCAATGGTTTTCAAAAAGCTGTGGCACCGGAGGTGTTGTTTATTGAGCGTGCTATCAAATGGCTGAAGCCGGGCGGTCGAGCAGGCATCGTTTTGCCTGATGGTATTCTGGGTAATCCTGGTGATGAATATATTCGCAAATGGATTCTCCGCCATTGCTGGGTACTGGCCAGTGTTGACCTGCCGGTAGAGACCTTCATTGCCGAAGCTAATGTAAACATTCTGACTAGTCTGCTGTTCCTGAAGAAAAAGACTCAGGAAGAGATTCAGGCAGAAGACCTGGGCCAGGAAACTGACTATCCAGTTTTTATGGCTGTGGCAGAAAAAGTAGGCGTTGACCGCCGTGGTAACACTCTCTACAAGCGTGGCCCAGACGGGGAAGAGCTGCTCAAAGACGTTACAGAGGTCGAGCAAGTCCGTGTTAAAGGTAAAATGGTTGAACGAACCTTGCATCGTAAGGAAAAAATTCTCGACAATGATCTGGTCGAAATCGGCAAGGCATACCGTAAGTTCCGTGAAGAAAACTTGGAGCCAGGTGTATGAAAATCAAAACTGTACCTCGCTCTTGGTTTGATGAGACTGGTCTCCGCTTTGATAGTAATCCATATATTGGTGGAGCTATTGAAACAAGAGTTGAAATTAATTCATGTCCATACCCTAAGCAGCGATTGGATGAACTTACTCGTGGTGGGTATTCAGGTATTGTCCATGCAGGAAGGATAAAAAGACATTGGGTTGATGACCCAGAGTATGGCTTACCCTTTCTTTCAGGCAGGGATATATTGCAATTTGACTATTCGAACTTACGTTTAATCAGAAAAAAATCAGCCATTGATAACCCCAAACTTAAGTTGAGTTCTGGGGCTACCCTGATCACTAGAGCAGGAACGGTTGGTAAAATGGCTTATGCTAGGCCAGACATGGAAGGTTTAGCGTGTACTGAAGATGTTTTACGAGTTGTACCCGATGAAGACAAAATTCACTCAGGATATTTGTATGCATATTTGAACAGTAAGTATGGGATTCCTCTCATTCTTGCCGGCACATATGGTGCGATTATTCAACATATCGAACCTCCTCACATTTGTGACCTCCCTGTTCCCAGGTTAGGAGCCAGAGTAGAACAAGCTATTCATGAGTTAGTTGAAAAAGCTGCTAACAATCTCTCTGAATATCAGGAGCTAATCAATGAGGCGTCTTCCTTAGTTTTTACAACTTTAGGTTTAGAAAATATTTCTGCGTATGACTGGCGCTCTAACAAAAAGAAAGATTTTGGCTTTGTAGTACAGAGTTCAAATCTTGAGATCATGCGTGGCTGGAATCATTCAGAACGCTTGTCTTCTTTAAAGCAAAATATACGCTCTGTTAGACACTCAGAATTAAAAGACGTAATTGATCTTGACTGGTTACGCTGGCGAGTAATGTTTAAGCGCATAGATGCAGATAAAGAGCACGGCATTGAAGTGATGACCCAAAAAACCCTCTTTCAACTATTTCCTGAAGGTCGTTGGGTCAGTAAAGAATATCTATTGAACCATTCTCCACGATTTAAGGTTCCTGATGAAACAATCTTGATTGCAAAGCAGGGTACTCTTGGAGAGCAAGAGGTCTACTGCAGAAGTGAGTTTATTACGGGAGAACGTACGCTAGAAAGGGCGTATTCAGATCATTGTATGAGGGTTGTTGCCATACCTGAAAAAATTGATGCTGGCTACCTTTTTGCTTTTCTGCGTTCTCAGACAGGTTTCCGGCTCTTACGGGGTTTATCTGAAGGTTCGAAACAGCAGGATCTTCATTGGCGTATGGTGCCCACTCTTCCTATTCCTAGGTGCGGGGGAGACAAAGAAAAAGAAATTGGTGATAAGGTTCGGAAAGCCTATAGGCTCAAGAACGAAGCCATACAATTATTTACTCAAGCCCGGAATAAGGTAGAGGAAACCATCGAAGGAGCGAAGTAATGGCCAAGGTGATCCCCGGCGGTGGTGAACCCGTCAATGAAGCAGAACGTCTTGCCATACGGTACTTGCGAGATGAACTGCCCGATGATTATCTGCTGATGCATAATTTTGAAATTCAGCGGGGGCGGGATAAGTTTGAGGTCGATCTGGCGGTATTTACCCCTCACGCCATCTATATGGTGGATGTGAAGGGAACCCGGGGTTTGATCGATGTTTATGGCAATAAATGGTATCCGCAGGGGCGGCAATCGTTTACCTCGCCGCTGCTTAAGCTGCGTGGACATGCCAAAACCCTGAAGGGGATCATCACGGACGGTCACCCTGACCGTCCGGAGCTTCGGCAGATTTATGTAGACGCAACCATATTGCTGACTCATAAAAATGTTGAGTTCAAAGACCCTCAGGATCGAGATTCAGCCAATGTTACAACCCTGAAAGAAGCCAAACGCTTTTTCTGTGACAGTAGTCGTATTGCTCACTGGGCGGAACGTAATATTCGGCCTCACTTTAATCTGGTGGGTAAAGCCTTGCTTGGTGTTGCCAAAAAACGAATTGGTCCTCTTCAGTTTGGTAACTGGGAGGTTCTTGAGCGTTTAGGCGGTGGGGAAGGCTATACCGAATATCGGGCTTTTCATGTACTTGCCGGTCAGAAGGCAGGAACAGCCATTATTAAAGCCTATGAAGCCGACCCTTATCTGCCGGAGCAGGAAAGACAGAAACAGCTGCGATTAATTGCAAACGGGTTTCGGGCACTTACCTGTTTACCAACTCATCCGAGTATTGCCGGTAGCCGGGAGTTCTTCACGAATGAAGATGAAAGCTGTTATTACCTGGTGATCGATGATTTACCTGGGCAGGCATTACGATTGTATTTGGATAAGCCCAATCTGGCATTAACCCTGGATCAGAAGTTTCGTATAGCCAAAGATCTGCTTTCAGCCCTGAGCCATGCTCATACCCATGGCGTGGTACACCGTAACCTTACTCCCGGCACATTACTTCTGGCTAAGGATGGCAAGATTCGTCTGGTCGGCTTTGACTTTGCCCGAAGCGGCAATGGCAGCAGTGACACCATTGCAGGAGAGCTGACAGAAGCTCTGGAAACCAGTTGGCAGGCACCGGAAGTATACAGCGATCCAGCCAAGGCCAGTCCTGAGTCTGATGTATTCACCGCTGGCTTGATTCTGTATGAGCTGTTTACCGGCGAACAGGCTTTTGCCAGCAGCACAGAACTGTTTGACCAAAGTGCGGAGTTTTCTCCAGCCCCTTCAAAGTTGCGCCGGGACTTACCAGAAGGGTTTGACCTTTGGCTGCAAACCCTGTGTGCCTTCAAACCGGAAGATCGCCCTACCGCAAAAGTGGCGAATCAGGCACTTGAAAAACTGTTAGCACCACCTGAATCCACTGAAGTCATTAAAATTGAAACAGAGACAAAGCCGGAAACAATAACACCGGAACAGGAAGCAAAGCCCGAAGAGTTCGATTTTCATAACCTGAAGCAGGGTGACACCCTGAACCGTAAGTTTATGGTTCAAAGCAAGCTGGGCAAAGGCCAGTTTGGTGTAGTGTATAAAGTGATTGATACGCTTGGCGATGTCACCCGTGCCATCAAGCTGATTCTTAATGATCGTCACTCTACCCTGAATCGCTTAAAGAAAGAGTACAAACTGTTGCTCCGTCTACCCGATCACCCCCATGTGGTTAAGGTAGTTGATGCAGCGTATCTGACCCCAGGCAATATTCCTTTTCTGGTATTTGAATATCTTGAAGGTCAGGATGTGGCTGCCATGGTAGAAAAAGAGGCTTTTTCGCCTGAGGATGTTCTGTCACTGGCCAAACAAACGGCTGAAGGCCTGGCGCACCTGCATAAAAACACGGTTTTCCATTGTGATATCAAACCGGGCAACCTGCTCTGGACCCGTGGCGGCGTGAAGATTATCGATTTTAATGTGTCTGTCGATGCCTCCCATGGGATGAAACAGGGGGGCGGCACTCGTCGTTATATTCCACCCGATATTGATCTGGATATGCCTCCACAGTCCAGCGACCTGGCTGATCGTGATCTGTATGCTTTGGGCATTACTCTGTATCAGGTATTAACAGGGCGTTACCCATGGGAAGCTTCTGCGCCACCACCGGCCACACCTGCAAAAGACCCACGGGAGATCAATGGTTTTGATGAACTCGCCCCTGAATTTGCCGGATTACTGTTAAAAGCGATCAGTCCAAAAAGAGCGGATCGTTTTGCATCTTGCTCAGAACTGGTGGAAGGCCTGGGCAAGATTAAACAGGCTCGACGCATCAAAGCCGATGATTCCTCCACAGCCAGCTGGAAGGCTCTGGGTGGTGGCTCTGGTGACAATATCAACCCCTATGTCGGACACCTGCTGACACTTTACAGCCAAAGCCCTCATAGCAATGCTGGTACTCGTGGTCTGGATGCTTTTGCAGAAAAACTTTATGTCGATACGGTTCTTGACCGTGAACTGCTACCTGCAGTGCTAAATGGTGATTTTAAACTGGTGCTGATTACCGGTAATGCCGGTGATGGTAAAACCGCTTTCCTGCAAATGCTGGAAGCAGAAGCTAATAATCGCAAAGCACAATTTTCTGCACCACTACCAAATGGCAAACGGTTTAAGCTGGGACAACAGAATTACCTCACCAACTATGATGGCAGTCAGGACGAAGGTGACCAGGATAACCAACAGGTTCTGGATGATTTCTTTGCTCCCTTTACTGGCGACGATGGAGAGAAATGGTCTGCTGGTGAGACTCGTCTGATCGCTATTAACGAAGGGCGATTAATTGACTATCTGACTACTGAGAAGACCCGTTTCAATCGATTAGGACAGATCGTTCACACAGGACTTGAGACAGGTGAAGAGCTGGACGGAGTTGCCGTTGTAAACCTGAATCAACGCAGTGTTACTGCTCAGCTAAATGACAGTAACCACGAAGGATCAATCCTGAAGCGGCTGATAGGCCGAATGACCCACGAAAAACTCTGGCAGGCTTGTGAAGGGTGTTCCCTGAAAGATAAGTGTTATGCCTACCACAATGCCCGCACATTCCAGGATGAAACCGCAGCTACTAAAGTGATTGAACGGCTGGAGACGCTCTATGACCTGAACCAGTTGCAGGACAGACAGCACATTACTTTAAGGGACCTGCGCTCAGCGTTAACTTATATGCTGGTTGGTACCCGGAACTGTCAGCAGATTCAGGAGCTCTATAAATCGGGTGACCGGGAAACCATTATTCAGTCCTACTACTTCAACAGTTGGCAAGGCGGTGACTTACCCAACAAGGATCGTCTGCTCAGTCAGCTGAAAACCGTAGACATTGCTCAGGCTCCTGACCCTAAGCTGGATCGTGGACTGGATTTTGTTGCCCCTGCGCTCTCTCAAGGAAGCTTTGGCTTCGAACAGCGCGGGCATTACGATCTGGATATTCTTGCCAGACTTTATGATGACCTGCCCAGAGATTACAACGGCAAAGCCACCCAACACCGTTTTCAGGCACACCAGCAATTTGTTGCCATTGCCAAACGTCGTTACTTCTTTGAACGCCGTGATGACCAGTGGCGCACCATGCTGCCATACAGTTCAGCGGTCAGCATGATTCAGTTATTGAAGCAGGAAAGCTCTCTGGACATTGCTTTAGGCAAGGTGCTGCACGCCATCAACCGTGGTGAAGGTTTAACCGATGCCCGTCGTTTAGGCGACAATCTGGCTCTGCAGGTGCGGCAGGTTGATAAAGGCACTGTTCGCAGCTATCGCCTGTTTTCAGCGGATCAGTTTGCTCTGGCTATTCGCCATGCAGGCCAGAAAAACCGTTTTGTGGAAAATCAGCCGCAGGGGCTGACGCTTCAGTATAAAGGAGCATCCGGTACTCAGGCAGAACTGGTTATCAACCTTGATGTGTTTGAAATGTTAATGCGCCTGAATGAGGGCTATCGCCCCAGTGTGGAAGAGTTGCAAGGGTACTATCTTAACCTGTCGATATTCAAAAACCTGTTGAATTCAGAGCCCTATCAGGAAGTGTTATTGACTACCACAGGGCATGATTTCTATCGGGTTGCCCGCAGTGATGACGGTCGTCTGGATATGAGCCTACTCGGGGAAGGAGCGGCGTAATGGCACTAAGCAGAAGAGATAAAGAGTTCCGCCTCACTCGAATTACCTATGTTGATTTCAAACATCTGGAAATGGATCGGGTGTTAACAGCGTTTTTTGCCCGGTTGTTTCATGATGGCTATACCAGTCGCATCAACCGCAAATTTGAACTGACTACCGAAGCTTTTGTCGAAGAGTTTCTGGAGCACCCGGAGTGGTTCAAGGGTTTTGATAAGCATCCTGACATTCTAAGTCGCTGGGTTGAAACCCATTTAATGGATGTAGTAAATCGAGGCAAGGCAAAACAGGCTATCGCTTCACCCCGGCCATTGCATGGTTATACCTATCGTTTCCGGAATCCCAAGCATTCCAGAGATTACGGTGCAGCACAGCATCTCTATGAACTGTTGAACCATGCACGCAATGGTTCTGGTCATAATGCACTTGAGCATTTGAAGTCGTTTTTCTTTCCAGATAAAGACCCGGTTACCGGAAGTACACAGGCGAGCAGCACCATTGATGTGGAAACACAGGCACTGCTGCGCTTTCTTGAACAGGTAAGCGATGCGCCGGATCAGCGCCAGCGGGATAGTTATAAACCATTGTGTATCGGCTCGGCAGACCTGTTGGCTGAAGATATCCAGCGACTGCTGTTTTACCGGAATTTTATCCCCAGAACAGTGATGGTTGATTATCTTAAATCCCTGATTGGATTTCATCTGGCACTGTACCATCTCAGATTAATGAAACTGTTACCTGCTCTGGTAAAGAAAGAAAGCGGTGATCCAACCTGTGCAGCCTGCCCTATGGCGCCAAGGGATTATGATAATCCTCAGGGAGACTGCCCTTACAAGGTTGGGTTGTTCCTTGATTTGACTGGCAATCCGGAGTCTGATGTTGCAAGGCTGGCAGAACGCAGCGCTGATGTGCATTTCCGTCGAATTCCAGCCTTCGTCAAAGCTTATATCACCACTAAAAAGCTGGATGAATTTACCCAGGGGCTGGTGAAAAAAGGCAAGATTAACAAACCGGATAGAGGTCACTTTTCCGTTGATGAGCTGGTGAAATTTCAGCAGCAGCCTCATAGCACCGAACGCAATATGTTTTTTGGTCAGAGAGTCAGTGCCCTGATTCAGGATTCACAGGAAAATGCACAGGCGGACCTGGACCCTGAAATACAGGCGGTCGTTGACCTCGGCTTGCCAGAATATGAAAGCTATATCGAAATGCTGGTCGCTGTTATGGGCAAGGGGCATAAGCGTTACATTACTGAATGCCTTGACTCCCTGATGATGAAAAATCGTTCCGGAGCCATACTGGCTCAACAGCGATCCAGAAATGCCCCCAGACGTTTTGTTCTTGATAGCCGCCTGTTGGAGGTCTTGTTGCAAATTGCAGTGTTAAAACCGGGTGGAAGCAAAGGTTACCACACTGGTGAAATGCGAATTGATGACCTGCTTGGTTTTCTGCGCAAACGCTATGGCTTGTATATAGACCGCTTACCTTCAGGTGACGGCTTCTCTGCAGCGACTATTTCTGATCGACAGGCTCTGCGTACCAATGAAGCAGCGTTCCGATCCCGACTTCGTGAAGTAGGCTTTTATCGTGATCTTTCAGACGCATATATCACACAGACCATTACCCCAAGATACAAAATTACAGCTGGCAGTGAAACACCTGTTGTAGGAGGTGGAGTATGACGCAAGGACTGCGAAGTCTGCAGGCCCATGATCTGGCAGCAGAGCTGGAACAAACACTGTTTCCCCATTTGGTGGAAATCGTAAAATCCAGAGCTGATGGTCATTGCATGCGGGTGTCTGATCTGGATGATGTCCTGATGATCCGACTGGGAACTCGCCTTCAAGCAGAAGTGCCGAATGCACAGATAGCATTGCTGGTGAATAAAAGCAGCTCTGCTGTGCCTGAGTCTCTGGGAGTTACCAGTACCAAACTGGTGGAAATGCGTAACCCCCATGCGGATGGCTCGCAGCGCCCCCCTCTTCTTGTTTTTGTACCCAGTGATTTGCGAGCTGCAGCGGAAGATTCTTTTGGCATTGCAACCTTTGAAGAAATTCCGGTTGGGAATATCTACAAAACGCTGAAAAGACAGTTATTACAAAAATTGCCGGGCAACTTTAAAGGTCCAGTTGGTGAACTCATTAAACGACTGACAGAAGGCGATAACCCATGGATTTTTGCCGATGATTTTGCAGTTGTACGTTTTTTGTTAACCGCCAAAATTAACGGTTTTGATGGCGAGGCTATTGGTGCATCCCTGTATGAGCTTGGATTGATACCTGATTTTAAGCTGCTGACAGAGCCTGAAAAGGCTCCTAACAAAATCAATCGCAACCGGGAATGCGTTGAAACTATCACCTGGTCAGATAAATCTGAACGAGGCAGGGCCTTAGAACTCGGTTTGACTGAAAAAGCATTTCGGGCTCAGGTCGCTGAGTTTCTGGTCGAGACAGGTGTCGAAAACCCAAAACACTGGACTCATAAGATTATTCTGGATCGAAGCTGCTGGCAGTTTGCTTTTAATCACTGGGTATTTGAAGACTCAAAGGATATTGATTCTGTTCATATCTTTGATGTGTCTACCAATCTGCCAGTAGTTGCGGAGGATGAAAAAGACCCAAAGCTCAGTCAACTAGCCCGAATATTTCATAAATGAGCAACAAGTTCCGGAAAAAACATCCCATTCTGATTTTTTCGGAGGTCTGTTGCTCTACTGTCCATGAAAAAGGTATTACAACCCGAACTCACCATTAATTCGGATGTTTTTTGATCAGCACCTGCTTTTTCAGGACAACAGAATTCCCCAACACTCTTTCTGTTGGTCGCTATTTTATTCTGATTGAGTTTATGAAGCTGACTATCCCGGTCGAGGCAGCGGCATTGAATAAAAGACTTCGGTTATATGCTGCAAAAGCCCTTTTATTGGACAGCTGCGGGGCAAGTGAAGTTTGATTCGGTCTTTATACTCAACCACTTTAACCGCGACCTTACAAAGTTTTGTGATCACGGTTGATGGCTGTGCCTTTTCCAGCTCCGTACCTTTCAGTGCCTTGGTTCTCAGCTCATAGTGAAGAACATAAGCAGCGCAGGCGTAAAACATTCTCAGGTGATTTGCCAGAAAGCCCTGATCTGACAAGCGATCACCGGACAAATCACTTTTCAGATGCTTAATGAAGTTCTCATCCTGCCCTCTGGGACAATAAAGGTCTTCATATATTTCCTCGGGGGAAGCCTCCATCATCGAAGTCACAATAAAGCGGGGATTGTCGCCTTTCTGGTTGACCTCTGCCTTATAGATTATCCGGGTGTCCAGCCCTTTCCAGCTTTTTGCCTGATAGTCCGTTTCTCCGTAGAGCCTGAGTCGCTCAGGCTCTGGCATGTTGTTCAGTTTTGCCAGCCCGGTTTTAACGTCGAGAGCTTTCCGCGCTTCATCCAGCAACTCTTTGGCTTTAGGTCGCAAGGCCGTCTTGTGTCCTGCGCCTTTTCCCAGCACGTAGTCGGAGTGAGGGTCATCCTGAACAACCTGCATTAACTCTGGTTGGGCAAAGTGGCTATCCCCACGAACCAGTAAATGGGTTTTCGGCCATCTTGTACGGATCAGCTTAATGAGGCGCTGGAGAATAGCTGCATTCTCTCGGCCTGTGGGTGTTTTTCCAGGACGCAGGATCGAAGTGATCAGCTTGCCGCTGAGCCCCTCAAAGATCATTAAGGGCAAGTAACAGTAGTCTTGATATTTGGCGTTGAACAGGTTCATCTGCTGGCCGCCATGGGTGATAGCAGGCGTATGATCCAGGTCGATAATGATGGCTAATGGCGGGTATTCATAACTGCTGATGAAGTGATCAGCCAGTGCTTTGGTCATATTATAAATATCCCGTTTGGTCATGGACTGACCAAGCCTTGTATACGTTGGAGCGGAAGCCAGATGGTTATCATCGTCCAGTGGGTTTCTTCCATTGGCAAGCTTAAAGATTGGGTCTTTACGCAGATGGTTGCTGTCGTTTGCATCTTCATAACCACAGGCCATTTGCAGAACTCTTTGGGCAATGAGTTCTTGCAGGGTGTGGTCGATGTAGGATTGATGACGTTTATCGTCAATGCCGTCAGTCAGCCTGGATATGATACCGCTGTGAAGCATTGTTTCACGTAGCATCAGGGCGCCAAAATCAGAGGATAATTCTCCGCCATTGAAGTCTGCCCGGATAGTTTTTCCGTTGGAGGGGTGAAAACGAAGCTGTTCTTGTGTAAATTTGTTCATGGCAAGTTCCGGTTTGCTTCTTCCGAAGCATTTTTTTGGTCGACCCAATTATATCAAGTGATTGGGCGGAACTTGCCTCTTTTTATGAAATATCCGGGCTAGTTGGGCAACAATACCTTCCATTGGGCAAAGGCGGGCTGAAGAAGTTTAACAGCATTTTCAATGTTGATCCCCAGCCCTCAAGAATAGAAGGGCTGAGCAAATTTGTTCTGCAGGTAATATCTCGCGATCACGGACCTGTTGGACTTGTACGCAGTAAAGCTGTTTGGAAAACCAAAAAAACCGATGCCAATGTTGCTTTTACCCGCTTGGGTAAAATTGACTGGGAAGAAGGTTGGCATTTTATTCGGGTTCTGGCGCAAACAGAAGACGGTGATCTGATTCCTCTTATAGATGAAAACGGCAAACCACTTCCGTGGGCTGCGGATGATGATGCCCCTGTCACACGCATCAACGAAAGCGATCTGTTTTATGTGCTGCCCGATACCGAAGTTGAGGTAGAACCAGAACAAAGGGCTGTGCAAAAAGAAGATAGCCTGATGCATGCCTGGTTCCGACTGCAGTTCTCTGCTCTGATTGATGAACGCGATTACGAGCGCGTTACTCCTCAGAGTGTGGACTGGCATGAATCATCCAGTAAAACCCGATCCAATAATGATCTGATTGAGCTGCGATTTGGTCGTGAAGGCACATTAAATGTGCCAGTCTCAAAAGCCCTGAAACAATTGGAACAAAAAATACTTGCAGCTCCGGAAGGTCCTCTGGGCTGGCATATGCCTGTTGTGCACTGGAATCAGTGCGAAGTGGCCGGAAAATGATCTTGCTGATGAATTTTTACAGGCTAGGGCTCGCTATTTTGAGGCTCTACGTGCTGAACCAAAAGAACTGATTACTCAAGCTGCTGACCTGGTTGCTCTTCGCCCCTTAATTTCAGAGTATTCGGACAACTATTGTCGTCTATTGCAAAACTGCCTGCATTTGGCTGACAGTCGTGATGCTGGGGTAGCACAGCAGGCTCTGCTGGACTTACGCCATCTTTCCGCTTTGGACTCAGTTCAGATTGTTATTAAAGACCACCGTGGTCACAGACGGGAATCTGTACTGGTATCCCCTACACATCCTCTCAGGGCATTGTGGCTTTCAGGCTGGTCGGTAATGGGACAAAACTGGCTGAAGAAGACTGCTAAAGCCAGAGTGCATGCTGTATCGGCAAGAGATGCCCTGCTTCGAAATCTGGCTCCGATTGGTTATCCACCGGTTTTGCCAACCAATGATGGTTCATTACTTACAGCTGTAGATAACCTTAATCCTTTCTGGACTCTCTACGCACCGGCTCATGAACCTGACCCTCGGGGACTAATCGGGCAAGTATGTGAAGCGATGGGGTTACCGGAACCGGATGTAGGAGGAGCCAGTATTGATGGGAAATACCTTGCTACAAGAGTGCAGCGTTATTTAATCCAGCATCCTTATGTGCAAACGTTGGTGATAAATGCGTTTAATACTGGACGTTCTGTAGCACTTGCCAATATGTTACTGCAACTGCAAAAGCAAAAAGCCTTTGCCCATATTCGTTATGATATCCGATTGTTTGTGCAGGATGCCGATGCTCCCGGCGTAGGCGAAAACCTGATAGAACTCCTGTCTCCTCTGGCTAATACCAAAGTTGGCGAAGCTGATGCCTTTTCAACTACCAGTGGTAACCACTTAAAACCTAAACTTGGATTAGCAATAAAGCCTCTTTCTGAATACAGGTACAACCCAGAGCAATACTCTGCCCATTTGTCATTACTTTTTGATGTATTTCCTGCTCAGGAAGTAGGGGCAGTTGAAGCCTCTGCTAAAGAAGGTTACGCCCCCGTTCATGGACTGATTCAGGACTTCAGGGTTCGATACACCGATGAAGATGAAATCATTGCATGGAGTCGTTATCCCAAGCATGGCCGCGCTCTTGATTTAATGGGTATTCCAGCGCATTCGGCCACCCATTCCGGTAACATCCGGCCACCTGTTCCAGTGTATCCGGCCACCCCTTTTCGGAGCGTAGCGACGCATCGGATAGCAGCTTAGGACGTAAGTTCTGACTTTGCCAGTTTTGACTGTTTCTTGCGCAGGGAGTCACCCTTAAGTGGCACCCGGTGAGCGTTGTGAATCAGCCTGTCCAGAATGGCATCTGCCAGTGTTGGATCACCGATCAATTCATGCCAGTGATCTACCGGCATCTGACTGGTGACCAGGGTGCTTTTTACATTGTGCCGGTCTTCTACTATTTCCAACAGGTCACGCCGCTGGCTTTCTGTCAGAGGTGATAGACCCCAGTCGTCTAAAAGAAGAAGGTCAGTTTTTGCCAGTGCTGTCATCAGTTTCACATAGCGACCGTCAGCCCTTGCCAGGTTCAGATCTTGCAGTAATCTCGGCAGCCTGAGGTACTGCACTGTGTACCCATCCCGGCAGGCCTTCTGTGCCATTGCACAGGCCAGCCAGGTTTTTCCTACACCCGTCGGCCCTGTAATGATCACGTTCTGATGCTCCCGTATCCAGTGGCTGGATAACAACTGCTGTATCTGGTCTCGTTTAAGACCACGGGGGTGACGATAGTCTATGTCTTCCATGCAGGCATCATGACGTAGTCGTGCTTTTTTAAGCCGTGTTTTTAAACGCCGGTTATCCCTTGCGGTCATCTCACGGTCAATCATTAAGCCGAGCCGTTCATCGAACGACAACTGCTCTATATCCGGACTTTTAAGCTGCTCATCTAATGCTTCGAGCATACCGGTAAGTTTCAGAACCTGAAGCTTTTCCATCGTAGGGTTCATTAACATTTTTATTCTCCTGCCGTCGTTAGTTAAAGTAGTCTGAACCCCGAAGGTTCTCGTGCTCATCAGGCAACACCGTCTCTGGCTCCAGTTCCGGAAGCGGTTGCTGATCGAGGTTGTGCTTCAGGATTGACTCTATGCTCCGGTAAGTGCAGGTTTCTGCATAAAGTGCACGACGACAGGCGTTTTCAAGTCGGTCGTTACCGTAGCCTTTGGCTAAACGGATGATGCCCTGACAACTTCGGTAACTCAGCTCAGGATAACGCCGTGTTGCAAGGACGCGTTGGATGACGGCTGCGGTTTCAGGTCCGATTTTTGCCGCCCAGCTTTGCATTCGTTCTGGTGTCCACTCGGCATATTTACGGTGCTTTTCCGGCATGTGGCTGGCTTGAGTAGTATGCCTGCCCTTATGCTGCGAACGGCGGTGGCTGGCGACTCTCTGCCCCTTATAGAAGCACTCAATCGTCTGACTGGTCATGCGTACACTTAATTGCTTTTTGACCAGCTGATAAGGGACTGAGTAGTAGTGTTTGTCGACCTCTACGTGGTAGTCAATATGTACTCGTGCCTCCTTCCATTCTGCGTATTGATAACGCATTTCAGGCAGTGGGCGCAGTGAAGGCTTATCGAGAGAATCAAACAATGAACGACGACTACCGGACAGTTTCTGGAACGGTTGGTTATTCAGTTCTGTCAGTAACCCTGCAATAGCCTCATTGAGTGAAGCCAGGGAGAAGAATGTCTGGTGGCGTAAACGCGCCAGTATCCACCGTTCAACTATCTGAACAGCAGACTCGACCTTACCTTTATCTTTTGGAGATCGGACCCGGGCGGGTACGACAGCGACATTATAATGTTCGGCCAGGTCTTGATAAGTAGGATTGATCTCAGGCTCATAACGATGAGGATGCTTCACGCCACTTTTCAGGTTATCCGGCACCAGGTTATTGGGTACTCCACCCAGGTATTCAAAGGTACGCACGTGAGAGCCTATCCAGTCTGGCAAAGACTGAGATAATGTAGCTTCTACATAGGTGTAACTGGAGGCACCAAGCGTCGCAATAAACACCTGCGCCTGCTGAACCTCTCCTGTGTGCTGATTAACGACAGGAACCGTCTGTCCGGCGTAATCGATGAACAGCTTGTCGCCTGCAATATGATTTTGGCGCATAACAACATCAAGGTGCGTTCGCCACTCTCTATAGCGGTCACTGAACCAACTGTACTGATAGCCTTCAGGATGGTTGGTCTTGTATTCCTGCCAGAGCACCATAAGGGTGACACCGGGCTTGCGAAGTTCCTGATGAATTTCGCTCCAGTCTGGCAAGGCCAGTTGGCGCTTTGAAGCAGGTGGCTGAACGGGAAACAGTTGTTGATCCAGTGTCGTCTCATCCAGATTAGATGACAAAGGCCATTCCAGCCCGGAGGCAGCAAACCGGTTAAGGTAATCACTGACGGTTGCTCTGGAAATATTGCAGCTACTGGCAATCTTCCGGATGCTGAGTTGGTGCTCGAATTTGAGCCTGAGTACTTCACGAATTTTGCGCATGGGCAGTCTCTTCATGATGCTATCCACTCGTCCTTGAGGAGGTCTCAAGTTTGAGGGTAGCGGTGAATTATGGGACTGCGCCACTGGTCGGAAATGGGGTGGCCGGATGTACCGGAATCAGTGGCCGGATACTAACGGAATGGGTGGCCGGATGTTACCGGAATCGGTGGCCGGATGGCTCCGGAATACCCATTTAACAGATGCAGAAGAATTAACCGATTTGTTGACCGGTTTGCCTGCACTGATGTCAACGGCTATCGCTACCTCGGCAACAGGGAAAACTGGGATCAGATTGCGTCCTGAAGTCACTATGGCACTTAATACTGAGCATAAAGCTTTACTTCATCAGGTACACGAAAGCAGTGACTGGGTGATGACGGTTGATCGTAATCTGGGGATAGAGTTTTTTGACCATGGTCGTCTGGCTAGTAGGCCTGATTATCTGATTGACCACTCTCCTGATTCTACTGTTGGGCTGGGTCACAGGCTATTTATCACTTCTCGTTCCATCGCTGAGCTCGAAGCACTGCTAAAGCCAGTTCTTGAGCAGTACAACCTGAAGTCATCGCCAAACCATGTAGTGTCAGCTTTGGATCAACTGCGCTCTCTATCTGGCCGACTGGCACTGAAATTAATTTCTTCGCCAACACAGCGAGCAGAAGCAATGGGGCTGGCATTGGCCCGCATGTATCTTGAACATCAGGGGGTGTTTGAAAACCAGATTCTGGTGCCTCTGGATGCTCATTTGGAGCTATATCAGGTTCTGCAAAACCAGGCTGATGAACTGGGGAATGAAATAAGCTTCAAGAGGACTGATCTGGCATTGTTTGACCTTGATCCTGGCAGCAGAAAAATCATCTGTCGTTTGGTCGAGGTGAAGTGTTATTCAGATGTTGGTGATCTGGCTGCATACGCACAACTTAAAGACAGCATAACCGAACAGATTGCGGAAAGTGAGAGCGTACTGGCTCAACACTTTGATCCTCAACATAGTCAGGAAGACCGGCCTGATCGATTGATTAAGAATCAGGAACTGGTCAACCTGCTTGGTTTCTATCTGGATCGAACCCAGCGTTACGGTTCAATCTCTGAAGTTGCTTCTGAAGAGGCCCGCTTCTTCCTTGATACCATTGACGATGGTTATGAGCTGAATTTTACCCGCAGTGCTTTGATTTTTGATTTTGCCAAGCCTGGTACTGAACCTGCAGAGCTTGACTGCGGAATTGAGTTTCACCGGATTGGTTATGACTTAGTTCATGAGTTGGTTGATGCATCTGCTAGCTTATTGAGTGAAGGTATTGAAGAAGCTGACGATGCTGATATATCACCTGCTGACAGAAAGTCTGCAGAGCTGATTGTTAAACGTAATAAAGCTCCTTCTCTTCCTACCCTGGATGAGGCCGCCTTCTTGGGCATGCAACGTGAACGCACTGTGTCTTGGGATGAATATAAAGATTCCAGGAAGAATGAAATTGTCACAACAGCTGAAGGCAGTGAACAGACAATCCAACATACGGCCATAAAGGCAGACACAGAAAAAGATGTTCAACCTTCAGAGACACCTGAAGTAAGGCATGAGCCAAAACCAGTATCAGAGCCTAAAGAAACTGTAGAGTCTTCGAAAAAGCCTGAGCA
The DNA here is from genome assembly GCF_025562715.2 of Endozoicomonas gorgoniicola. Classification (NCBI taxonomy): domain Bacteria; kingdom Pseudomonadati; phylum Pseudomonadota; class Gammaproteobacteria; order Oceanospirillales; family Endozoicomonadaceae; genus Endozoicomonas; species Endozoicomonas gorgoniicola. Next base: position 4,005,298 of record NZ_JAPFCC010000001.1, read on the forward strand.
AAAGCCTGAACCAGAGGTCGCGAAAGAGCCGATAACAGAGCAACCTGAGTTGCCTGAAAACGTGCCCGAAGTCTTTTCGGAGACTGTTACTACCGTTACTCAAGAAGATTCAGAGCTTGCATACGATGTGATGTTAGGAGTTAACGGAGAGTCCAGGCAATACGGCCTGTTAGGTGAAATTGCTGGCCGGAAAGTCGCTCTGGATCTTAATCATACTCACACCATCAGCCTGTTTGGTGTTCAGGGTGGCGGCAAGAGTTATACGTTGGGCACCGTTGTTGAAATGGCAACGGCTAAAATTCCTGCGATCAGCCAGCTGAAGAAGCCGTTATCTACAGTGATTTTCCATTACAGCCCAACTCAGGATTACAAACCTGAATTCACTTCAATGATCGCTGCTAACGATGATCAGAAGCAGCTGCAAATGCTTAAAGATCGCTATGGTGCTGAACCAGCGAAGCTGGAGGATGTTCTGCTTCTCACACCAATAGACAAGCTGGAGCAAAGAAAAGAAGAGTATCCTGGGATCGATGTTCATCCTCTAAAATTTGCTTCTTCTGAGCTGCAGGCTGGTCACTGGAAATTCCTGATGGGGGCAGTAGGGAATCAGGCTGCTTATATCCGACAAATGACCAATATCATGCGGAAGAACCGTAAAGCACTTACTCTTGCATATTCCGGCCTCCCGTGAACACCCACTCCGGTTTATCGTGAACGCCTATTCCGAAAAACCGTGAACACTTATTCCGCTCAATCGTGAACACTTTTTGCGAATTTCCGGAATCACTGTTCACAATGCCGGAATGAGTGTTCACGACACCGGAATGATTTCCGAAATGAACCAAAAACCTCTCCTTAAGCATTGATTTCATTCAACTTGTGCCGCTTTACCTAATTCCACAACAACAGGGAAAGCGGCTATGCCAAAGGAAAAGAGGTTATCAATGCGAAAAATTCGGGAAATTCTTCGACTTCGTTGTGAGTGCAAACTGTCTACCCGTCAGATATCTGCAAGCGTCAGGGTGAGTGTCGGTGCGGTCAGCAAATATCTGAAATTGTTTGAAATATCCGGGCTCTCCTGGCCTTTGCCGGACGACATGGACGACTCCGCGCTTATAAACCGGCTGTCTCCTGACACGCCGTCCCGTAAGCATCAGGGCTTTATTGATCCTGACTGGAGCGAGGTCCACAGCAGCCTTAAGCAAAAGGGCATGACCAAACAGCTGCTCTGGGAAGAGTACTGTGAGGTTTATCCCCACAATGCCTACAGCCACAGCCAGTTTTGCCATCGCTACAACGAATGGTGCAAAAAGCAGAAGCGCTCAATGCGCCAGCAGCACAAAGGCGGTGAAAAACTGTTTGTCGACTACGCAGGCCTGACGGTTCCCATTGTCAGCAAAGAGACCGGGGAGACAGCACCTGCACAGATATTCGTGGCGGTGCTGGGAGCCTCTAATTACACCTACGCAGACGCTTCCTGGACCCAGGGTTCGGTGGACTTTATTGGCTCACAGGTCAGGGCATTCCAGTTCTTTGGCGGAGTACCCGAGATGCTGGTGCCGGACAACCTGCGCAGTGCGGTCACCAAAGCCTGTCGCTATGACCCGGAAATTAACCGCAGTTACCAGCACATGGCGGAACACTTCGGCTGCTCCATCCTGCCGGCGCGTCCCTACAAGCCAAAAGACAAGGCCAAGGTAGAAGTCGGCGTACAACTGGTAGAGCGCTGGATTCTAATGCGCCTGCGTCATACGACGTTCTTCTCCCTTTCCGAACTGAACTGGGAAATACGACGCCTGCTGGAAGAGCTGAACAGCCGGCCATTCAAGCAGCTGCCCGGCTGCCGCCGCAGCCAGTTTGAACTGTTGGACAGGCCTGCGATGGCACCGCTGCCCAGGCAGGCCTTTGAGTACCTTGAGTTCAGGATGGCCAGGGTCAACATTGACTACCACGTTCAGTTCAGCAGCCACTATTACTCCGTGCCTCACCAGCTGGTGAGGGAGCAGGTGGAGATCCGTGGCAGTCACAACACTGTTCAGATTCTCTACAAGGGCAAGCCCGTAACCAGCCACGTCCGGCAATACTCAGAAGGAGGCTTCACCACCAAGCCGGAGCATATGCCTAAAAGTCACCAGAAACAGCAACAGTGGACACCGGGAAGACTGCTGCGCTGGGCACAGAAGCTGGGGCCGCAGGTTCTGAAATTTACCCGACAACTGTTGGACGACAAAAAGCATCAGGAGCAGGCTTACCGGGCCTGCCTGGGGCTATTAAACCTTGAGCGTGAGTACGGACAGAAGCGACTGAACGCTGCCTGTGACCGTGCGATCAAAACCGGAGGTCGCAGGGTAAGCAACGTACGCTCCATCCTGCAATCAGGGCTGGACAAGGTGCCTGTTGAGCAGCCACCGGAAAACGACAGCCAGCGAGTCACCATCAGCCATGAAAACATTCGTGGTGCAGGCTTTTACCGATGAGGAGCAGAACATGATTAACCAGACGATGACCCGGTTACGCAGTCTGCGGCTCAGCGGCATGGCCGAAGCCCTTGCCCTGCAGCAGGAGCAGCCCGGTACTTACGAAGGCCTTAGCTTCGAAGAACGTCTTGCCCTGCTGGTTGACCAGGAGGACGCAGACCGCAGCAACAAGCGGCTGGCCCGATTGCTCAGGGCGGCCCGGTTCAAGCTGTCAGCCACGATGGAAGGCATTGATTACGAACAGCCACGGGGCATAACGAAATCCCAAATGGCGACACTGGTCACCTGCGAGTGGCTTCGGCGAAAACAAAACCTCCTGATCACGGGTCCCTGCGGCACAGGGAAAAGCTGGTTGAGCTGTGCCTTCGGACACGGAGCTTGCCTGCGGGGGCTCAGTGTTCGTTACTTTCGCACCTCAAGGTTGCTGGAAGCTATGACCGTTGCCCACGGTGACGGCAGTTACAGCAAGCAACTGAAACAGCTGGCCAAAGTAAACCTGTTGATTCTGGACGACTGGGGACTGGAACCACTAAACCAGAGCCAGCGCACCGACCTGCTGGAAATCATGGACGACCGACACAACCAGAGCTCAACCATAGTGACCAGCCAGCTGCCAGTGTCGAAATGGCATGACAGCATCGGTGATGCCACCCTGGCAGACGCGATTCTGGATCGCCTGACCCACAACGCACACCGGATAGAACTTAAGGGAGAATCTATGAGAAAAATAAAAGCAAAACTGGATGATCGTGAACACCCAAGCTAAAAATTAAGAGAGGCAATGCTTAGGGAAGCGGAGGTGTTCACGCTTTCCGGAGAAGGTGTTCATTTTGACCGGAATATGCAACTCTCGAAGGGCTTAAAAAGGGTGTGGCTGATTCTCAGATGTCTGACGCAATGAAAGGTCTAGCAGAAATGCGTCTGGAGTTTGCAGACCAGTATATTGATGATGATTTAGGTATCAGTGGCCTTATACGACCGGGGCGTATGATCATTGTCGATCTTCGGGATGAGTTCATTGAAAAGGATGAAGCTCTTGGTTTGTTTGTAGTTCTCCTGCAGATATTCTCTGAAGCAAAATACCAAGGTGAAGCGTTCAACAAACTGATCGTATTTGACGAATGCCACAAATACATCGACAGTCCTGACCTTGTAAAAGGGCTGATAGAAGTTGTCCGGGAGATGCGCCATAAGGGCACCAGCGTTATGGTTGCCAGCCAGGACCCTCCTTCTGTTCCTGTTGAACTGATTGAATTGTCATCACAGATCGTTCTGCACAAATTCAATTCACCAGCCTGGTTGAAACATATTCAGAAGGCGAACTCGGCTCTTAATCAGCTAACACCCCAGAAGTTGGCGAACCTTCAACCGGGTGAGGCTTATGCCTGGTCAAGTAAGGCTTCTGATACTGAATTTACCAAACAGGCTATCAAGATTCGGTGCCGTCCTCGGGTGACTAAGCATGGGGGGGATACTTTAACAGCGGTATAACCCTTTGAGACTCGGGAAATTTTGATCAAAACAAAATTTCCCGATTTCTGATATACGCTATCAGAGAGTGGAACCTAAAAGAAATCCCGTGGAGAAACTTCTAAAGCTGTAGCAAGCTGATGTAACTGCTCAGAATTTGTTGGCGAATTTCGGCTTCAATTGTCGGTGAACATTAAAGTTTGATCAAAAAAAGTACATTTTTGGCTGCTTTTTAAGCAAAACAACAACAAAGTATGATCATTTCCGGAGGGGGGTATCGCAGCCACACTGCTTTTAATGACATTAAAGTTTGATAAAAATATTTTGTCATTTTAAGCCAGAGAGTTACGCCCCCTAAGGTGTAGTAATTCAGACCTAAATTAATTATTGGGTCCTTGCTCTCCTTCTACGATTCCAGACTCATCATTAGCTTGAGCCATATCTTCAAAGCTTGGCCTTTGAAACATCGTATTCGCCTGCAAGCGAGCTGTTTCATCGACACTCAAGAAATCAATCCTTCCATTTGGCAGAAGTCGTACAGCAAGTATACTTTCCCCAATAGAGTCAGCTATGTGGGAAGATATATGCATTTTCCCATCTTTCATGACTTGAGCTATATGATGCAAGCGTTCCTCAAACTCAGCTCTAGTTTGAGGAGTACTCATTTGCGTAAATTTAGGAAACATATCCAATCTCCTTACGGGGCTTCCACTATCCCAAGTGGCCTTCCATCTATTTGTAAAACCCAAGCCACTTGAAGGCCTTGAATCAACTTCAAGGCATTAGCCTTGATAGATAGATAGCAGCCTTCATGTTCTGGCCCTCCGCCTTGGCTTAAAGGATGCCTTCCCGAGCGCCAGTACGTCCGGTTTATATCTGCACTTGTAGCTCTTGTAAGTTTCATGAGTGTATCCGAAGGAAGTGCCGGCGTGAAACTTCCAAAAAATGATCCCGTTCCATCAACCCCCACACAGCAATCACACCAAGAGGCACCATCTAACGACGCTTGCTCCGTCGGAGAGAAACTTGCGAACTGTGGAAGTTTAGTAGCATGTACTTTATGATCATAAAAAAAAGCCGTTAATCTAAATAGCCTCCACTGACCTTCTATCCAAACTCGTTCAAGAAAATCCAGATATATATCATTTCCCCTTATGGGGATAATTTTACCATTCTGATTTTTCAAGGCTTCAACCCATGCTACAGATGGTGATGAAAAGTTTGAAATCCGAAAACGATCTACCCGAACAGGGTTGTATGGTCGGAATATTTGTTCAATACGCAGGAAAAATTCTTCGGAAACAATCGGGAACAATGCAACTTGCAATGCATAACTAATCTTTGCCATCCACCTTCCCAAAGGGTGTTCCATATTATCTCTGAAACCTTCCGCCAAAAGCCGCTCCACCTCAATATAAATATCTATCTCTAAAGGAGCGCACTCATCCTCAAGAACCTTTTTGGTATGTTCAACAAGCTCTTTTGTTGCTAGCCCCATCGCATCTAGTTTCCCCCATTGATATTCTGCGATTAGAGCCCACTCAGGGCATCCAGCCTTAGTCATAGCTGGGTCAACAACCTCAGTAGGTGAAGAAATTTTTCTGCGTAATTGATCCCTTATTTCAACAGCACCAGCTCCATTTTGCCGAACAGCCCGTTCTACAATTCGAAGCAACACGGTGAACCGCCCAATATGCTTACAAGAATGGAGAACTTCCTCAAAGTTCAAAGCAGGAGCAAGCTGATTCCAAAGCTTAATAGGATGCGATTGCGACAGGTGATCTAGAACTCCGCAGATAATATCAGGGCTGTTAGTGCTGTCCATTGCGAAGGCTTTTGGGCCTACTGTAGGAATGTATTCCGGGTGGCTTTCCAGAAGCCAAAGAAGCATTTCCGCAGATTTCTCTCGACGTAACCACTGTGGATGGTTGAGAGCATAAACCAATAGCTGAATAAGGCTTTCAGATACGCTGCCTTGGTATGAGTCCTCTAAGAACTCATATTCTTGACTCTTTTCATCACAACCGACAATGGTTTCAATATGCTCAATAGCCGTCTGAATCAAAGCTGCACGCTCTTCTCGAGTTGTAATACCGGCAAGCTGCCCAATCAGATGATCTGCTCGACGCCATCTCTCTGCATAGCGTTCGTTAAGAACTAAAGGGGCATATAGCTTAACAACAGTGTCTGCTGAATCACTCTTGTGGAGCAGTATATTTTTTGCTCTTGTTGCCCCAGAGGATAGATTTCCCCATATCGACCAGCCACCACGTTGAAGATGTTCAAGGGCTATACTCGCTTCTTTTTGCGCTGCTGTATTGTTACGACGAGAAAGAAGTCTTTCTGCTCTTAATACTGCTGCTTCTGACTGCTGGATAGAGTGTTGTGTACCAAATACACCAGGCAGCACCATTCCGTCTCTTGTTACTTCATTCTTTGCTTCGCTTTTGCCCTCAACGTAACCTGTTAATACCTCTTTTTGACTCTGGCCTGACACTGAGTGCTCGTCCAAAATGCCTTTAAACATCTCCAGCTTGTCGGTAGGTAGTTTTTCACGCAAATAAATAACAAACTCACTTCGTTGATGACTTGCAAGTTCAGTCTCAATGGCAAGCCTTAATCTACGAGTTATTTCTTTTAGGGCTACTTTATCTCCGTCAATTTTCTCTATTATTTGTGCATACAGTTCAGCAGTCGCACTAAGATGCCGTCGATCACCAAATTGATAGATCTCCAATAGCGCCCAACACAATGCCCAGTGGCCTGAAGGTATTGCATGCCTGAGAATGCGATGTATTGCCTCTTGTTCATCAAGAGCTCCGCCAGGAAAACGCATGCCTCTCAAGGGGGAAATCCGATCAATTTCACCTTCAGAAATTTCGGTAAGCATTTGCTCTGCGGTTCCACAGATTTGGCGTAAAAAATAGCTAACAGCTTTAGAGTAATCTCCTCGTTTACACAAAATCTCTAAAAGTTCGGCTTTGTCATATCGAACGTATCGCTGAAAGGTCATCTCACCGCTTGCAGCTTCGAGCAGGCTAGCAATTCGTGGTAGAACCCCAACCTCAAATGCTTCCCCTTCTGGTATCTGATCGATAGCACCAGTCATAAGGCTGAGCTGATCCTCCTTATACCAGTCTGGCCCCATTGATAAAGCCAAAACTGACTGGTATGTACGTTCGGCCTCTTCAGATGCACCCAGATGTACAAATAATGGTATTAAAGCCAACAACTCAGGAATTAGTTCATGCCGATTTTTGACATTTTTCAGGACAAATTCCTGCCAACGCAATAGAAGATTCCACGCAAGATCTTCAACCTTGTCGTCTAAAGGCTGATGCTTACAGACCCTATCCAAAACTGTAATTAATATTGCGCAAAAACCCTCAGAGTACAGACCATATTGGAATGGAAATCGCTCATTAAGAAACTCCAGCATATAGCCAATTTTTTCTGGAAAAACATCTGTAATTAAACAATTTAAATATCCATAAATATGTGGAAATACTGACTCTGGTAATGAGTAGCTATCACTCCACTCCACTCTCTGAGCTAACGTAATTCGTAACCGATTAAAAACTCTGCTTTCAAGTAAGACCCAAACTTGCTGCAGGCCTGCATCGTTCCCTTTATTTTTTGCTCGCCTTGCAGCACCGTCACACCAGGCAAGCGCTCTACAAATTAGATCAACACCATTCTGCCAGTTCTCATGAAGGAGTTCTTCTGTTTCCGGACAAGGTATGTTCTCGTTCAGCATAGACATGAGTCTCCACGGCGACATTCCTGCGTGAAGCTCACGCTCATCCATACCAACATTATCTGCTGAGATGAACTTTACAGGCTCCATCTGGCAATCCATCTTGTCTGTTATTAATGCCACAAGATCAACTGGAGCTCCTAAGGATATTATGGAATTAACTGTATCTAGTTGCGGCTTATATGGCTCTCCTTCAGCTTCATCAAGCAGTGTTCGCAAATCACAAAATACTTGTTTCAAAATATTCTGATCTGGTGTTAAGCCGAAATCAAAGCAATATTCCTGATAATTCGCAAGCGCCCGCATAAGTACGATTTCTTGCCTAGGTATTGGGTTCGGATTCATTTTTCGCAGCACTGCTAAAGGGGTGTACCGATTCCCCAAACATATTGAACTACCAAGAACCCAGCTATTCATTTCAGGTAAGATATGTCGTAAATCACTTTGTTTTTGGATGCTATTAGTGACGGCTTGCATGGACACATGATGAAACCGCATCAACATATCCATAGCATTCTCATCACCAGCTCTATATCTAAGAATCTTTTGCTGAATCTGAAATTCAAAAAGCTCCATAAAGTCTTCGACTTTTGGGTTTCTATCGCTGAGCCGTTTTTCTAGCACAACTTCAGTTTTATCTAAAAGCTTCAAGGCCTCATCGAGTTTTTTATCAACAATCAACTGATAGGCTATCCTTAAAGCCTCATGAACGGGGACAATTAGACGCCCGTAGCGTACTACATGCTGAATAGTTTCTTGTGTTTTTCCTAACGCCAGCAATGCATCAGCAACCAAATCGGCAGAAAGTGCAAACAGCGAGTCATAGCGAAACTGTAGTCGCTGAGCGAGCAACAGTAGTCTCACTACATCTATGAGTTTTCCTCTATGCGCAGCTGAATTAAGTGCTCCCTCTACATCACCGAGCAATACATCAGGCTCTACACCTAATGTTACGCATTGATCTGCCCACTCCTGATTGCAAGCAGAGACAACTAAAACTTCTTGTTCCTCTAATGACTTGAGCCCGTGATAAATGATATTCAGCTTTCCATAACGAGAGCCAGGGTTATTATGACAATACTGAGCCAAGCGTTGCTGAATATCAGGATCACGCAACTCTGTCTTCTCGATTAGATAATCAACAAAAGATGAGTGATAAATGGTCGTTTCATTACTCTCTAATAGTAGATGTTGAATCCGCTCAATCGTACTAACAAGAGTTACCCGCTCTGAATCTGTCAAAATCTCTGAAAATTGTTGTATGGTAATACCCCATCGCAAGCGCGCAATAATAGCTAAGAGATTTACAACCTCTGGGTCCACGCTGAGTTGAGACCATAGGCACTCGTAATAATTTCGGATGCTGCCATTAATCAATGGCAATGTATCAAGATGCTCATCTTCGGTTCCTTCGTTAACCAAATCAATAAGGTAACGCAGGTAAAGAGGATGACCCTGAGCTCTATCACAAATGATACTAATTGTTTCTGGACTATATCTGTTTGATAATAAAGCTCTAGCGCAATAATCGCGAACATCACTGCGCATCAATGATGGCATTGTGATACAGGCTTGGCTTCCTACTCTGCCCCCAATCAATGAAGAGAGTTTTGTATAGCTTGGCCCAGACATAACAAGCACTAAACCAGTCGGTATTTCTGTTGGGAAAAGCCCTATAAACTTTAAAAAAACGTCTTCTCCAAGCTTTGCAACTTCGTCCAAACCATCAACGAAGATTACTCCAGTCTTTCCTTGGGACGAATACATTCCCCCTAAGCTTTCAAGAAGCTTCGTTGTGTCTTTAATGAGCTCTGAATAGCTCTTAATAGAGATTCGGGCAGCCTTTCCTGTCAAGAGCGATGAGACTTGTGTGTTTAACCAATCGAAAAACACTTCAGGCTGAGCTAAATGCATTCCGTTCACACGATTCTTGCGAGAAGAAAAGCTGTAAGTAGCGAAGTAATCCAATTCAGGACTAAGAGGAAGGTAACTATCACAAAAAGTAGATTTGCCGATACCATGAGCACCTTCAATGAAGGCATATCCATTAGTCACACTAAGAACTAGGGAGTCAAACGATTCTATGAAGCTTTTTCTTGAAACAAGTTCTTCCCGATCACATAGTTCTTCCTTAGCTCCCTCTTCAATTGGAATGGCGTTCTCTCGTAAGAAAGCAGCCATTCTGCACACAGATACTGCGCCTAACGACAGATCAAGCTTAATGCGCAACAAACCTTGGCATACTCCACCACAAATAAGAGCTGCTCCTGAAATGCCTTTGTATTCAGAAAGAGCTGCCGGAGAATCAACATGGAGATCAACGTCCATTTTCAGCTTTAGCTCATCAAGTACTTGCGATACAGTACCCTCTAATCTGTGACTAACTGTTAATTTAGTTTCAGGAAATCCATATGAGACGAAACGCCTTCCTTCAACTGGTAAAGCCTCACTTAAAACAATTGGTGTAATATCAATATCTTCCGGAAGCTGCAGCACACAGACATCAAAATCTGTGTTATCTGCTAACACACTTGCAGTAGAGTCTTTATCAGCCCCATCAATGGAAAACCGCAAGTCGATTTGTGCTCCGTCATCAATAGCCTCATAAACACAATGACGTGCCGTAATCACTATCGATGGTGTAACTAACCAACCTGTCCCTGTTTCTTCACCACACTTAACCTTACAGGTAGCGTTTTTTATTTGAGCATCAATCATTTGTTAGTACTCTCCTTGATTTCTATCCAGTTTGTGGCGTTGTCATACACTGTGAAGGCTGTGCCACTCTTTGATTGATAGCTTCGAATATACTCTGCAGCCGGTGTTGGGTAATTAAGGTAAATTGTTCGAGGGAAAGGTGCTGATCGATCTACAATAGCGGCTAAGACTTCAATATCAGGATGTCCATGCTTTTTTCCATTGGATGATACGATGTACTTTGGGGCATCAACTAGCTGCAATAATTCTGGACTAGTGTTTCGAGAGCTTCCATGGTGGGAAATTTTAATTGCATCGAATATCATGGAGGTGCCCTGAGACTTGAGATCACGAAGCGCTTGAACAATATCTTCTGCCCAAGCATCAGCAAGCATAAGAACACGGGCGCCTCCAAGCTCAATTATGGTTGCAATAGAACTCCCATTCGTTGGAGAAGCATCAGGCTCATACATATCTTCAAGATCGATAAATCTATTAGCGGATATTTCTACTGGCTTTGTTACTGTACTTTTACCAGAGTATTCACACATAAACTCGAATGCGTCATCTATTACATCACCTGCCCCGAATGGACCCTCATAACCTAATCGTCGCAGTTCTTTCTTCCACCATTTTAAAAGGCTGTCTAGCCTTTTCTGGGTTGGTGCAAGCAGATTGACGCATCCATCAGGTAAAGTGAATACTGGTATGCTCTCTACAGAAATTCTTGTGGCTCCATCACCACCATTCCACAGATACTTTCCCTGATGGATTAGCGAAGCTAAGGAGTTCCCTTGGCGCGCACTGATCTCGGCTACATCATTTGCGGTAGCTGGGCGCCCTCGTCTAAGTACTGCATTCAACACCTCTTGATCTGATGGCTGGGCTTTCATGTCAACCTTAGCGGTCAAACTCCGTAAACTGTTATGCCAGATATTACCTATGGGAACAATTTTTGGAGAATCAGAAGAGCCGTTTAGAGATAGTAAACGAATAATGCCTGAAATATGGTCAGCATCGATATGAGTTGTGATTAGGAGATCTAGATGCTCCCCCCTACTTGACAGATCATGTAAATCATCTGAGATGTGCTTGTCAAAAGTTTGGGCATAGCCACCATCGACAAGTATATTTACCCCTTCCGAGCTGATTAAAAATGCATCGCCATTACCAGCAGGGTACATCTTCACTTTTAGCATTCAGGCCTCCTTTCTAATAGTTATACTACCACGACCTTCTGCATTACTTTTGATGTGAAAACCACTATCAGAGGATGATTTTGGCTCTACCGCTTATCTGCTCCTCTGTTCGCTTTACAGCTCTACCCAAGCCTGACACCCAAGCCACTTTATACTCTAATGATGTTCGAGCACGCTTGCCCTGCTTGCTCCCCTCTGAAGCTGTTTCTCTGTGAGGGTGCTTGGCAGAGGCCGTTGCTCCACAAAGACGGTTAATGACTTTGGAGTCCCAGATAACACCATTATCTGAGCAGGCCTGCATAATCTCCCGAAAGCTGTTTTTGGCATCGCTTTTGAAACCAAAAACCCTGGTGCTCAGGGTCTTCCGCCCACTGTTATATTGATTAATCAGTAAACGGGACAACTATCCTGACACAGGGGGGAGTCGAACCCACTGGATTTCAACGAATGATTTCAGTTCATACCAAACCTCCCACATTCTCAGGCTTCGCCTGTCGCAACCGGAATCGGTGGCCGGATGGCTCCGGAATACCCATGTAGGGAAGCAATAATCTCAAGTTTACAATCAATGGTCGGTTAGCCGGTCAACATTGCCGCATTTTCTATTTCTTCTAATTGCTCTTGTACAAAGCTAATGATGTGCTTTTTGGGAGCATCTTTCTTTATCTCTAAATCTGCTTTCAGCGAGCTTACAAGGTACAAAACCGATTTTAGTTTATTTTGAACATTCTGGATATCAAAAGCATGTTCAAAAACATCTAATTCATCCCACGCCAGATCAATATAATGAAAAAGTGAATTAACATCCTTATGACCTGTGAATTTTGCAATTTTAGTCAGGATCGTCCTATAGTCACTATCTGTCATTATTTGACGAGACTTTAGAGGATTTTTATCCATGAATGATACTAGATGTAATTTAACCATATTGGTGATAAAGCGATGTCTGAACATACTTTGGCAGTTTTTTTGAGATATTCCGGCTTTTTTTGTCAGTCGGAAAAACTCTTGATAAGCAGCATCAGGTTTTACCTTTTTCCCAGTCTCTGAGTTTAAATAAATCACATCATCGGCATGCTCGGCACAGGAAAGAATGCCATATCGAACAAGCCTTTCAATTAATTTTTTTCGATGAATATCAATAAATACTTCAATGCGGATTATAGTGGCACGATCCATAGGTATAAGGCGGACAAATTTTTTTCTTTTTAAAGTTGGCACAAGAATATTACCCTTTTCTAAGTGAGGTCGATTATTTGTAACACAGATATTAATTAATTCTTGAGGGCGCATACCAGTGGCAGCAAGAAGAGTCAGTTGAAGCTCTCTACGTTTATGCATATATTCTATATGATCTTTTTGCTCCTCAATTGAAAAAAACGATTGTAATCGGCGATTAACCTTAGCGTATGCTTTATTCTCAGCTAAAGTATCCCAAAGCAATTTTATGACTGTTTCTGAAACAGGTTTTTTCGGGCACCTAGTAGAGCTTGGTAATTTTGTAGGAAAATATTGATAAAGAACAGCATGCCCTTTCTCTGTTATACGACGTCCCTCTCTTAGTTTTATCTGATGTCTCTTCTCAAAAGTATCTATACCAATAATGTTCTTGTTAGGAAAATAATTACTTTGAAGCCACTTTAAAAAAATAACAACACTTGATAGTATGGACTTTATTGTATTATTATTTCTTCTTCTGTTGTTACCTGTCTCATCCTTTTCATTTGCTAAAACAGATACAAATTTATCTATATCAAAAGTTGTTAACTCCCAAAACTCTTTAGATTCTGAATAGCAAAACCTTACCAAGTGAGTGATTTGAGATGCATAAACTCCTACAGTACCACCATCAGACTTGCTAATTTTAACTTCTTCAGATTTGTCAATTAAAAACATTTCAACGAAAATACACGGTACTCCATTAGGCCATAAAAATGAGAAAAAACCTTGAGAAATTTCTTGCCCAACAATAATTTCATCTGTAGTTAAATTAAAGTTTATTATTTTTGGATACTGGACATCTTCAATTAATTTGTAGAGCTTTTTCATATTTCATCATTTGTTTTTAACAAGGTTTAAACCAAAGTAAGAAGCATAAAGCTTCTTATGCTTCTGATAATCATTTTGACACTGTGGACTATTGACTAAAGCATCTAGCGTAATTTTATTTAACTCATTATATGCTCTTAATAAAACAGCACGCATTCGCTCTGCTTCCTCCAGTTTAGATTGAATATCAATTACTTTTTCTTCCTGTCGTTGCTTTTTTTTCGCAGGGAGAGAATTAGGTCTTTTTGTCTTAAGCTGTATACGTATTTTATTAATTGATTCAAATCCTCCATCGATATATAAGTTTGAATATTTTTTAAAAGTATTCAATGTCATCGGGTGTATATTATCCGATGCTCTCTCAATTAAAGAAAGAGATGACTGGGTTCTACATTTAGATATCAGCCAATGATAATTATCACACCCTTCCTCTAATGCTTTGGTCATTTCATTAAATAAGGCGATAACTGATTTAGCATTTTTATCTTTAGTCATGAGTCTGCATCCCTTAACCGGAAGGCAACTTCTGTATTTATCTCTTCATCAAGACTATCTATTCCAAAAACTTCTATTTTATAGATACCCTTAGCTATTGCAAGATTAATCCAGTCTTTTAGGTCATCTTCTGGAACTTCAGAAATATTATTAACGTTAAAATGATTGCAGACATCATCATTAAGAGACTCTATATTTTTCATTTCAGGTAAAGAACTTCCTTCATAAAATAGCCTTATCTGTTGATACGCATATTCAGACTCTACTTCGATCATTTCTTCTCCTGGAATATTAGCTTCAATATATTTCAAAACATGATCAGGGTCTTTATGGCCTGCAATCCAGCGGCAGGCATCTAATGAAGAAAATTTAAAGGTCCAGAAGAAAGTCAATAGAAAGGATTTTCTAAGTTCATGAACGTTAACATACCACCGCCTTCCATATTCATCAGGCTCTAATTCAATATAGTCACAGAAAACAGCCATCAAATTATGAATATCCTGCGCACTTTTTACCGAGCCCTCTCTGTAGCTACCAGTCAAGTTTATACCATACAACAAGTATTCTGACTCTTTTTTATTAACGTTTTTTACTATCTTCTGAGATATGTCATTAAATCTTTGCAATAGCTGTATTGCTTTTGCAGATATTTTGGGTATAGGCTTTTCTGTTGAAGGAAGAATTCCATTCTTTCCTGATTTTTCCAACTGTTGGGATATCCAAAAGCCATCACCATCCTTAAAAAAAAGACAATCGTACTTTAAAGCTGATAGCTCTCCTGCTCTGATAGGCTTTAATCCTGCAATGATTACTAAACATGCGCCCAGTAAAACCTTTAACACCTCATGTACAGAGGGGTTTTTTCTTAAATTTTGAACTCGTGTTTTTACTCCGCTATGTTTTTTTTGCCCTAACTTTGAAATATTAAAATTTTTGAGTTTATCTGGAATCATCGAAGTTATAATGGCACACCTGATCGGAAAGAAATTTCGATCTGTTCTGTAACCATCAATTTTAATTAACTCTGTAGATAACTCATCATAGAAATTTAAAAGATCTTCACCATAATTAACAATGAAACCAATTGACCTATTTAATAGCTTTAAAGAGATAGGAAGTGGTATCCATGGTGTCACATTTCCATAGTCGCACTCCTTATTAATCAAATTAAATAATTTTTTTGTTTGTATCACTTCTGGTTTTGGTAGCTTTGATGGGAACATTTGCTTTAGTTTCATGAAGTCGACAAGACAGCTCAAAGCACCTGACGATAAAGATTCTCCATATGTTTTATCTATTGTATCTGACATTAAAGATGTCTTATGGGAAGGCAGTTCGTTCTTTAGATGAAGTGGGAGTAGTAGCTTGTCATTGACAGAAAGAACTTCTGGCTCAAACTGTCGTAGAAATAGAGTGCAGCTACTGGGTTTGAGCTCTTGTTTTGATATATTAAATAAGTCTCTAATCTTTACCCTATCTATAACATGTACACCATAATTGTTTTTTTTATAACAGCAATTTATTTCAAAAAACTCAATGATAGAATCTTTCTCTATCTTTGTTAGAGAAAATATGTCTTTGTTAGAAATAGAGCATCTTGAAATACTATTTATCTTGTTAATAATCCTCTCTCCTGTCTTAAGTACTGAAAAAGACCCTCCTTTAGCTGCATCCTTGATAAAACTTTCTAGATAGTTGTTGGTTAACTTTGAAAAACCAAAAGATGACGGATTGAATACTTCTTTATGCAAATACATCCATGAAATAAACATCAATAATGGAGAACACATGGTAAACAACCCAGTTAGATTTGATTTACCATTTAAATATGGTGATTCATAAGTTATAAAAACCAGCTTTTGGACTAACTCTAAAAACTCTCTATTATTTTTGTCAGTCAAAAGAGTTTCGTCAGGTAAGATCCTATCCCATCTTACATTATGTGTATATTTATAGCTAAAAGGGTGAGTGCTTGCATCATCAAAATCTCCATTCTTCTTGATATATTTTTTTATAGTTTTGGGTGTTTTCATAATCCATATATCAGCATGAATATCTGTCAATAACCAATCTGCCTTGAAATCACCTTCATATACTTGTATAGCTCTATCATAATTTGCCAAAAACTGTGTTACTGAGCTAACATCAGTAATGGAGGAATTTACTTCAAGAGTTATTTCTTTCATACTACTACCTTTCTGCTTATCATAAGATCTGTCCAATTGACATTTGGAAGCATTGAATTAGCTTGATTAAAGGCTCTTTCATGCGACTGTCTGATTTTTGGGTCAGGACTGGTTGGCAAAATCTTCACGAGGTGACTTCCTAAAGAAATTATCGCCATTGGTGATATACCTGTTTTTTTACCCTCTTTTTTGAGCATATTTACATCAAAACCACAATTCATGGCAGATGCTCTATAAAGATATACGGCTGTTAACGCCTGTTCAGATATTGAAGCTATCATTTGACCAGATGTTGCAGAAGCTGAGTTTGATTTTTTATAATGATCTTTTAGATAATCAACTAACGGGTTCTTTGATTTGCTATTTAAGGAAATAATATCTTCAATGAACTTATGTACTTCATTTGTAACTGCTCAAAATTGACTGGCAAATCAACCTCTACAGGTCAAAGAAAGTTATCCTGATCTTTCGTATATTTCACCGTATGCACCTGCCTGACTCACTATTCTCCAGTACAGACAATGAACAGTTGCGTTCATTCGTCAAAAACCTTCTCGACACGGTCGAGAAGCAATCTGTGCAAATTGAAAGGCAGCGCGTTCAGATCGAACAGCTGGTCGAAGAGAACGAACAGCTTCGAGCAGAAATTCGCCACCTGAAGAAGCACAAGGGCAAGCCTAAAATCAGGCCTAATGTCTCGGACAAGGGCGATGATCAGGAAGACAGCTCTTCTGCGGAAGACACTGATCAGGCTGCCGGGAAAAGTGACACTGATCGTCCGCCGAAAAGTAAACGACCACGATCACAAGAAGCCGGTGAAACCGCTGCACCACCAATGACTGTTGACCGAGAGGAAATCTGTTCAATCGCTGCTCCCGGTGAGAACTGGCGCTTCAAGTGCTATATCGACTTTTTCCATACTGAGCTGGACTTGCGTTTTGTCACTACTCGCTACAGGCGTGAGTATTACACAACTCCGGAAGGCGGGGTGTCAGCCCCGCTACCTGATCATGTGAAAGACCGTTTTGGCGACAACCTGAAAGCCCATCTGCTGGATTTTTATCATTCATGCAGTACGACACAGCCACTACTGCTATCTTGGCTGCACGACCATGGATGCTCAATATCAGAAGGTTCCCTGAGCAACATCCTGACGAAAGGCCATGATATTTTCCACCAGGAAAAAGAAGAATTGCTGGAAGCAGGGCTGACTTGCTCTGATTATCTCCAGGCCGACGACACAGGTGCTCGCCACCAAGGAAAAAACGGCTACTGCCTGTTTATCGGCAACCCTTATTTTTCCTACTTCCATAGCAGCGACAGTAAGAGCAGGATTAATTTCCTGGGCTGTCTGCAAGGGCAGCAGCGGCTTTATCTTCTCAACGACGTTGCCATTGACTACATGGAGAATCAGGTTGATGTGTCGAAGAAGTGGATCACTGCGCTATCCGAATGCGGCGAGAAGCGTTTCTCAACAGAAGAAGAGTGGGAGAGCTTCCTTAACAGCATTGGTTGTGCTGCCCCGCAACAAAGGCGCTGGGCGACAGAGGGTGTTTTAAAGGCCGCATTGATGCTCAATCATCGCCTTGAGAACCTGATTATCCATAGCGATGGAGCCCGGCAGTTTGATACAGCCTTTCAGCATTCGCTGTGTTGGTACCATGCGGGAAGAAACATGGACAAGCTGATACCGGCCAATGACCTGGAACGAGCCGCCCGTGACACCGTGCAGGATCAGTACTGGTGCCTCTACGACGACATTGAGGCCTACCAGAAAAAACCAACGGACAAGGAGAAACAGAAGCTCTACCAGGAGTTTGATCGTTGGGTAACACAGCGGGTTGACTACCCTGCCTTGCAGGCTGAGTTGGGCAAACTGATGGTTGTCAGGGAAGAGCTGTTATTGGTTCTTGAGTATCCGTGGCTGCCACTGCACAACAACCTGAGCGAGAGGCAGATCAGAGAGTATGTGAAACGGCGAAAGGTTAGCGGTGGTACCCGGAGTAAACTTGGGAGGAAATGCCGCGACACCTTTGCCAGTTTGAAAAAGACCTGTAAACAACACGGGGTGTCCTTTGCCAACTATCTCAGGGACAGGCTGACTGGAACCAATCTGATTCCGCAGCTGGGGCATCTCATCCTGAAGGCATCAGGCTATCAGGAAACGGTTCTTGCCAATGGAATATGAGCAGTTACCTTCATTTAATGTCGTGAAATCTACTGCCTCTAAAAGATAGTTTTCGTTAATAGTAGCTGTTGTAATTAGTAGGTTCTGAAATCTACGAATTTGTCTTGTGTTATACGCCGCAATTAGCTCTTTTGGTATGTAGTGCTCCAGAGCGACTCTATTGGAATTACCTAGCCTTCTTGATGCTGATCTCACTGAACCAGTTCTAAACCATTCCAAAACACCTTCTGTTGCTCTGATTTTTGAATGAGTAATTGTATTTTCAATTAATCCATACTCTTTCAATGATGGATAAAAGTGCATTAAGCATTTTCCAGAGTATGGCGCATTGCTATTGCTACTGTCATAACCTGTAATCCAGTTACTTACTCTTGTATGGCTTGGAGAGACTAATTTTTTACCAAACCTATCTAATACAAGAAAAAGCCTATCTTTTATGCTGGCATCAGCATATTTTCTGTTCTTCACATTCATCTCTGTGATGGTACTGATTATTTCCAAACTAGTATCATTTAAAACTTCTGTTTTTATTGACTTGGCACGCATTTTCTCTATTGAAAATGTTTTGCCACTTTCCGTGATTTCTAATAATGTTTTTCCATTCTTATCGGAAATATTGCTTTGTAATAGTGATTCAAAAGTAAACTTAGGATTAAGCATAATAAGCAATGCAGTAATGTAAGAAATGTCTCTATGACACAAGATCCCAAAGCACCAATTGATTCTATTGCAAATAGGGATTTCAGAAACATTTTCTATCTTGCACTCGGGAAAAGGATCATAGCCTTCCAACAAATAAGAGGATATAGCTTTGCTTGGAAATGCGGGGTGTCGATAGGCTGCCACGGAGTAACCGATACCAAACTCTTGCAATAAAAACAGGCAGTTATTAAATCCTTCTTTATAATTTGATGCCGCTATATGATATCTCAAAGGCGGCACACGTCCTGGCCTCATATTATAATCAAAAACATCCTTACGATTTATGCGGGACAAAAGCTTTTCTTTATCTATAGATTTAAAAATTTTTTGCCCAAATTCATAGTGTAGCTTTATAGCCTGCCAGTAATTTTTTAAGCAGGCATATAATTTATCTCGCCTTCTTTCTAGTTCAAATTGAATTTCATCAAGGTAGTCGGCATCATTTCTGCTAAGGGTTATTGGTATAATCAGGTTGTTTATATCCTTATTTTTCTCTACTCTTTTTGGGGGAGTTTCTCCTATTAAAGAAACCTTGAAACTTGTGCTTTTTATTTTTTCTCCAACTTTTCCCATTGGTGGCACAAGAACATCAATTGGTATTAGTTCTCTAAATTGCAAAAAAATCAAAAAAGGCCTAATGTTTTTATTCCAAACACTAACCCTTGTTTCAATTTTTGCTTTTAATTTTGATGTAGTCAGAGTAATTCCATACCAATTTTTTATAAAAATACGCCATTCATTTGATGTTTCAGGAAGTCGATTAATATCTGTTTTTTCAATTAGAGCGTTAAGAGTTGAGTTAACCCTGTTAATCCATGAAATGATACTTTTATAGGATTTGCCCTCACAATAGGCAATCATCATAGTAGTTATAACTTTATGGTCTGAAAGATATCTAATTTTATTGAGGTTTGTATATGAAAATCTACCGTCTGTTTTCTTATGCCGGATTACAATTCTATCGCCTTCTAATATAGTTTTCATCTCTATCTCAGAAACTGTCAAATTTATACTAGTCAAAAAATATACTATGAAGTTGATTTTATCTAGTAATATCAATGTATTAATGCACCAATCATAATTTTTTTGACAATATTTCGTGTTCGGAATTGTTTCGTCCAGAAATTTCAGGAACGGGATGGCAAGCCCATCAAGGCTGCCGCCAAAGAGGCAGAAGCCGACAACGAAGACAACCAGACCCGTGTCCGACGGGTGCTTGAAGATGGCAAGTTCTATATCTGCGAAGACCAGAACGTCAACTATGGCCTGCTCAATGCCGACGGCACTGCCAGACCAAACCAATGGGTGGAACAAAGTCGGGAGGCGGTGGACTTTCAGGTGTTATCCACCAAACCCAACTTTTATGTTCTGGTGGATGAAGCCCACCGCAGCCAGTACGGGTTTCTGGCGGCCTTTATGCGGGCCAGCCTGCCCAACGCCAGGTTTATCGCCTTTACCGGCACACCGCTGTTCAAGGAAGACAAGAACACGCTCAATGCTTTTATGGGAAAGGGTGGTAGCGGCGACTACATCGACACCTACCGGCTGGATGAAGCCGTTGCCGATGGTGCCACGCTGCCCATTAAGTACCAGGAAGGCATGACCGACCTGACCGTTGACCCGGAGCTGGATACCGCTTTTGGTGATGTGTTCGGTCAGGAAGACGAAGCCCGTCAGAAGCAGCTGAAACAGGCACTACTCAAAAAACGCCGCACCGCCCAGGATCGTATTGATGAGAACGCCCAACATCTGGTGCCGCATTTCCTGACCAGCGTCAAAGCCAAAGGGTTTAAAGGGTTGCTGGTGTGTGATGGCCGGGATATGACGGTACGCTACAAAGACACGCTGGACGCCATCATGGCAGAACGGACAAAAGCTGGACAGGACACCTTTGAAAGCCGGGTGGTGATTTCACTGGGGGGCATTACCGAGAACAAGACCGGCGTGAATGAAGCGCAGGCGGCTTAGGAGGTGCATGGCATTCTTCACAAGCTGCAATCCATTGAGGAGCGGGTGCGGGCGGAGATAAAAGACGGCGGTCAACCCATTGCCGTTCCCACCGATGAGATTCCCAAACTGGTCAACGACCTGTTCAAGAAACCTTACGGGGATGAGAGCCAGAACGATAAGCATCATACCAGGGTGAATAATACTGGCCTGCTGATTGTCTCCGATATGCTGCTCACCGGCTGGGACGCTCCCATCGTCAACACCCTGTATCTGGACAAGCCCCTGAAGGAACACACACTGCTTCAGGCCATTGCCCGTGTGAACCGTACCCGCAAGGGCAAAAACGCCGGTTACATTGTCGATTATCATGGCGTGGTCGAATATCTGGACAAGGCTCTGTCCATCTATGGTAGCGAGGTGCAACCCGAACAAATATGGACGGACATCAACAGCGAACTGCCTAAGCTGGAAACCGCTTTGCAGAAAGTGCTGAACCTGCTGCCAAAAAAACACGACCCGATTAAACAGCCAGAGTTGTATAAAGAAGACGCCGACCTGCACCTTGACCCGGATGCCCGGCTTGATGTGGTGCTGCCCGACCAGCGGGGAGCCCGTTACCAGCCTTATTTCAAGGTACTGGGCGAGATCAAGCTGGCTCTGAAAGACGAGTTCATCACCGGCAGTCGCCTGCTCTACCGGGGCAAAACCTGGTACTGCGTGGTGGAACCGGCAGAGGAACTGAGTCAGGCACGAATAAGCTTTAACCACTCCCGGTTTTTCATTCAGTCACCGGAAGGCAGCCACATCAGCAATTCAGTACTCCGTGTTGCCAGGGAAGCGTTCTTCAGGGAAAAGGCGAAAGACAAACTACTCCCCCGTATCCGCTACTGGCAACGACAGACCGGCCTTGAGGCGACAGGCTACCGGATGTTCAAGTTCCAGCGACGCTGGGCCAGCTGTAGCGAAGACAATGTATTGGAGTTCCATCCACGCTGCATGGAGTTCGCCCCGTCCGTACTCGACTATGTGATTGTCCATGAGCTGTGCCATACCATTGAAAAGCACCACGACAAAGCCTTCTGGGTGTTGGTTGCAAAGCATTACCCGGACTGGGAAAGGTGTCATGCGGAGGTTGATCGGTTGGGGGTTGAGGTGTGACCTCTAAAGCTGTACCTGTTCAAATTTGGCAACCGCACCATGATTCCATCTTACCTTGAAAGCCGACCCGCCTGTCATGTGTTCAGCGTGATCCATGATAGCAGGCCACCAGCGCACCAGATTATGGGCTTTCTCCCAGTACTTTCTCTTCGACCATTGCTTGTCCAGAAAGAAAACCGTTAAGCCACTGCGCCGCAATGCTTCTTTTTCTTCATTCCTGAATTCAAGTCATAAGTGCATAACCCATGACTTTTCTTGCATCTATTCCAGTTGACTCTTTAAATGCCTCATAAGGAGTCTTGTAGCCCAGGCACTTTCTTGGCCTGTTGTTCAGCTTATCCACTGCAATGATGACATCTTTTTCTGTCACGCCATTAAGCTCCATCGACTTGGGGAAATACTGCCTTAGCAAACCATTAGCATTCTCATTCTGGCCTCTTTCCCAAGAATGGTAGGGGGCAGCAAAGTAGCTGTCACATTTTAAAGCTTTGGCAATTGATTCATGCTGAACAAACTCCTTTCCATTGTCGTATGTTATTGTCTTTACAAACCTTTTCAGAGGCTTGAGTACGTCAATTATTCCCTGTTTAACCGCTTTTGCCTTCTTGCCTGGTAGAGGGACAGCAAGGCGAAGCTTGGTTTTTCGTTCATCTAATGTAGCGATGGCTCCTTTATGATTTTTACCTATTACAGTATCAGCTTCCCAGTCACCAACTCGCTCTCTGTTGTTGACCACTTCGGGGCGTTCTTCAATGCCAACCCGATTTGGTATACCGGTTCGGTTATGAGCTGAACCGTATCGCTTTCGATAAGTTTTTTTCTGGTGCCTCAAGTGCTTATAGAGCGAGCCTCCGCGCCGTTTATCATCCGCTACAAATTGATAAATCGTCTCATGATGCAGCTTGATTACACCGTCCTTTTCAAGCCTTCCAGCCACTTGTTCAGGACTCCAATCTGAACGGATATCGTTTGAAATACGTTGTTTAATGTCGTCTGTCAGCTTAATAGCTTTTGGCTTATCTTTGTGCCGCTGCCGAGCTGTGCGATTAGCCTGTTGGTGCCTGTACCCTCTTTGCCCTTTATTGCGGTTTACTTCTCGCGACACGGTAGGCTGTGAACGGCCAAGCTTTTTAGCAATTTTGTTTTGTGAAGTCCCATTTTTGAGTTCAGTTTCGATATAATATCTCTCTTCAGAGCTCAGGTGTGTATAGGCCATCCTTGGCTTCCTCTGTATGGTTTGGTTGCTTTACAGAATACCCCTGAGTTCTGATTCACTTCAAAGGTTCTGAAACAATCCTCTGGTTACAGAGGTTATGCACTTATGATACGAATTCAGGATTGCCTTTTTTGAAACGATCCTGAGAAACAACAACCCAGTGTTTATCTCCGGACAAAGCAGTAATCCAGTCAATATCTTTCGTATCCGGGGAAAACTTATCCTTCAGGGCATAGACTTCAGTATTGTCACAAACGGTTGAAAGCTCACGAATGGCATGAGCTAACGCTGGAGGCAAATTGTTATCAATGAGGTACTTCACCACCGGCAATCCTTTGCTCAAAACTAACGGCGGCATTCACAGAAGCAGTGTCTACCTCATAAAGACTGGCAACCATTTTGGCATTCTGGTCTTCTGCTAACCAACTTTGGTACAACGTTTCTGTTGTGATACCTGCGGCTGTAACAATAGGCTTGCCAAATGAACGTGCGGGATCAAGCACGACCTTTTTGCTCTTTGGAACCGGAAACCAGCGCAAAGCACTGCTTTCATCCCCATCGTATTCAATACCCGTATACAAAGATGGCTTAATCACTCTGTTGAATACATTTTGTTTTTTTATCAAATCAACCAGGCTTTCATCACCGGTTTCTTCTTCCACCGTCGCAAATATGCTGCGCCCATCCGTCTGAAAGCGCCTGCATGTAAACGGGTAGTCCTGATCGAAATATTCCTTGGCCTGCTTCACGGCTGCCCGGATCGTCGGTAATTGAACACCGTATTGCCGGAATGCGTTTACGAAGCGGATTTCCAACAAATCCTGAAAGCTAATTGTGTTATCAATGCTTTCTGTGACTGCTGACTTCCACAGGGGAGCCTGTCTGGAACGACTGCCTGATTCGTATCCCAGCATCCAGCCCCTGATCTTGCGAGATGGAATGCCTGTAAGAACTGAAGCTTCAGGGATGCTGTATAAACCAACGCCAATCAATGATGTCATTTTTACCTCCCTGCTTCTCAATTATCGTGGATCGTTAGTAAACATCAGCATGACGCAGATGACAAGTCAATCGGCCAAACAGTTTGGTGATTGAAACCGATGCCAGCGCAGCTGTCTGGTTTCAGTAACACTGTCAAAGAAGCACACTTGCTGGACACCCTCCCGCCCCCGGCTAAGTCATTGATCCCCCGTGTCCAAAAAAACTTAATCCTGCCCAACTGGACAGGATGTAAAGCAGGGTCTAGTTTTCCCTTTACTCAGAATAAGAAGTAGAGGAACCCCGCCATGAAAGGCCAGAACGTCGGATACATCCGGGTCAGCAGCGTTGACCAGAACACCGCCCGCCAGCTTGAAGGTATTAATCTCGATACCACCTTTGAAGACCATTGCAGCGGCAAAGATACCAACCGGCCTCAGTTAAGGTAGAGAAGGCTTACAATCACACGACACCTACACCCATTTCATTCAGACTATCTCTGAATGCCTTCTCTTTATTCTGCGGTATAACAATCTGTAACTTTCCTAAACGCTGACACCACTTTGACAGCACTTTGTCATTCATAATCAAATCAACGATCTCCTTGCTCTTGCAAGACATAATTAATGCCTCGCCTTGAAGCTTCACCCCCTCCCGATTAGCTTCAGCCTGTTTCAACAAACCCTCGCAATCTTCCGGTAAAAAAGGCTGACTCTCTCTGTCGGTCAGAAAAGCTTTTAATTCCGCAACACTACCACCAACCTGTGTGGCTTCCATGATTTTCTTGCGGGATAGTTTCCAGTCGGTTTCTTTGCTTTTCACAGCGTAAAGCGATAAAAACTGCTGCTCCCAGGGCTCAGGGTGACTGTCAAAAACAATACGTCCCTGGCGATGAATACTCAGGCTGGTTACTTTGCTTTCAGTAGGCTTTGACTCATAATCATCCGTCAAACCCAACACATAGCTGCCCAGCGACGTCAGTCTGAAAAAGCGTAAGCCATCATAACGGCTAAGGCACTCCATATCGCCAAAATCATCGTAATACACGCCCTCCTCATTAGGTGCAGCCATCACCACATCCACAAGCCCGAGAGTCGCTGCATATTCCAGCAGGAAGCAACGTAGATAACGAGCCTCCAGCTGATCCCATGATGCATTGCAAAACTCACCCCAATCAGAATTATAAATGTAGAGGTACCCGGGCATTGTCGTAATGTCGAGCCCGGAACCCGTTGTAAACATGTATTTGGAAAAATCTCCAAAGTTGATCCACACCCCCGAAGGGCAGTCTTTCAAATAGCCAATAATGTCATCTCTTCTGGGAGCCACGTCCGTAAAAAAACGCTTCCCCTTGCCAGTCTGCCCTTTAATGTTATCTATACGGTTAAATTCATCGAACTTACGATTGCCGATCCACTGATCCCAGATATCTTTAATGTTGTCGGCAAATTGGTTGTTCGTCTTCTTTGCCTGAACCAGCGTCGTTTTTGACTGCCTGGTAAACTTGCTGTTGCCCATCATTCTCAGCCAACCGAAGGAAACAATATGCTCCATACCCTTTGCTTCACGACAGGAGGCCTTGTCATAATACTCATGAACCTCTTTGGCGACTTTCTTCAATGTTGCCAGAGACGCAACACCGGTCTTGTCGCTGACCTTGATTTGTTTATCCTGAAGTAACATCAGCAACGCATGAAATTCCGACTGGGCAACCTGCTCCCGTTCGAACACCTGATAGCCATCAGGCAGGGTTTCCGGCAAGGTATCAACAGCCAATGTGTCGGCTTCCGGTTCATCAACAAGCTCTCTCAGAACAACAAGCAATTCATCAGGCATCTTTATTGAAGAAGAATCCCATCCGTATCGTTCCTGAGAATAAAAAAACACTGAAAGCGATTCAGCCAGCCTTGAACCGTAGTAAAACATCCCATGACGTTCTTTATTTTCAGGAAAGTCACCGTACTTGGCCTCAAAACGGCTTTTCTCGATAAAACCCTTGTAATTAAACACCGTCTCTTCAATAAACGCTCGCTCCAGATCTGAAAGACCCTGCAAATACGGCTTCATATAAGCCTCATCAGACAGTCCTTCTGCCAGAGCTTCAGTCAACCAGGCCTTGCGAATCTGCTTTGGCCTCACTCCAAAGTAAATGGCATACCGCTTCTTTAACGTATCAACGGTTTCCATTTCTAATGCTGCTTGCAACCCGGACATTGAATAACCACCTTTCGTTCAGTAAAGCTGTTCCATATCAGCACAGTGTAAACGCATTCGACCGTTCAAACCCTACTACCTTTCCTGTAATCTACCTCTCATTACTCAAATCGAAATCAGTCCGCACCTTCAACACCCGGACGCTCGCATTACCGGTTACCAACATGCCCAACACCCAAACCAACCTGGCCGCCTTCATCTGGTCCGTCGCTGACCTCCTGCGGGGCGATTTTAAGCAATCCCAGTACGGGCGCATCATCCTGCCCTTTACCCTGCTGCGTCGCCTGGAGTGTGTACTGGAACCCAGCAAAGAAGCGGTACTGGCACAGTATGAACAGGTGAGAAAAAGCAACCTGCCCGAAGACGGCAGTCAGGGCGACATCAAGGACAATCTGGAAACCTGCGTTCAGTCGTTTTCCCGTGATGCCCGCGAAATCTTTGAGCATTTCAAGTTTGATGAATTTGTCGGCACCCTGAACGAAGCCAACCTGTTGTATAAGGTGGTGCGGAAATTCGCCACCATAGACCTGAGTCCGAAGGCGATCTCCAATCACGACATGGGTCTGGTGCAGCTAAGCACTAAAAACCATGCATGCAACGCTTTCGTCATCCCCGCGAAGGAGGCTGTCGCAAAAGGGTTGAAAGCATGAATTATTACAACACCGTCGTTCCCGCGCAGGCGGGAATCCACACCAGCCAACAGTCAGTAAAAAAACTGTCATCTTTTACCGGAGCAATGGATTCCCGCCTTCGCGGGAATGACGGTGAGGTGCAACTGCCCAGTATTGAAGAAATTGAGCAGGGTTTGGGAGGGGAGTTGTTATGAGGGCTGGAAGCTTGAAGCCGGTAGCTGAAAGTGGGAAGTATAAGGCTTATTCGGAGTATAAGGATTCTGGGGTTGAATGGTTTGGCTCCATTCCTTCTCATTGGCAGGTTGCAGGCTTTAAAAAGTATTTGTCTTCGATTGTTGATTATCGTGGTAAGACACCAAACAAAACTGATTCCGGGATTTTGTTGGTAACAGCTCGAAACATAAAGCAGGGGCAATTGGATTATGAAAAATCCCAAGAATTTATTGATCCTGATGACTATGAATCGGTCATGATTCGAGGTAAACCAGAGATAGGGGATGTTCTATTTACTACAGAAGCTCCATTAGGCGAAGTTGCGATTGTAGACCGCACTGACTTCGCCCTAGCTCAGAGAATCATTAAATTTTCGGGAATGAAAAGCATACTTGATAACTATTATTTCAGGTATCTGCTTATGTCTCAGGAGTTTCAGCAGTCGTTACAAATGTACGCTTCAGGCTCAACGGCATTAGGCATCAAAGCAGAGCGTTTTGTTTATCTTCGAAAGTTACTTCCCCCGTATAGTGAGCAACGCATTATCGCTAACTTCCTCGACCACGAAACCGCCAAAATCGACACCCTGATCGAAGAACAACAATCCCTGATCCGGCTGTTGCAGGAAAAACGACAGGCAGTGATCAGTCATACCGTCACCAAGGGGCTGAACCCGGACGCGCCGATGAAGGATTCCGGTGTGGAGTGGCTTGGGGAAGTGCCGGAGCATTGGGTTGTTAGACGGTTGAAGCACGCATCTGACCATCAATCAGGTATACCAAAGGGCAAAGATTTAACCGGCAGAAAAACCATTGAAGTTCCCATGCTGCGTGTCGCCAATGTTCAGGATGGTTATCTTGATTTGACTGATGTTCATACGATCAAAATTGAGCCGAGCCAGCTTGACCGCTTTATGCTGAAAAAAGGTGATGTTTTGATGAATGAAGGCGGCGATAACGATAAATTGGGTCGTGGCGCTGTTTGGACAGGTGAAATTAATCCCTGCATTCACCAAAACCATGTTCATGCAATCCGACCCAGAGAAATTGAGCCTGAATGGTTAGAACTGCTTACAGGTTCCTCATATGCGAAGTTTCACTTCTATAGAGTAGCGAAACAAAGTACTAACTTAGCTTCAATCTCTTCTAGCAGCATGAAAGAAACACCTTTGGTGATTCCCCCTGTTGAAGAGCGTAGAGAAATCATGTCTTACCTCAAAAAAATGAAGACTAATTATGACTCTCTTGAGACTGAGTGCCAGAAGCAAATAACACTATTAAGCGAGCATCGCACCGCCCTGATCTCCGCTGCCGTCACCGGCAAAATCGACGTGCGTGACTGGACAGCACCAAAGGAATAAACCCATGAAATTAACGGACTACCAGTTTCTACAACAACTGTCGGCATTGCCCTTTGTCGAGGCGCTGTATCTGTTCGGCTCCCGCGCCCGTGGCGACGCCCGTGAACGCTCAGACATTGATCTTGCAGTATTCTGCCCTACCGCTTCAGACAACGAATGGTTGCAGGTCTTGGCTATTGTGGAGCAAGCCGATACCCTGTTAACCATTGACTGCGTGCGCTTTGATGCTGAACCGGCAGGCAGCACATTGCGGGCCGCCATTGAACAGGATAAACAGGTATTGTATGAGTGTTGATTTAAAACTGGATGCACTGGGTAAAGCACTGCAACGATTTCACGAATCACTGCAATACGACGAATCCCAGCCACTGGTGGTTGATGCGTCAATTCAGCGGTTCGAGTTCTGTATTGAACTGAGCTGGAAAACCTTGAAAGCCTGCCTTGCCCAGGAAGGCATTACCGCCAACACTCCGAGGGAGTCTATGCAGCAGGCGTTTGCGGCTCACTGGTTTGATGATGAAAAAGCATGGCTCAGTATGCTAAAAGATCGCAATCTTACCTCGCACACGTATAAAGAAGATCTGGCGTTAGAAATTTACCGCCGCTTACCCTCTCATTATCAGGCGATGCAGGCATTGCATACCCACCTGACTTCCCGCTTTGGTCACTACTGATTCCTGATTGTCTCCGCACTGCGGAGACAATCCTTTCTGTAGCATGAGTTATACGATGGATAGCATCCAAGAACGGATTTTCCAAAATGAAATGATCGCCCAAATGCAGTCCAATGGCTGGCTGCCGGGGTCAGCCGACCAGTATGACCGGGAAACTGCGCTATACACCGCCGGCAAAAAGATAAAGGCCTGGCGCATTGATCTGGTATTGTTTATCAACGGTTTGCCGGTGGCGACGCTGGAGCTGAAGTCGGAGTTTAAACAGTCCGTCGATAACGCCATTCGTCAGTACAAAAAGACCCGTCTGCCCCAAAGACCCGGAAACCGGCAAGCCGGAACCATTGCTGACCTTCAAACGGGGCGCACTGGTGCATTTTGCCGTGAGTCAGTACCAAGTGTATATGGCAACCAGTCTGGCGGGCAGCGATACGTTCTTTCTGCCGTTTAACAAAGGCACGGCGGAAGGCGGCGCACTTTGTCCCTGATGATGGCCTTGAATATCACACGATTCATGATGTCAGCATACAGGCGCACCGCCACCTCAGAACCATTCCATGTGGTAAGGGTGGGGCTATCCATGATTACCTGCCCTTTTATCTCGGTCCTCTGTCACCGATGCTCTATAAACTGAGCAAAGGCGGGCTGGACGGTTACAGTGACGGGCAGGAACCTCTTATTTATCTGGTCGCCTGGGCTGATGAGGTGGCTAAGGCCGGATTCGATTATGTGTTTTCTGATGGGCATGGTCTTGCCCGTTTCACTCAATGGTATGACGACGTTTCCCAACTGGGTCAACTGGACTGGCCACTGGTTCTGAGTCAGGAATGGGCAGACACTCTGGAAGACAATGACCGCAAGCGGCGCAAACAGGCTGAGTTTCTTGTTCACCGTGAGTTTCCGTGGTCGATGATTAAGGGTATAGCTGTAATTAACGATGACATCGCTGGCAGGGTCAATGCTATCCTTGACCAGTTTTCAGACCGACATAAACCGCCTGTCAGGGTCGTCAGACAATGGTATTACCAAGGCTAAGGATATGATCAAGCTCACTCAGGGAAACTTGCTGCGCTCAGATGCTGAAGCACTGGTAAATACCGTGAATTGCGATGGTTACATGGGCAAAGGCATTGCCCTGCAATTCAAGAAAGCGTTTCCCGAAAACTTTGTGGCTTACCAGAAAGCCTGCAAACAGAACGAGGTTCAACCCGGAGCCATGTTTGTGCATGAGTACGGCGATATGATGGGCAGGAAGATCATTATCAACTTCCCGACCAAACGCCACTGGCGCAATCGCTCCCTGATGGAAGATGTGGATTCCGGGCTGGTTGCTCTGATTGAAGAAGTGAGGAACCGTGGCATCAAAAGCATTGCTATCCCACCGCTGGGCTGTGGCCTGGGTGGACTTGAATGGTCGGAAGTCCGGCCTCGAATAGAAGCTGCCTTTGCAGAATTGCCTGACGTTGATGTTCACCTTTACGAACCAAAAGGTGCGCCTGATGGCAAGACACAGCCTGTTGGCACCAAGCAGCCCAATATGACCCGTGCCAGAGCTTTAATCATCCTTCTCATGGCTCGTTATCGTGAGCTTGAATATGAGCTGACGCTGCTTGAAGTGCATAAGCTGGCTTATTTGCTGCAAGAGCAGGGTGAAGACCTGAAACTTAACTTTGTTGCTCACCGCTTTGGTCCTTATGCCACCAACATTCGGTTTCTTTTGCATGTAATGGAAGGGCATTTTATTCGGGGGTTCGGGGATGATGAAAACCCGGAACAGTTAATCGAGCTAATGCCTGGGGCACCTCAAAAGGCAGAACAGTTTTTGTCTGCGGACGAAACATCCCAGTCCCGATTAGAGTCTGTCAGCCAGTTCATTGATGGTTTTGAAACACCTTATGGAATGGAGCTACTTACAACTGTTCACTGGGTACAGAACCATGAACAAAAGCAGATCGAAGAAGACATTTTTATGCGTGTTAAAAAATGGTCTGCCCGTAAGGCAAACCTATTTACGCCGTTTCATGTTAAGGCGGCTATTGCTCATTTGGGTCGATGAGTTGATATTCAATCACTGAATGAATCTTTAACCAGCCAAAGTAAGTATACTTTTTGGACACCCTCCCGCCCCTGGCTAAGTCATTGATCTCGATACCACATTTGAAGACCATTGCAGCGGCAAAGTGAGCTGCACTCTTGTCATAAAGAGCCGCTCATGGCTGTTTAGTGGAAGAATTACTATCGCTGAAAAGGCTATCTGCAAAGCATTCACTCACATGATGTAGTGGGTGAGGCTCTGTTCAGCATAAGAAGTGAACAGAGCCTCACCCAAATGTCTTAAGTTTGTATAAGACTATCAATCCAGCACCGTCTTGGTACCATCGGA
Source organism: Endozoicomonas gorgoniicola (assembly GCF_025562715.2). Classification (NCBI taxonomy): domain Bacteria; kingdom Pseudomonadati; phylum Pseudomonadota; class Gammaproteobacteria; order Oceanospirillales; family Endozoicomonadaceae; genus Endozoicomonas; species Endozoicomonas gorgoniicola. Next base: position 4,037,293 of record NZ_JAPFCC010000001.1, read on the forward strand.
GTGCCATTTATAAACGACAAAGCTGAAGTCTTTAAGATCGCCCTTGCCATCGAAGGTCAGTTGTCCGGTTGGTGTCGTAAAAACATTCCTGCGCAGCACATCCGCTACTTCTTCAGGGTCTTCATTCTTAGCCATCTTCATGCCGTCTGCCATCACCTGTACAGCAGAGTAAGCCGGAAAAACAAAAGGACCCGATGCGTCATTGCCTTTTGCCTTGATGGCTGCAACCAGTTTGGCATTGACCGGGTCCTGATCGAAACTCTTTGGCAGGGTGACCAGTAAGCCTTCTGAAGCTTCGCCGGCAATAGCAGATATATCTTTGTTGCCCACACCTTCTGGTCCCATAAACGGTACCTTCAAACCCTTTTCAGCACTTTGTCGCAAAATCAAACCCAGTTCAGGGTGGTAGCCGCCATAGTAAACAAACTCGACATTTTCCCTTTTCAGCTTGGCAATGAGCGCAGAGAAGTCTTTGTCACCGGAAGTGACACCTTCAAATACCGCTACATTAATACCTGCCTCTTCCACAACATCCTTGACTGCCCTGGCAATACCTTCGCCGTATTGCTGTTTGTCATGAATCACTGCCATTTTCTTTGGCTTGATCTTTTCAACGATATATTTACCCGCAGTTGGTCCCTGCAAACTGTCCAGGCCGATAGTGCGGAAAATCATCTTGTAACCACGACTGGTAATTTCAGGGCTGGTTGAAGCCGCAGTAATCATCAGAATGCCTTCATCTTCGTAAATATCAGAAGCAGGCTGAGTGGAGGAGGAACAAAGGTGACCAACAACAAATTGAACCCTTTGGTTAGCAATTTTGTTCGCCACAGCTACGGCTTGTTTAGGGTCACAGGCATCGTCGAAAACAACGGCTTCCAGTTGCTTGCCATTGACACCGCCCGCTTTATTGATCTGCTCAATCGCCATTTTGGCGCCGGTAAACTGCATATCCCCATACTGTGCAACAGGGCCTGTTACAGGACCCGCCAGAGCAATTTTGATGGTATCTTCAGCCTGAGCCATACCCATGACTCCAGCCAGCAGCATGGTTGCCGTAAGGCTCAATAATTTTTTTTTATTATTCTTCATTGTGTTGACGCCCCTTCCAAAAGGATGGTTTCGATTTGTTATTTTAAAGTCTCTGGTGCTTGCCACTCGCTATATTAATAATTTTTTACAGCCAGATCAGCAACTATTTTTTCAGAGCCGGCGCAAAAAAATAAACGACTGACCGGGGCGCCAGGCTTCGGGGCTGGATATACCACAAACAGCCAGAGTAGTTCGCTTTTTATGCTATATGTGCTTATGCAGTTACAAATAAGGAATTGATTATGACTCGACTGTATGTTTTTGCATTCTTTTTGCTGATAACGCTCAGGTCGTGGAGTCAGGTGGAATCTCCCGACATTACAGGCAATTTGTTCCAATTCGGACTATTAGGTGTATTTATCCTTAACTATAAAAATTTTAATGAATATTCCGAGCCTGATATGGGTATGACCAGATCATATGATAATCATTCCCCGCAGTGCCGGGTAGGAGTCCGATTGAAAACAGTTCAGAAAAGGGAGGGGGTATTATTGAATTTGTGGTGGTTTCCATCTAATAAATCCGGGGAATATAGAAATGGCCAGACTTCGATTGAAGTGCCTTCAGAAAATGTGCCAGAGCCGGTTGAAGGTACTCTGAAAATGAAATATTTGGAAAACAGTGCCATTGCGCTTTGCGCTCAAATGCCGGCGGTGAAAGAAAAAGGTTTGGATAGAGTCCAAAGTTTTTTACCTGACAAGGCTAATCGAATCGACGTTTTGTTTTCCGGAAAAGGCAATATTGATGTTGATAATAACGAATCCCACTTCTATTTATTTGGAATGGGGCAACAAGCAGTGGACAGGTATCATTTATGTTCATTTTACCGGATTCACCCAATAAGAGACATTCAAGTGTGGATGATGCATTCTGAGGCTGAAGACGACGGCACTCCTACTGATCAACAGCAATATCATGAAGGCCTGAATAATGAATGGGCTGTCTCTATGGTTGATCCACAGTCAACGCCTGCTTCTGATGAACCAGACGAACCAACGGGTTTGGAGGTTCTTATACAGGGGGCTACTGTGATGGGGGAGCGGGGCATGTTAGAGCTGATGGATATAGCAGCGACACAACAAGGAATAATGTGGAACAGCCGGAGAGCCAGATTGCCTTCATTGGAGGAAATAGCTCATCAGGAAGCAGGATTGAATCAGGCAATCTCAGGAGTAGAGGAAATAGAGGGGGAAGAAAACATTCCCCAGTTTCTGCAAAACAGACTGGAAGACGCATTTTCAGCAAATAATAACCCAACTGAAGATGACTTGCGATTAACAGCCCTGGGATTGGATCTGTCATTAGAAGTGGTTGCACGTTGGTTTTCACAACGTCAGGCAGTGAAAGATCAACTGACAAGGCTTGTCCGATGGAGTGATCTACATACTTTAACAGAAGCGGCCAATGAAATGGTGGAGTAATGGTCAAAAATGAACAATTTCTCTCGCTCATGGCTCTGTATAAGACATAAGTCGAATTTCCGACCAATGTAGCAAGGATCAGTATCAGAAACAGCTCTAAACTTGAGAATGTATAAGGAAAAAACTGAATCAAGTCACACTGAAAAAGAATAGAAACACCAGAAAAAGCCTGTCATAGAGGGAGCTGTACTATGGAACTAGAGAGGGAAGTCGAGAGGGATATAAAGAGTTGCGACTACGAGCTGAATTTCAGCGAACTTGTCGTACTAACGTTATCATTTGGCAGTATTATCATAGCCTTGCACTTTTTCTTTGCCAGTGTTTTCTGATATCAGCATGATAAAATCAGATTTATTAAAAACGGCCGGTTCAACCGGCCACTCTTAATGATTAGACAGTAATGATTAGACAGTAATGATCAGGCAGAAATGATCAGGCAGTGATGGTTTCCACTCCGTTTTCAGTACCCAGCAACAACACATTGGCTGGTCGGGCAGCAAATAAACCATTAGTGACCACACCTACGATCTGATTGATTTTCTCTTCCGTGGCAACCGCATCGGTAATTTGCATATTCCAGACATCCAGAATGACATTACCATTGTCAGTCACTACACCTTCGCGATAAGCCGGATCGCCGCCCAGCTTAACCAGTTCACGGGCCACATAACTGCGAGCCATTGGAATCACTTCAACAGGCAGTGGGAACTGGCCCAGCACATCCACTTTCTTGCTGCCATCAGCGATGCAGATAAACTCCTCAGCCACAGCCGTAACAATCTTTTCACGGGTCAATGCAGCGCCGCCGCCTTTGATCAGCTGCCGGTGTTCGTTGGTTTCATCAGCACCGTCGATGTAAAAGCGCAGACTGGAAACACTGTTCAGATCGTAAACGGGAATTCCATGGCCTTTCAGGCGGTCTGCAGACGCTTCAGAACTGGCAACACAACCATCAAACTTCGCCTTATGCTCAGCCAGGGCATCAATAAAGAAGTTAGCGGTGGAACCTGTACCAATACCGATGATCATGTCATCTTCCAGATGTGGAAGAATACGTTCCAGAGCGGCTTCAGCCGTTGCTTTTTTCAGTTCGTCCTGAGTCATTACGTTACCTTAACAGCATGAGACACGGGGAAAACAAGAATTATACTACTCAACCCCGACCGATTTCCTTTAGAATGCCCAAAACCAATGAAAATCCAAAAAAAGTCAGTATAAATAGCAGAACAAAATGCCTCACCACTATATAAGAAAGATTCTGGAAGCCAGGGTCTACGATGTCGCGGTGGAAACACCTGTCGATCCAGCTCCCTTTCTGAGCGAGCGTCTGGGCAATAACATTCTTCTTAAACGGGAAGACCTTCAGCCCGTATTTTCTTTCAAAATTCGTGGTGCCTATAACAAAATTGCCCAGCTCAATAAGGAACAGAAAAACTGTGGTGTGATTGCCGCCTCGGCAGGCAACCATGCCCAGGGCGTGGCGCTGGCAGCAAAAAAGCTGGGCATTGAAGCCATTATTGTTATGCCCACCACCACACCGGAAATAAAGGTTCGGTCGTGTAAGGTGAGAGGCGCCAGAGTTATTCTGCATGGAGACACCTTCGACCAGGCACTGAAACACGCACTGGAACTGGTTGAGCACCATGGCTACACCTTTATTCACCCTTACGATGATCCTGATACCATTGCCGGACAGGGAACGATCGGCATGGAAATACTCCGCCAGCATACCGGCCCCCTGGATGCTGTTTTTGTTCCTGTCGGCGGAGGTGGCCTGGCTGCCGGTATCGCCACCTACATCAAGTATCTCCGCCCGGACATTAAGGTGATTGGTGTTGAATACGAAGAGTCTGCCTGCCTGAAAGCAGCATTAGACGCTGACGAACGTGTAGTTTTGCCCCACGTAGGCATCTTTGCAGATGGCATCGCCGTGGCACAGATTGGTGAGGAAACCTTCAAGCTTTGTAGAGAGTATATTGATGAAGTCATTACCGTTAGTGCAGATGAAATCTGTGCAGCCATTAAAGACATCTTCGATGACACGCGGTCTATCTGTGAAACCGCTGGGGCAACGGCGCTTGCGGGGCTGAAGAAATTTGTTGAGTACAAAGGGGTTCAGCAGCAAACACTGATGGCAATAGACTCAGGCGCCAACGTTAACTTTGATCGTCTTCGCTATGTTTCTGAACGCGCTGAGTTGGGTGAAAAGCGCGAAGCCATCATTGCTGTAACGATTCCGGAACGTCCCGGCAGTTTTAAAACCTTCTGTGAAACATTGGGCAAGCGCAGCGTGACAGAGTTTAACTACCGCTATCACGATCCGGTAAATGCCAGCATTTTTGTCGGTGTGCAGGTACACCCCGACCAGATGCCGATCGATAACCTCATCAATGAGTTGAAAGACAAAGGTTATCCGGTTGAAAACCTGACCGATAATGAAATGGCAAAGCTCCATGTTCGCCATATGGTTGGAGGGCATAGCAGTGCCGTTGAAAACGAAGTGGTTTACAGCTTCGAGTTCCCGGAACGTCCCGGTGCTTTGCTGAACTTCCTGAACAAACTCGGCAAACGCTGGAACATCAGCATGTTCCACTACCGTAACCATGGTGCGGCTTATGGTCGTGTTGCAGTGGGTCTTGATGTTCCACCCGGGGAAAGAAAGCACGTGAGCGGCTTTCTGGATGAAATTGGCTACCACTATTCCGAGGAAACCAATAACAAAGCCTATAAAGCCTTTTTGGGCTGACCAGTATGGGAGTCCTTTGCGACTCCCTTTTTTATGCCTCAACCTGGTATCAACAATTGCGACGACTGTCGTTTATGCCAACCATGAAGACATTTTAGACTGCCGGAGCCTGAAGCCGGGACAGCTCTTCTTCTTTTACCGCCCGCTTACGCTCGTCAGCCGTCCTTGCGGTTCTCAAGTGACCAATCTCTTCTTTATGTCGCTTAATATCGCCTACCAGTCTCAAGCGCTCCTCTGCCGAGCTGTCGTCACTGATAATTCTGGCTTCCTTGTCGAGAATTTTCTTTTCCAGCTTCTCTATTTTTTTCTTTGCGTCAGCAATTTTGTAACCGTAATCCCGAATAGATTTCTCGACAGCGTAATACTCTTGCCCCTGGTTGTAATACTTCAGAAACTCATTGTGCAAATCTGCCGGACACTGGTGGTTATAGGTTCCGCCACTCTTTCCGTAATCATAAGCATTAGTCGGCGTACAAAACTGCCTCAAGCCTGCTTCAAAACCTTGCTGGTATAGCGCCTGGCTTGGAACAATAGAGTATTCAGCGCAAGCACTGCGATGATCGCCAATTCGGGACATAGAGTAGCCATTCAGGCCATCTTCAAAACCAATTAACTGCCAGTCAGCGTTAAGGCACTCAGACTCACTCATAGTGGCGCACCCCCCCAGAAAACCCATGGAAGCTACCAGAGAAATCGCTGTTATTTTTTTCAACACGGTTAGAAGTCTCAAAACGAAAAATAGACGCTAAGTCTATTCATCTTGTAAGGATTTGGTTAGCAGCTACTTGACGAAAATTTCTAGACATATACCTAAGGCAATCTACGGAATACACCGACTATTAAGCTCGTACAAAAATAACGGTCTATGAATTGCTCAGTTAATACTCTCCCCCTCAACTCACGACACAGTTGATCCCGAAAATCCCGTATAAACTGACTGCTGCGCTCAGGCATCCGCTTTCCAGCTTCAGTTTGCATACTGTCAGCAATCTTCGGTAGGTTAATGCTGACTGCTGGTTGGGTAAACAGTCATTTCATGAAGATTCATTCCATGAGGCTGAGATAAGGCAAACATCACAGACCGGGCAATATCTTCTGCCTTTAAGCCATCAGGCTTAGGATCATCAAAAAATGGAGTATCCACTACACCCGGCTCAATAATGGTAGTTCGAACGCCTGTACCCTTTAACTCTTCCCGCAGATTATAACCAATAGCAGACGCCGCCCATTTGGTTGCTCCGTACATAGAGCCCGATAAATGAAGACGGCCGGCCGCAGAACTCATAATGACAACATGCCCTTTATTCTTTTTAATCTCTTCCAGACTGGCTCTCAACGTTAGTGCAACACCATAAACATTGGTAAGAATCATATCTTTCCATTGCAGCGGGTCGGCACCGCTGAACCCTCCCGGAGTTCCCCCGATACCGGCATTGGCAAGAACCGCATCGATTTTGCCAAAATGCTGCAATGCTTCGCTAACCAGCTTTTGCTGATCATCCCAGGAAGATACATCGCATACGACCGGGTGCGCTTTCTCACTGCCACCCAACTCAACACACAGATCTTCCAGTGCATTTTTACGACGACCGGCAATCACCACAGACCAGCCAGCCTGAACTGCGTGCCGGGCGGTTTCCGCACCAATACCACTGGAAGCCCCGGTAATCACGAGGGTTTTATCGTCTGACATATTGCACCTTCCTGAAAATCGTTATTTTAAGCGGACTGTTTAGCTGGCAAGCAACAAGACTCACAGACAGGCAAATCCGCTTTGATGGAAAGCAGTGTAGCCCACATAGTATCGGTGATGTTTTTGTTGTTCTTGCTTTTTCCACACATAGCAAAAACCCCAACCGATTTCTCGACTGGGGTTCTCTTAATTAGTGCCTGGCGATGACCTACTCTCACATGGGGAAGCCCCACACTACCATCGGCGATGTGTCGTTTCACTTCCGAGTTCGGGATGGGATCGGGTGGTTCCAACACTCTATGGTCACCAGGCAAATTCTTTTTTGAGTTGCAGTTTTTCCGCTTTCCGCTTTCCGCTTTCCGCTGCCAGTTTAGGCTACTGCAAACTCTGGAATCCTGTTCTTAATAAGCTTTTGTTCTTGCTTCACACTCTCGTGCATGGCGACCTCCATGGATGGAGGAAGTGCTGAAAAACGTCTGGAACGTTTTCAGTGCAAATCGCTTTGGCGTTATATGGTCAAGCCTCTCGAGTCATTAGTACGGGTTAGCTCAACGCCTCACAACGCTTACACACCCCGCCTATCAACGTCGTAGTCTTCAACGTCTCTTATGTGGCCTCGAAGGCCAAGGGAAGTCTCATCTTGAAGGGGGCTTCCCGCTTAGATGCTTTCAGCGGTTATCCCGTCCGAACTTAGCTACCGGGCAATGCGTCTGGCGACACAACCCGAACACCAGTGGTTCGTCCACTCCGGTCCTCTCGTACTAGGAGCAGCTCTCCTCAAACTTCCAACGTCCACGGCAGATAGGGACCGAACTGTCTCACGACGTTCTAAACCCAGCTCGCGTACCACTTTAAATGGCGAACAGCCATACCCTTGGGACCGGCTTCAGCCCCAGGATGTGATGAGCCGACATCGAGGTGCCAAACACCGCCGTCGATGTGAACTCTTGGGCGGTATCAGCCTGTTATCCCCGGAGTACCTTTTATCCGTTGAGCGATGGCCCTTCCATTCAGAACCACCGGATCACTAAGACCTACTTTCGTACCTGCTCGACCTGTACGTCTCGCAGTCAAGCTGGCTTGTGCCTTTACACTAACCGCACGATGTCCGACCGTGCTTAGCCAACCTTCGTGCTCCTCCGTTACTCTTTGGGAGGAGACCGCCCCAGTCAAACTACCCACCACACAATGTCCCCGGTCCCGGTAAGGGACCTGGGTTAGAACCTCAATATTGCCAGGGTGGTATTTCAAGGTTGGCTCCATGCAGACTGGCGTCCACACTTCAAAGCCTCCCACCTATCCTACACAAGCAACATCAAGATCCACTGTGAAGCTGTAGTAAAGGTTCACGGGGTCTTTCCGTCTAGCCGCGGATACACTGCATCTTAACAGCGATTTCAATTTCACTGAGTCTTGGGTGGAGACAGCGTGGCCATCGTTACGCCATTCGTGCAGGTCGGAACTTACCCGACAAGGAATTTCGCTACCTTAGGACCGTTATAGTTACGGCCGCCGTTTACCGGGGCTTCGATCAACCGCTTCTTCCGAAGAATAACAGCATCAATTAACCTTCCGGCACCGGGCAGGCGTCACACCGTATACGTCCACTTACGTGTTAGCACAGTGCTGTGTTTTTAATAAACAGTCGCAGCCACCTGGTATCTTCGACCAGTCCCAGCTTAGAGAGTAAATCTCATCACCAGAACCGGCGCACCTTCTCCCGAAGTTACGGTGCCATTTTGCCTAGTTCCTTCACCCAAGTTCTCTCAAGCGCCTTGGTATTCTCTACCTGACCACCTGTGTCGGTTTGGGGTACGGTCCCCCTTGACCTGACGCTTAGAAGTTTTTCCTGGAAGCATGGCATCAACCACTTCCCGGCCGTAGCCGGTTCGTCATCAGTTCTCGGCATAAGTGGACCCGGATTTGCCTGGGCCCACAGCCTACGACCTTAAACAGGGACAACCATCGCCCTGCCGGCCTAGCCTTCTCCGTCACTCCATCGCAGTCAAGGGGGGTACAGGAATATTAACCTGTTTCCCATCGATTACGTCTTTCGACCTCACCTTAGGGGCCGACTCACCCTGCGCCGATTAGCGTTGCGCAGGAACCCTTGGTCTTCCGGCGAGGGAGGATCTCACTCCCTTTATCGTTACTCATGTCAGCATTCGCACTTGTGATACGTCCAGCATGCCTCCCGGCACACCTTCAACCGCTTACACAACGCTCCTCTACCGCTCAGTAACTCTTAATAAAAAGAGTACTGAACCCGTAGCTTCGGTGAATAGTTTGAGCCCCGTTACATCTTCCGCGCGAGCCGACTCGACCAGTGAGCTATTACGCTTTCTTTAAAGGGTGGCTGCTTCTAAGCCAACCTCCTGGCTGTCTGGGCCTTCTCACATCGTTTCCCACTTAACTATTACTTTGGGACCTTAGCTGACGGTCTGGGTTGTTTCCCTTTCCACGACGGACGTTAGCACCCGCCGTGTGTCTCCCTTGATTGCACTCATCGGTATTCGGAGTTTGCATGGGGTTGGTAAGTCGGGATGACCCCCTAGCCCAAACAGTGCTCTACCCCCGATGGTGAGACAAGAGGCGCTACCTAAATAGCTTTCGAGGAGAACCAGCTATCTCCGGGCTTGATTAGCCTTTCACTCCTATCCACAAGTCATCCCCTGGCTTTTCAACGACAGTGGGTTCGGTCCTCCAACCAGTGTTACCTGGTCTTCAACCTGCTCATGGATAGATCGCCCGGTTTCGGGTCTACACCTTGCGACTGTTCGCCCTATTAAGACTCGGTTTCCCTACGGCTACCCTATGCGGTTAACCTTGCCACAAAATGTAAGTCGCTGACCCATTATACAAAAGGTACGCAGTCACCCATCGCTCAATAAAGAGCAAGTAGGCTCCCACTGCTTGTACGTACACGGTTTCAGGTTCTGTTTCACTCCCCTCAACGGGGTTCTTTTCGCCTTTCCCTCACGGTACTGGTTCACTATCGGTCAGTCAGGAGTATTTAGCCTTGGAGGATGGTCCCCCCATGTTCAGACAGCATTTCACGTGTGCCGTCCTACTCGATTTCACAATAAAGGAGTTTTCGCGTACGGGGCTATCACCCACTATGGCCACACTTTCCAGTGTGTTCCGCTAACTCCAGGATTGCTTAAGGGCTGGTCCCCGTTCGCTCGCCGCTACTGGGGGAATCTCGGTTGATTTCTTTTCCTCCGGGTACTTAGATGTTTCAGTTCCCCGGGTTCGC